>NZ_CP097462.1:657500-986250 GCF_023559245.1 Sphingomonas sp. KRR8
AGCCTTCGTCCTCCAGCACGCCGGCGACCAGTTCGCGAATGTCTGCCTCGTCGTCGACGACCAATACTTCGAGCGCCATAAGCGATCAGCTCTCCTCATTGCGGACGAGCCCAGGCTCGTCCTCGGCCGCCTGGGCCGCTTCCGCCAGCAGCTTGAGCCGGCTTTTGTCGAAGGCGATACGGACGTGGGTCCCCCCGCCGGAACGGTCGAGGAAGGCGATGTCGCCACCATGCTCCTCAACGATCTTCTTGACGATCGCGAGGCCAAGGCCCGTGCCCCGCACCCGCGTCGTCATGTAGGGCTCGGTCAGTCGCTCCCGGTCTTCGGGCAGGCCGATGCCGGTGTCGGTGACATCGATCACCAATTGCGCCTCGCTGTCGCAAATGGTGAGCTTGACCCTGTCGCCTTCCAGACTGTGCTCGCCGCGATTGCGCCGCGCCTCGATCGCCTCGACAGCGTTCTTCACCACGTTGGTCAGGGCCTGGCTGAGCTGGCGACGGTCGCAGATCATGCGGATGTCGCCGCTTGGCGGGTCAAGCGCAAAGCTCACGCCCGGATGAGCCACCTCGTGGAGGAAAAGCGAGGTGCGGGCGACGTCATGGACATTCTCCTCGCGGAATACCGGCTTGGGCATGCGGGCGAAGTTGCTGAACTCATCGACCATGCGGCGAAGGTCGCCAACCTGCCGGATGATCGTTTCGGTGAGCCGGCCGAAGGTCTCCGGCTCCGTCTGCACTTCCTTGCCATACCGGCGCTGCAGGCGCTCGGCCGCGAGCTGGATCGGTGTCAGCGGGTTCTTGATCTCGTGCGCGATGCGGCGCGCGATGTCCGACCAGGCCGCGCGGCGCTGGTCGGCGAGCTGATCGGTGATGTCGTCAAAGGTCAGGACCGTTCCGTCCGAGTAACGCACCCGCTTCACCGCGAGGGTGCGCTGCCCATGTTCGGACCGGACCATGACGTCGGCTTCGCGCTGGTCGCCGCTCAGGAATTCATCGAGCTCGGTGGACAGATCGGAGAGCGCCCTCCCCTCCGCCGCCTCGCCGCCATGTTCGAGCAGGGTACCTGCCGAGCGATTGAGCAGCAGAACATTGCGATCCTGGTCGATGGCGATCACGCCCGCAGTCACGCTGCCGAGCACGGCCTCAATAAAGGCGCGGCGCGTGTCCAGCTGGGTGTTGGCGGCCTTGAGTGCACCGGTCTGCTCCTCCAGCCGTCCGGTCATCCGGTTAAAAGCAGCAGCTAGCACGCCAATTTCGTCGTCGCTCTTCTGAATCGGGACCCTGGTGGAGAAGTCGCCCTCCTCGACCCGGCCCGCGGCGTTCACCAGCGCACCGACCGGACGCACCAGGCGGTCCGCCAGTTTGAGCGCGCCGAGGATCGACAGACCTACGATGATCAGGGAGCCGAGCAGAAGGGCGGCATTGAAGCGCAGTTGGAGGCCTCGTGCCCGCTCCAGCGTGGCCTTGTAGCCGCTTGCCGCCGTCTTGGCCTCTCCGAGCGCTTGAACAGCGGCCGCGTTGATGTCGCGCGCGCCGTACAGGTAGACCGGCACATCGGGGTCGAGCCGAATGATGCCCTCCACCCGGTCAGGCGTAGCGATCTTGATCGCGACCTGTCCGGCCTTGAGGTCCTTTACCTCTGCGGGCGAGAAACGTTGCTGGATCGGGCGGTCGTCGTAATTGATGACCGCTTGGGTGTTCCATTGGTTGCCAACGGCGGTCAGCACCGCGGACTCCCGCAGCTGGCGGGTCGCGATCTGATAGATGAAGACCGTGGTGAAGTTCTGGCTGCCCGCGCCAAACTGATTGATGGCGCGCACCATGTCGATGCCCATTGCCTCGAGGTCGGCGCGAAGGCGATTGCGATGTTCGCTCTCGTAAATCGAAGAGGTCCGCTCTGCTTGCTGGAGCACCGTGCGAGCCCTGTCGGAGAACCAGAATTCCATGCCTGACTGGAAGAGTACCGATGCAAAGATGGCGACCAGCACCGTCGGCGTTGCCGCGATCACGGAGAACAGGGCAACCAGACGCGTGTGGAGCAGGCCGGTGCCCAGCCCCCCTTCCTCCGCCCGGCGCAGCGCTCGCCGGCGGCTGAACAGGACCATGAGCACAATGGCCGGAATGAGGTTGCCAACGAGCAGCAGGGCCGCGACGGGCGGTGATAGGGTGCTCTCCTGGTCACCGCCGCGAAGCAGGGTGAAGCTCAGCGCAAACATGCTGACCAGCACCAGAGCGGCAACCAGCTCGGCCACCCGGTAGAAGCGGCCGTTGGCTCGCTCCTTCGCCAGCCAGCGACGAAGGCTCGGCGGCTGATCGATGCTGTTTCCGCTGGTCCGAGCGTCCATTGAGCCGAGCCCTAGCACGGCCCCGTTGCTCAAAGAACACAGTTGTTGCGGCGCGCCTTAACTTTTTTCAGGCCGCCTGCCGGCTGAGCCATGGCGCATAGAACTCGCGCAGCATGGCGACCACGACCGCTGGGTCGTCCTGCGTGTTGACGCGGTTGCGGAACTCGGCCGAGCCGGCCAGCCCCTTGGTGTACCAGCCGATATGCTTGCGCGCGAGGTTAACCCCCGTCTGCTGCCCGTAGAGTGACTGCATGGCGTCATATTGTTCGAGGATTAGCGCCAGCTGCTCGTCCATCGAGGGGTCTGGCCGTCGCCCACCCGCAAGGTCAGCCATGATCTGTGACAGAATCCACGGACGGCCATAGGCGCCGCGGCCGACCATTACGCCGTCTGCGCCCGACTGGGCGAGCGCATCGCGGGCGTCCTCGACCGAGCAGATGTCTCCGTTGACGATCACGGGCAGGCTCACCGCTTCCTTCACCGAGCGGACAAACCGCCAATCGGCCGAACCTTTGTACATCTGATTGCGGGTGCGCCCATGGACGGTGATCAGCTGGGCGCCAAGGTCCTCCGCGATGCGCGCAAGCTCTGGTGCGTTCAGGCTGTCATGGCACCAGCCCATGCGCATCTTGACGGTAACCGGTACCGAAACGGCCTTGACTGTCGCCTCGATGATGCTGGCGGCGAGCGGTAGGTCGCGCATCAGCGCTGAGCCGGCATCGCCATTGACCACCTTCTTCACGGGGCAGCCCATGTTGATGTCGATGATCGCGGCGCCGCGCTGCTCATTGAGCTTGGCGGCCTCGGCCATCTCGACGGGGCTGCAGCCCGCGAGCTGAAGGCTGACCGGCTCTTCCGAAGGGTCCCATAGCGCCTTCTGGAGGCTCTGGCGCGTTTCGCGGATGGCGGCCTGACTGGCGATCATCTCGGACACGGTAAGGCCGGCGCCGTAGCGCTTGACCGCCTTGCGGAATGGCAGGTCGGTAACACCGGTCATCGGCGCCAGTATCACTGGCGCGTCGATCCGGACCGGGCCGATCGAGATAGGCTTGAAGCTGTCCATGAGAGCGCGCGCCTTTACAGGAAGGCTCCATAACGGGCAAGGCGCACGGCTGTGAGCCAGGTTACCGCCCTCATCGTCGCCGCCGGCAGTGGCAGCCGCATGGGCGCCGACGTTCCCAAGCAGTTTCGTTCGTTGGGCGGGGTGCCGATGCTTCGCCGCGCCGTCCTTCCCTTCCTTGAACATCCCCGAGTGGACGCCGTCCGAGTCATTGTTGGCGAGGGACAGGAGGCGGTGGCCGCAGGGGCCTTGCGCGGGCTGGATGTCGGGACGTTGATCAAGGGCGGCAGGGAGCGCGCCGACAGCGTTCGCGCGGGTCTCGAGGCGGTGGCAGGCGGGATTGTGCTCATCCACGATGCGGCGCGCCCATTTTGCCCGGCGGAGGTGATCGATCGGCTGCTCGACGCGCTGGAGCGCGCCGATGGCGCTGTCCCGGTGCTTCCGGTGGCTGACACGCTGGCCAAGGGAGACAGCGAGCTCCGCGGCACGGTGAGCCGCCACCAGATGCTTCGGGTGCAGACCCCGCAAGCCTTTCAGGTGGAGGACCTGCTATATGCGATGGAGGAGTCCGGCAGCAGCACCGCGACGGACGAGAGCACGGTTCTGCAAAGCGCTGGCCTGAAGGTTGCGACCGTCGCGGGCGATGAGATGCTGCACAAGCTTACGAGCGCAAGGGATTGGGAACGCGCGGAAATGATGCTTTCTGCACAGTTGGTGGTTCGCACCGGCATGGGCTTCGACGTCCATGCTTTCGACGGACCCGGACCGCTGGTCATGGGCGGGATCAGTATTCCGCACGATCGGGGGCTCGCGGGCCATAGTGACGCCGATGTCGTCCTTCACGCGCTAACCGACGCCTTGCTCGGCGCCGCCGCCCTCGGTGACATAGGCCAGCACTTCCCGCCGTCCGACCCGCGATGGAAAGATGCGTCGTCTGATCGCTTCCTGCGTCACGCGTGCGACCTTGTGACGAAGCAGGGTGGACGCATCGATCACCTTGACTGCACCGTCATCTGCGAAGCGCCGAAGATTGGCCCGCATCGCGCGACCATCCAGTCCCGGGTCGCAGAGATCGCGGGGCTGAGGTCTGATCAGGTCAGCATCAAGGCGACAACCACGGAGCAACTGGGCTTCACCGGTCGCCGTGAGGGGATCGCGGCGCAGGCCGTCGCCACCATCCGCCTGCCCGATGGACCGTCTCGGTTCGGCCATGAGTTGAGCGCATCAGCGGCACCCGGCACAGCACACGAGGCATGACGATGGACAGCCTTCTCCCCGAACGTCTGGTCAGCAAAGCGCGGGAGGTGCTTGAGCTGAACCGGGCCGCTGGCCGCACCATTGCGCTGGCCGAGAGCTGCACCGGCGGGCTGGTGAGCGCGGCGCTGACGGAGATCGCCGGGTCGTCCGACGTGTTCCTGGCCAGCTACGTCGTCTACTCCAACGAGGCGAAGATGTCCGCGCTCAAGGTCAGCGAAGACGTGGTCGGCACGTTCGGCGCCGTCAGCGTTGCCACGGCCTGGGCCATGGCGCGCGGCGCGCTGATGTCGTCAGGCGCGGATGTTGCAGTGGCGATTACCGGGATCGCAGGACCCGGTGGCGGCACCCCGACCAAGCCGGTCGGCACGGTGGTCTTCGCCCGGGCGGAGCGCGACGAGGACCCCGAGAAGATCGTCGCGGACAGCCGCTTGTTCGACGCCGCCGAGGGACGTGGCGGGATCCGGCTTCAGGCGGCGCTCTGCGCGCTCGAACTGCTGGAGCCGTAAAGGCAGGCGGCGCGCTCTTCGAACGCGCCAGTCATCTTGCGCAGGGCGCGATCGAACACCTGTCCCGCCACCGCCTCGAAAATGCGCGAGCGAAAGGCAAAGTCGACCGAGAATTGGAGGTCGGTGCCGCCATCCGCCGCCGGCTCGAACCGCCAGTCATTGTGCAGATACTTGAGCGGGCCCTCTACATAGTCGACCTCGATGCGATCAGGCCGATGCTTGGTCACGCGACTGGTGAAGCGCTCCTTGAATGCCCCGAAGCCGACGATGAGGTCGGCCACCATCTCGGTTTCGGATGAGGAGCGCACGCGCACGGCCGTCACCCAGGGCAGGAATTCGGCATAACGCTTCACGTCGGCGACCAGCTCGAACAGCTGCTCGGGCGTGTAGGGAAGATGCTTGACCTCGCTGTGCCGCGGCATGGCGTCGTCAGCGTGTCCTGGCGCTCTGCTCCGCGCGGGAGGCTTGCATCTTCTTGAAGTCGTCGCCGGCATGGTAGCTCGAGCGGGTCAGCGGCGATGCTGCGACCAGCAGGAACCCCTTGGCGCGGGCGATGGAGGCGTAAGCCTTGAATGCGTCTGGAGTGACAAACTCTTCCACCGTGGCATGGCGCGGCGTGGGCTGAAGATATTGGCCCATGGTCAGGAAATCGATTCCAGCCGACCGCATGTCATCCATTACCTGGTGCACTTCGAGCCGCTGCTCGCCCAGCCCGACCATCACGCCTGACTTCGTGAAAATCGTGGGGCTGAGCCGCTTGACCTGCTCCAGCAGGCGCAGCGAAGCATAGTAGCGCGCGCCCGGGCGAATGGTCGGATAGAGCCTGGGGACGGTCTCGAGGTTGTGATTGTAGACGTCCGGGCCCGCGTCCACGATCCGCGCCACCGCCTCTTCCGACTTGTTGCGGAAATCGGGGGTGAGGATTTCGATGGTGGTGTTGGGGGTTTCCCGGCGCAGTGCCTCGATCACCTTGACGAATTGGGAGGCGCCACCGTCCGGCAGGTCGTCGCGATCGACGCTGGTGACGACGATATGCTCCAGGCCAAGCTCGGCGGCGGCGGTCGCCACATGCTGGGGCTCCAGGACATCGACAGCGCGCGGCATGCCGGTCTTCACGTTGCAGAAGGCGCATGCACGGGTGCAGGTGTCGCCCAAGATCATGACGGTGGCGTGCTTCTTGGTCCAGCATTCCCCGATGTTCGGGCAGGCTGCCTCCTCGCAGACTGTTGCGAGATTGAGATCGCGCATCAGCTTGCGCGTCTGCGAATAGCCCTCGCTGACCGGCGCCTTGACCCGAATCCAGTCGGGCTTGCGCTGCTTGGGTGGCGTCGGAAGAGTGGCCGGAGCGTTCATGCCGGCCAGATAGCGAGTGGGGACGGCAATCGCCACCCCCACTCCACCTTAGTCGATTAGCACTGGTTGTCGGGCAGATACACCACCTGGCCATACTGGTCGGTGTAGAAGCACCGGCCCGTCGTCGTGCGATAGGTCTGGCGGCCGTTGATCACCGCACCCAGCACGGCACCGGCAATACCACCGGCGATGGCGCCAGCACCCGTGCTCACGCCCGGAACCACGGCTCCTACGACCGCGCCGGTCGCCGCACCCACGGCGGCACCGGTCAGCGCGCCGCTGGCGGTCGAACGGTTTCCGTACGGACGATTGTAGCCGTAAGGGTCGGTCGTCGCGCAGCCCGAGAGGCCAACGCTCGCCGCAACCGCGGCCGTCAGAAATAGCTTGTTCATGTCCCTCAACTCCTCGTTTCGGTTCTGCACTCTTCCGCATCAAAGGATGGACCGCCCGCAAGTTCCCAATCGGCCATTTGCCATCCCAAAGCGAGGAGCGTAGCGGGCGGCGGAGCCAGTTCGGACTGGCAGCGTTGGTTCGCCGCCAAAGGGAGATCAGACCGGTGCCAGAGTTTCGTGCGCTACTTCGCGGCTATCACCGTTTCCGCCACGACCGCTACGAGGCCGAACGCCGGCGCTGGGCCAGTCTCGCGACCGGGCAGGCCCCGCCAGTGATGATCATTGGCTGCTGCGACAGCCGGGTAGATCCCGCCACCATCTTCGACACGGAGCCCGGCCAGGCCTTTATCCTGCGCAACATCGCCAATCTTGTACCGCCGTTCGAGCTTGGCGGTGGTCTCCACGGAGTGAGCTCGGCGCTCGAATTCGCGGTGGCCAAACTGCAGGTGCGGCACATTGTGGTCATGGGTCATGGTGCTTGCGGCGGGGTCGCCGCTGCCCTTGATGGGCATGGTGAGCCGGACCGCATCTTCATCGACCGGTGGATTTCGCTGCTGGATCCCGCGCTCGAGCGCGTTCGGGCCAGCGGCGTTCCGGACCAGCACCACGCGCTCGAGCTCGAAGGGGTGAAGACCAGCCTTGCGAATCTGCGCACCTTTCCCTTTGTGAGGGAACGCGAGGATGCAGGCGAGCTCAAGCTGCACGGTTGCCACTTCGCGATCGCGGAGGGCCAGCTTTGGGAGCTGGATGAAGCGAGTGGCTCATTCCATCTCGTCGACGAAACGGAAGCCGTCTGATGAGCGATGAGCTCAACATCGCCCTGCTGATCGATGCCGACAACGCCTCGCCGGATCATCTTGACGAAGTGCTGCTGGTGTTGGGTGAGCTTGGTACCATCAACATCCGGCGGGCGTACGGCAACTGGCAGAAACCGGCGCTGAAAGGCTGGGGGCAGCTCAGCACCGCTCACTCCATCATCCCGGTTCAGCAATTCGATGTGGTCAAGGGCAAGTCGGCAACCGACATGCGCATGACGATCGATGCCATGGACTTGCTTTACCGCGGTCACGTCGACGGATTCGGCATTGTCAGCAGCGACAGCGACTTCCTGCCTCTCGCCCAGCGAATCCGCGAGAACGGCTTGCCCGTTTACGGCTTCGGGACCGCCAAGACGCCGATCAGCTTCCAAAACAGCTGCACGCGTTTCTTCGATGTCGCCGCGCTTGCCGACTCTGCTGCTGGCAATGACGAGAGCGCTAGCGTGGACGACGAACTCCTCAAGGTGCTTGGTGCGGCGTGGAAGGCCAGCAAGCGCGACGAGGAGGGCTTCGCGCCCCTCTCGGAGGTGGGGCAGCGGGCCAAGGCTGTTTCGTCATTCGCGGCTCGAAACTACGGCTTCGCACGATTGAGCGACCTCATCCGATCGCTGCCCAACTTCGAAGTCCGCACCACCAGCGACGGTGCACAGCTGGTCCGACGCCTCCGCTAGGAACCTCCCCGCCCCTTCTCCGTTCGGAAAGCCAAACAAACGAACACTCGAGAAGGATGTACTCATGGCCGACGCCGACCGCTCGCAGGAGCTGAAAGAGCTATTCTGGAAGGAACTGGCGAACTCGCCCTTCGTGATGATCGGCCTGCGCGGCGTGGAAGACAGCCGGACTCGTCCCTGGACGGCGCAGATCGACTCACCCGATGGAGCGGACAAGAAGGACGGGGGCACCATTTATTTCTTTGGCGCCAAGTCAGAAGCGATTGTCGAAGGTCTGTCTCAGAACAACCGGGCCGTCTGCACCTACGCGTCCAAGGGGCACAACCTGTTCGCGCATATTCACGGCACCCTCGTCGCGGTGAATGATCGGGCGCTGATCGACAGACTGTGGAATCCATTCGTCGCGAGCTGGTACAAGAACGGCAAGGACGATGCCGATCTCCAGCTCCTCCGATTTGACACGGAAAAAGCGGAAATCTGGAAAGCCGAGAGCGGATCGACACTCGTCGCGGCGGCGCTCAAAATGATCGGTCGCGACCCCGGCAAGGATCATGAGCGCGAGAACCAGGCCGAAGTCGCACTTTAACCGACGTTGCGGCGAAGCATCGCGTCCGCATTTCCGTCGGACACCACCTGGCGGTCGGGAACCGATCGTCAGGTGGCATGTTCAGGGTTTCTCGGTAGCGGTCCGCGCTGGCCGAGCCTGTCTTGCCAAAGGTATCGGAATCTTGGCCACCGACCTTCACCCTGTGCATGCGCCGTCCGCCGGCAGCCAAGCTTTTCCACAAGCCGGAGAGACCTTGGCCGAGAAGGCGGAGCGCTGCCGTCGACTCGCTGCAGGCATCTCGGACCGGCAAGCGGCCGACGTGCTGCGTGGTATGGCACTGCAATATGAGAATAGCGCCGCCCGGTTGAAATCTTAAAGCGCGTCGCTCGACAGCAACGGGCCCTCGCGTTAGCTCGGCCCTATGGCCCGAGCCCCAGCGATCCCCCGTTACAAGCGCCGTCGTCCGGATCGGTCGTGGCCACGGCGATTGCTGGGACTGCTCCTCAAGACCATTCTGATCCTGCTGCTCCTCTCGGTGCTTTGGGTAGGGCTGTACCGGTTCGTCAATCCGCCGGTCACTGCCACCATGCTGGGTGACATCCTGGCGGGCCGAGGAGCCAGACGCGAGTGGGTGGGCATCGACCATATCGACCGCGACATGGTCCGCGCCGCGATCGCTGCCGAAGACAGCAAGTTCTGCCGTCACAACGGTTTTGATCTTGATGCCATCGAGGCGGCCATGCAACGCAACGCCTCGGGCGGCCGGATACGTGGCGGCTCCACGATCAGCCAGCAGACCGCCAAGAACGCCTTCCTGTGGCAAGGCGGTGGATATGCCCGCAAGGGGATCGAGGCCTGGTTCACCTTCTTGATCGAGCACTTGTGGGGCAAGCGCCGCATCATGGAGGTGTATCTCAACGTCGCGGAGACGGGCATCGGGACTTATGGTGTGAACGCCGGGTCAGAGCGTTACTATGGTCATGACGCGACCGCGATGAGTGCCGTCGAGGCCGCCCGGCTCGCGGCCATCCTGCCCCTGCCGAAAGAGCGCGGCGCCATTTCCCCCAAGGGCTTCACCCGTCGTTACGGCAACAGCATTGCAGCTCGCATCGGCGTTGTGGCGCGCGATGGTCTGGATGGCTGCGTTTATGCCGGAGGCACGGCACCGGTGAATCGCGCGGCCCCGCCTTCCGCCAAGCCGACCGTTGTTCCGGGCTCCGAATATGAGAGTGCCAAGCCGCTACCTCCGCTGGAGACCGTGACCCGAGATCTTCCCGAGACGCCCGCACCCACGCCCGAGCAGGCGGGACCCGCGCCTGAAGCTCCGTCTACAACGGAGGGCACGCCGACAGACGAGGCGGAGCAGCCCGCTTCTGCGCCACCGGAGCCAGCGAACAGCAACTGACTGAAAACGGCTCGCAAAAGGAACGACGCCACTCTCCTGACGGTTGCACCCGCATATCCCTATTTTCAGGAGAGTAGACATGGCGACGCGTAGCGAGACCCGTGACCGCAAGACTTCGAGCCAGACCCGTTCTGGTCGTACCAACGACAGTAGCCGCAGCGCGTTCAGCTTCGGTGAAGGCAGCGCTGCTGGCGCTGCCCCTCTTCTCGGCGCCCTAGCGGCCGGTGCTGCGATCGGCCTCGGTGCCAATTGGGCGCGCAAGTTCCTGATGCAGAAGTCGGAGTCGATGGCCGCCGGCAACGAGTGGGACGAGATACTCAAGCTTGAGCACAAGGCGACGCTGGCTAAATTTGACCTGCTACTCGCAACGGACGATAGCGACACCGGAAAGCGTGCCGCCTTGGTGAAGACGATCCATTATGCGCTGAACAAGCATGCTCATCAGGAAGAGCAGGTGGTCTACCCCGCGCTTCGCCAGGCCAATGAGACGGTCGATGCCGACCATCTCGAACATGAGCATGGATATGTGAAGACCTTCCTCTATGAGCTTGAAAATATGGAGAAAGACGCTCCCCAGTTTCTTGACCGGGTACGGGAGTTCCGCAATCTCGTCGCCGAGCATGTACGGATGGAAGAAGAGCAGGTCTTTCCGCACTTCAGGGGTGAATTGAGCGAAGAGCAGAACACCAAGATCACCATGCTGATGAACAAGGAAGGCATGAAGATGCTGTGAGGCTGAAAGAGCCCAGCATGTAGGAGGGCGGGTGCGGCTGAGGCCGCGGCCGCCCTTTTTTTACCCGACCAGTCGCAGGGCTTCCTGCACCCCCAGCGTGACCGCCTCACTGCCCGCGATCCGTTCGATGCGAGCCGCAAGCTCGGCGTCGAGCGTGTAGTTCCGGCCAAGCAGCAACACCGCTTCGCTGCCATCGGCTAGAGCGGTTACCAGTCGAACGAGGCCAGTGCCGCCTTCGACCTTGCGCAACTCCGTGCTGAGGTCCGACATTACGGCGGGATCGCTGCAGCGGATCGTGAGCTCGATCCGGCTGCGGCGGGCCAGATCGTCCAGAGGCTGGAAGCGCTTGATGGTTACTCGCGGCTGTTCCTCACCGGGGCGACGGTCGAGTTCGACCGTGAGCAACCCGCACTTGCCGTCCTTCGCCGCCGCTTCGACCGCGGCCGAAGCGTCTTCGTCGAAGATGGTCGCGTCGAACTGCCCCCCACTGTCGCTCATCCGCGCCATGAGAAAGCGGCGGCCTTTCTGGGAGGTTCGCCAGCGGGCTTCTTCGACGAGGCCGGCCATTACGGCGCCTGCGCGGCCGCCGTCGGCCGGGAGCGGCACGGACCCAAGCTCGCTGCTGATGCGAACGCGATGCGCCTTTAGCAGATGCCGGTGGTGATCGACCGGGTGCGCCGAGAAATAGAAACCGAAGGCCTCGCGCTCCGCGGCCATCCGCTCAGACAGCGACCAACGCGCGTCTTGTGGGAGCCGAATTGGCGCGACCTGGGCGTCCCCCGGACCACCGAAGAGCCCGCCCTGCCCGCTCGTCCGCTGCTCATGCGCGCTGGCGGCGTGGGCAAGGATCAATTCGGCACCGGCGAACACGGCGGCCCGGTCAGGGTTGAGGCGATCGAATGCGCCCGCGGCCGCCAGGCTCTCAAGCTGACGACGGTTGAGCAGGCGCGGGTCGATCCGCTCGGAAAAGGCGTCGAGGCTGGCGAAGGCGCCGCTGGCTTTCCGATCGCGAACGAGATCGGCCATCGCGCCCTCACCTACTCCCTTCAAGGCGCCGAGCGCGTAGCGTACCTTCCCATCGTCCACCGAGAAATCGGCTTCGCTAGCATTGACGTCCGGTGGTAGCAGTTCGTGGCCGAGCCTGCGCAAATCGTCGGCAAACAGGCAGAGCTTATCCGTCTGGTGCATGTCGAAGCTCATCGAGGCGGCGAAGAATTCGGCCGGGTGATGGGCCTTCAACCATGCGGTGTGGTAAGCCACCAGGGCGTAAGCAGCGGCGTGGCTCTTGTTGAAGCCGTAGCCGGCGAATTTGTCGATCAAATCGAACAGTTCGTTTGCCTTGGCTTCGCCGATCGCCTGGTCGGCGCACCCTGCCACGAAGCGGGCCCGCTGAGCGTCCATCTCCGCCTTGATCTTCTTGCCCATGGCGCGCCGCAGCAGGTCGGCCTCGCCCAGGCTGTAGCCGGCCAGCACCTGTGCGGCCTGCATCACCTGCTCCTGGTAGACGAAGATGCCGTAGGTTTCCTTGAGCACCTCTTCGAGCAAGGGATGCGGATACTCGATCTTCGCCCGCCCGTTCTTGCGGTCGCCGAACAGCGGGATGTTGTCCATCGGCCCCGGTCGGTACAGCGACACAAGCGCGATGATGTCCCCGAAGTTGGTCGGGCGAACCGCGGCAAGCGTTCTCCGCATTCCTTCGGATTCGAGCTGGAATACGCCGACCGTATCACCACGCTGCAGAAGTTCGTAGACGGCCGGATCGTCCCAGCCGAGCGCCGCGAAGTCGACCTTTACTCCGCGCTGGCCAAGCAGTCGCTGGCCCTCCTTGAGCACGGAGAGTGTCTTGAGGCCGAGGAAGTCGAACTTGACCAGCCCCGCCGCCTCGACATGCTTCATGTCGAATTGGGTGACCGGCATGTCGGAGCGTGGATCGCGGTGGAGGGGCACCAGCTCTTCGAGCGGCCGGTCGCCGATCACCACACCCGCCGCATGGGTCGAGGCATGCCGCGGCAAGCCTTCGAGCTTCATCGCGAGATCCAGCAGACGCTTGACCTGAGCGTCGGCCTCCATCTCGTGGATGAGTTCCGGCACCCGGTCGTTCGGCTTCTTGGGGTCACGGCCAAGGGCCCGGCTAAGCGTCCAGGGGTCCGTCGGATGACTTGGCACCAGCTTCGCCAGTCGGTCCACATGACCATAGCTCATCTGGAGGACGCGGCCCGTATCCTTGAGCACCGCGCGCGCCTTGAGGCGCCCGAAGGTGATGATCTGCGCTACACGGTCACGGCCATATTTCTGCTGGACGTAGCTGATGACCTTGTCGCGGTGGGTTTCGCAGAAATCGATGTCGAAGTCGGGCATCGACACGCGTTCCGGATTGAGGAAGCGTTCGAACAGCAGGTTGAGCGCCAAGGGATCGAGATCGGTAATGGTCAGCGCCCAGGCAACGACCGACCCCGCGCCGGAGCCGCGCCCTGGTCCGACGGGAATGTCGTTGGCTTTCGCCCACTTGATGAAATCGGCGACGATCAGGAAATAACCCGAGAAACCCATCCGCGCGATGACATCGATCTCGAAGTCGAGCCGTTCGCGATAGCGGGCGAGGTCCTCTTCGCTTCGGCCGTCCAGTCGCGCGTCAAGACCAGCGTGGGCATCGCGCCTCAGTTGCTCATCTTCGTCATCGCTGAGACGGGGCAGGATGGGCTTGCGCTTCGGCGCCGCAACCGCGCAGCGCTGGGCGATGACTGCCGTATTGGCGAGCGCCTCGGGCAAATCGGAGAACAGCTCCTCCATCAGGGCTGCCGGTTTCAGCCATGCATCCTCGCTGCTGCTTTCCCGGTTGGCGCTATCGACCTGCGATGAGCTGGCGATGCAGAGCAGGGCGTCGTGCGCCGCGTGGAAATGCGGTTCGGCGTACAGGGCTGGGTTGGTCGCGACCAAGGGCAAGTCGAGAGCGTAGGCGAGATCAATCAGGGCGCCCTCGGCTTGCTCTTCCGCCGCATCGCCACGACGCGAGAGTTCGACATAGAGCCGGTCGCCAAACGTCTGGCGCAGACGCTCGAGCCACCGTTGCGCAGCGCCGGCCTGCCCTTCCGCTAGCAGGCGCACGGCCGTGCCCTCCCCGCCCGCGGTCAGCGCAATCAATCCTTCGCTGAGTTCGGCGAGCTTGGCGTAAGTGACGTGCGGGTCCGCCGTGTCCGGACGCGCCATGTGCGCGGTGGAAACCAAGCGGCAGAGGTTGGCATAGCCGTCCTCGTCCTTCGCCAGCAGCACCAGCCAGTCGAGGCCGCCGCCGGGCAGGTCGGCCGGCCGCGCGATCCCCAAGGTCGCGCCGATCACCGGCTGAACGCCTTCACCCTTGCAGTAATCCGAGAACGCCATTGCTGCGTAGAGGCCGTTTCGATCGGTCAGCGCGGCGGCCGGGAAGCCGAGCTTGCGGGCCTGCTTGGCGATATCGGACGGCTCCATCGCCCCTTCGAGCATGGTGAAGGAAGAGAAGACCCGCAGCGGAACGAAGACCATGGCCTGACTATAGCCCTACTGATCCCGAGGGAAAGCTGAACGCCATCACTTATCCACCGCTTTCGCGCGGCCTAGCCAGCACCGGCCGCGCTGGTTAAAGCCGCCGACAATTCTTCAACAGGACGCTGCGCTTCTCATGCATATCGTGATGATCGGTACCGGTTACGTAGGGCTCGTGTCCGGGGCTTGTTTCGCCGACTTCGGTCATCAGGTGACCTGCGTCGACAAGGATGCGAGCAAGATCGACGGGCTGCACCAAGGCCGTATGCCGATCTGGGAGCCCGGGCTCGAGGCAATCGTCAGCCACAATGTCCAGCGCGGCCGGCTGACGTTCACCACCGAGCTCAAGCCGGCGATCGACACTGCCGACGCGGTCTTCATTGCTGTTGGCACGCCCACCCGGCGGGGAGACGGGCACGCGGATCTGACCTACGTCTATGCCGCTGCGAAGGAAATCGCGGGCGCGCTGGTGAAGCCGGCGGTGATCGTCACCAAGTCGACCGTGCCCGTCGGCACTGGCGACGAGATTGCGAAAATCCTCAAGGACAACAGCGCGCCGGAGGGCACCAGCGTCGCCTCGAACCCCGAGTTTCTGCGCGAGGGCGCTGCCATCCGCGACTTCAAGATCCCTGATCGCATCGTCGTCGGGGCCGAGGACGACCATGCCCGCGAAGTACTGCGGGAAATCTACCGGCCGCTGTTCCTCAACAAGGCGCCGATCCTGTTCACCGGCCGGCGAACAGCGGAGCTGATCAAATATGCAGCGAACGCGTTCCTGGCGACGAAGATCAGCTTCATCAACGAGATCGCGGACTTGTGCGAGGTCGTGGGCGGCGACGTCCAGGAAGTGGCGCGCGGGATTGGCCTCGACAATCGCATTGGCCCAAAGTTCCTTCACGCCGGCCCTGGCTACGGCGGAAGTTGCTTTCCAAAGGATACGCTTGCCTTGCTGCAGACGGGTGAAAGCTACGGTGTACCGATGCGGATCGTCGGCAGCGTCGTCGCCGTCAACGAAGAGCGCAAGAACAAGATGGCGGACCGCGTGCGGGAAGCGCTGGGTGGGACCCTGCAAGGCAAGCGGATCGGCGTGCTCGGCCTGACGTTCAAGCCCAACACCGACGACATGCGGGATGCCCCTAGCCTCTCGCTGATCGCCAAATTGCAGGAGGGCGGCGCCACCGTCGCGGCCTTCGACCCCGTCGGGATCGAAGCGGCGCGCCCGATGCTTAAGGACGTGGACTTCACCAGCGACGCCTATGCCGCGGCAACGGACGCCGACGCTCTCGTACTGGTCACCGAGTGGGACGAGTTCCGCGCCCTGGACCTGAAGAAGCTGGCGGGCGTCATGCGCGGGAACGCCCTCATCGATTTGCGCAACGTTTATGAGGCTGGCGAGGTCATCAGGGCCGGTCTCGACTATCGCGGGATCGGTGTTCCCGCCGTGACCGCCGCCTAGCCCGCGGGGACGATATGTCCGAACTAACCGGGACTGCGGCATGGTCGGACGATAATGGGGTGCTGCCTGGTGGCTGCCGGCTCATCCCTCTCATGGTTCGCGGGGACGAGCGGGGCCTGCTGATGCCGTTCGAAGGCGAGCGGAACGTGCCGTTTGCGATTGCACGGGTGTACACGGTGTTCGGCACCCTTCCTGGAGTCCGCCGCGGCTTCCATGCCCATCGCCGGCTGCAGCAGGCAGCGGTGGTGGTTGCCGGAGCCTGCACCATGCTGCTCGACGACGGGCGTGAGCAGCGCCGGATAAGGCTCGACCGTCCAGAGGTGCTTCTAACGTTGCCGCCGATGGTCTGGCACGAAATGGAAGACTTCACCCCGGACTGCGTGCTGATGGTGCTGGCCGACGCCCCCTACAGCGAAGCGGACTACATCCGCGATCATGGCGAATTCCTGCGCCTGGCGGGCGAGAAGGCATGAAGGTCCCATTTCTTGAGCTCAAGTCTGCGTACGAGGAGCTCCGGGGCGAGATCGACGAGGCCATCGCTCGTTCCGTCGAGTCGGGTTGGTATGTCGGCGGCCCTGAGCTGAAGCAGTTCGAGCAGGCCTTCGCGAGCTATACTGGTGCCAGTCACACGGTCGGCGTGGCGAACGGATTGGACGCGCTGCACCTTAGCTTGCGCGCGATGAACGTTGGCCCGGATGACGAGGTGATTGTCGCCAGCAATAGCTACATTGCAACCGTACTGGCCGTTACCATGACCGGCGCGACGCCGGTGCTGGTCGAACCTGATCCAAACACCCACAATCTCGACCCTTCGAAGGTGGAAGCGGCGATCAGCCGGCGAACGAAGGTGATCCTGCCGACCCATCTTTACGGGCAACCGGCTGATCTCGACCGGCTGCTGGCGCTCGCCACGCAACATGGGCTCAAGCTGCTGGAGGATGCTGCGCAGGCCCATGGCGCCACCTGCAACGGTCGGCGAGTGGGCGCGCATGGCCATGCCGTCGCCTGGAGCTTCTACCCAAGCAAGAACCTCGGCGCCTTGGGTGACGCTGGGGCCGTCACGACCAATGACGGCGAACTGGCAGACCGCATCCGTACGCTTGGCAATTACGGGTCGCATGTCCGATACGTGAATGAAGTGCAGGGGGTGAACTCGCGCCTTGATCCGCTTCAGGCTGCGGTGCTCAACGTGAAGCTTGCCCGACTGGACCAATGGAACAGCCGTCGTGCGCGCATTGCCAGCTTTTATCTGGCAGAACTTGCCGACGCCGACCTTGTACTTCCGGCCGTGCCGTCCTGGGCGTCACCCGCATGGCACCTGTTCGTCATCCAGAGCGACGACCGCAATGCGCTACAGCAACGCCTGTGCGACAGAGGGGTGCAAACGCTGATCCACTACCCCATCCCTCCACACCTGCAGCAAGCCTATGCCGGCTGGGGCTTCGGTCCCGGCTCCTTTCCCGTTGCCGAGCAGCTTGCCGAACGGGTGCTCAGCTTGCCCATCGGACCGCATATGACCGATGCTCAGGTTGAGCATGTGATCACCGCGGTCAAAGCAGCGGTCTGACGGGATGACAGCGGCAATCCATCCGAGCGCCCATGTCGACCCTGCCGCCAAGATCGGTGACGGCACGCGCGTGTGGCAGAATGTCGTGGTGCTCGCAGGTGCCACCGTGGGTCGCGACTGTAACCTTAATGCCCTTACGTTGGTGGAGGGCGGTGCACGGATCGGCGACCGTGTGACGCTCAAGTGCGGAGTCTACGTGTGGGACGGCATTGTCCTTGAAGATGATGTCTTCGTGGGCCCGAACGCCACATTCACCAACGATCCTCTGCCCCGCTCCCGGCAGCGGCCGCAAAGCTTTGCAGCCACTCGCGTGTGCAAGGGAGCGTCGATCGGTGCTGGCGCCGTCATTCTGCCGGGCCTGACCATCGGTGCAGGCGCCATGATCGGCGCTGGCGCGGTTGTCACCAGGGACGTGCCAGCTGGCGAGACCTGGGTCGGCAACCCGGCCAGACCGCATCGTCCGTGAGCAACGCACCCCCGAGCCTTTCGGTCCTGCTGCTTTGCTGGAACCACGCTCCTTACCTTGAGCAATGTATCCGGGCGCTCGCCGCTCAGGACCGCACGACCGTGGAGATACTGTTCCTCGACAATGCCTCAAGCGACGGCTCGCCGGAAATCGCCCGGCGGCTCTTTCGTGAGTGCGGGCTTCCCGCGAAGATGCTGAGCAACGATCAGCCACATGGTATCTCCGCCAACTTCAATCGCTTGCTCAATGAATCCTCCGGCGAGCTGGTAGCGGTGCTCTCGACTGACGACTGGTATGAGCCGGGCTACGTCGCGGCGATGCGCCAGGCTGCGGTGGTGGATACCAAGGCGGGCTGGTTCACATGCGGCGGCTATTACTTCTTTGAAGACGAAGGTACACGAGTGCCCGTCAATGACGGTCGGTTTCGGGGCGGCGACGTGCTGGAAGCCCTCCTAGTGGGAGAGGATCCGTTCTTCTTCGTGGGTTGCTGCTATCGTCGGGCCGCACTTCTCGAAGTCGGCGCTTGGGACGAGGCGCTCCCGATCGAAGACCGGGACCTGTTCCTTCGTCTCGCCCAACGTTACCCCGTCCACACTGTTTTCGAGCGACTGGTGAACTATCGCCGAGCGAGCAACACCGCGTCGGCAAATCCTGAGTTCATGGCGCGAGGCTTAGACGCCTTCTTCGCCAAGCACCAAGCGGCGTTCGGACGTCAGTGGCGGTCTCGTTACGCCGCCGCCCTGCGCGGGCCAGCGGTAATCGCGATTGATCAGGGCCGCCTCGACCTCGCCCGCAAGATCCTGGCGCAAGCATTCCGGCTGTTCCCCTGGGATCCGCAGCTTTGGAGAACCGCGGTATACTGGCTTCGGCAGACCCTCTAGGTCAGCTCCGCAACCGAGCCGACGATGCGGGCGATGCGCCCCTTCTCGAGCACCACAATCCTGTCGCAGCCGGCAAGGGTTCCGAGCCGGTGCGCGATCATGATGATGGTGATGTCGCCCGGCAGTTGCTCGATCGCCTGCATCACGGCGGCCTCCGTTTCACTGTCCAGCGCGCTCGTGGCCTCATCGAACACCAGGACGGATGCCTTCTTGTAGAGCGCCCGAGCAATACCGAGCCGCTGTCTTTGCCCACCGGAGAGTCTTGCCCCCCGCTCACCGACCATAGTTTCCACACCGTCGGGCAGTTCGGCGACCAGCGACGCTAGGCCCGCGGCGGTGAGTGCCTCTCCAACCAGCCTGTCGTCGATCTCATGGTTGTCGAGGCCGAAAGCCACGTTCTGGCGGATAGTACCATCCAGCAGGAAGATGGACTGGGGCACATGGGCGACCTGGGCCTGCCACCATGGCCGTCGTGCCCCTCTCACGGGCTCGCCGTCGATCAGCAAATCACCCTTGTTCGGCTCCAGCAGGCCGAGAAGCAGGTCCATCAGCGTGCTCTTGCCCGAGCCGGTCGGCCCCACGATCCCGACCCGTTCGCCCTTGCCGATGGTCAGGTTGATATCGGCCAGCGTTGGACGACGATCATAGGCGAAGCTGACCCCGGCCAGCGCAAGCTCCCTAGAGAAATGGCCGCGAGCGGTACTTTGCTCAGCCATCGGTAAAGGCAGCCGAAGAAGATCGGTGACGTCCTCAAGGGTTTTCTGATTGCCAAGGAAAGCCGACCAACCCTGAAAGGCCGTTTGGACCTGAGGCAACAGCCGAAGCGCCCCAAGTGCCATGACCCCAAGCGATGGGAGCGAACCAGTGATACCGCCAGGTTGCCGGCTGAGGTAGAAGCCGAACGCGGCGACGAACAGCATCAGCACGGTCTCCACGACCACACGCGGGGCAAAGTTGATGGTGCTGTTGAGGATCATCGCCTTGCGTGTCTGGTCAGCGGCATCTTCCATGCGGGCTTCGAAGGCACGCTGGCTCTGGTCGAGCAGGACGTCGCGAATGCCGCCCAGCGACTCCTGAACCACCTGGACGCGCCTTCCCCACACGTTTGCCAAGGCTGTCGCGTTGCGGCGAAGCGGCCGCCGAACAACCAGACTCACCAGCAGATATGCGATGATGAGCGAACCGCCTCCGATGAGGGCCATTCGGGCGTTCACTGCGACCAGCAGGACCATGAGGGCGATGGAGAGGACCACCGCCGCGACGGCTTGCAGACCGCTCAGGACCACGCTGTAAGCAAGATTGTGGGTCTTCTCGAACCGGCTGATGAGGTCGGCGCTGTGCGTCCGGTTGTAAAATGGGTAGGGTTGTCGAACCATCCGGGCGAAGGCCGAGACGTTGATGTCCTTGATGACACCAAATGCGGTCGCCTGGATGGCGTAGGTCAGCCACAGCCTGACCGCTCCGGCGACCAGGAAGGCGAGGCAAAAGAGCGCAACCACCGCTCCCTGACCTTGCCGCTCCATGATCTCCAGTAGCCAGGGTCCGATCACGGGTATCCGCGCGAGTTGCTGGGCATCTGTAAAGAAGGCGAGTAGCGGCAGCAGGGCGCCGACCATTGCAGCTTCGGCGACCGCGCCGACGATTACCAGGATAGCGTTTCCGCCGACCTGCAGTTTCCGGCTACCAGGAAGATGCTGCCAGATCAGCCCGAGATCCTGTTTCGCGCTCATGAAGAACGACGCTCAAGAAGCTTGAGGAGTGCTGCCGGCATGGTCAGATGATCGATCCGGTCGTTGAGCACTGTTAAATTCTCGGCCCGACGATTGAGCATGGCGCGACAGCGGGTTAGCACCACTCCCCGCCCGCGCCAGCCTTTTTTGGCGGATCATCGAACCGTTCGGAGACCTGGCCTGCGCATCCTGATCCTCCTTGAGACCCTCACGACTGGTGGCGCCGAGCTGTTTGCAATCCGCCTCGCCAACGCGCTTGCCGCCGAACACGAGGTGCTGCTGGCGGTGATGCACGGAGAGTTGGTGGAGCAGCCGTTGCGGCAGGCGGTCAGCCCAGAAGTTCTCTTCGAGGCCCTGCACCTTCCTGCCAAGCGCTGGTGGTTCCGCGCGGACACGGCCCTGCGACGTTTGCGTCTTGACCGATCCTTCCTGCGCGCTGCACAGCACCGCTGGCTAAGTCGTCTGGTCGCCGACTTTCGGCCTGACATCGTCCATTCGCATCTGCTGAAGGCCGACTGGCTGGCACTTCAGACGCGCGCTCAGCAGGCTACTTCATTTCGGCACGTCCTCACCATGCACGGCGATTACGCGCCGTTCCTTGCCGGGCAGAGCGACCCCCAGATTCTGCACATCGGCGAGGTAGTTCGGTCGGTACTCGATCGGACGGACGGTGTGGTCGCCATCTGTGACGAACATCGTCGCTTCTTACTGCAGATCGATCCGTCGCTCGAAGGCAAGGTCGAGACAATCGTGAACGGCTACCAAGCCAGCTCCGGAAGCCCTGTGCCCCCATTGCAGGCAGCGGAGTTCCGTTTCGGCATGGTCTCACGCGGCGTGCGGCTGAAAGGCTGGGACGTCGCGATCGAGGCCTTCGCTCTGCTTGGCCGGCCAGGAGCGACCCTTACCCTGGTAGGAGAAGGACCGCATCTCAACCAACTGCGAACGCGTCCCCTCCCCAGCAATGTGCACCTGGTGGGCGCGACTTCCGAACCGCTGGGCTACATTCGCCAGTTCGACGCCAGCCTGCTGCCCACCCTCTTCCCGCACGAGAGCCTGCCAACGGTCATCATCGAGTATCTGCTCTGCGGCAAGCCTGTCATTGCGACGGACGTCGGAGAGGTCAGGACGATGCTAACGGCGCCTGATGGTACGATGGCGGGCCGGTTGCTCGACTTCGCCCGGTCCACCGTCTCACCGATCCAGCTTGCCGGCTTCATGGCCGAGCTCATGGACAATGCTGCCCTACGCCTCACCATGAGCCAGGCGGCCACGCAGGCTGCCAAACGCTTCGACATGCGCCGGTGTGTTGAAGCCTATCTCACCCTTTACCGGCGGCTGATCGACGGCTCGCCGAGCACGCCCGCGACCAGGTCGAACCACTGATTGCCGATTACCTCGCGGCTAAAGTCCTCCATTCGCATGCGCCCGGCAACGCCTGCCAACCGACGGGCAGTCGGATCGTCAATGAGCATGCCAAGAGTGTCCACCCAATTCCGGATGGCAGCGTCCTTTCCATGACCCTCCACCAGCAGAGGCATCAGGTGCCCGAATGGCGTTGGCTCGCACTGACGGATCGGACTGGCTGGCGTTTCAGTCGCTGGCGCGAGTATTTCTCGCGGCCCAGTCGGACAGTCCGCACTGACCACTGGTAGGCCGCAGATCATTGCTTCGCAGAGCGCAAGAGGAAACCCCTCCCAGTCGGACGGAAAGACGAAGAGGTCGGCCTGGGCCATCCACTGGAAGGGATTGGACCGAGCCCCGAGCAGATAAAGATCGAACTCTGGGGCCAGATCATCCTCGCGCCACGCTGCCCATGTCTTCAGCCCCAGGGCTTGCGCGTGGTCGAACAAGGCCTCGCGCAGCTCACCGTCTCCCAGGATGATCAGTGTTGCTAGGCGCTGCTTTCGGAGCGCTGCGAAGATGTCGATCAACGCCCGCTGGTTCTTCTGCGGATGCAGCCGACCACTGGTCACGAGAACCGGCGCTTCCCCGAACAGCGCCTGCTCATCCGGCTGCAGCGGCACGGCTGCGCCTGACCGAATGGTGTCATGATCGAAGAAGTTGTTGATGACCTGGATGCGTCCGGCGTCCAAACCCAACCCAATCAGCTCACGGGCAATGTCCCGGCTGACGGTTACCACCCGATCGGCGCGCCGGTAGAGCCACGGCTGCAGCAGGCGATTCTGCAGGAAGCCCGACCAGCCCGACACTTCCCTGTCCCCCCGCTTCGAACCGTGCACAACCGCGATCGTCCGTTCAGCTCCCTTGCTCAGCAGGTTCACATAGTCCGCACCCGGCATGTGGCTGATGCAGAGCCGCGCGCCGCTCTCGCGCTTGATCCGCCGCATTGCCGCTACTCGCCGGGCGAAGTTCCCTGCCTTGTTGAGCAGGCCACCACCACCGCCAACGTCCAGCGTGAGCAAGGGATTGCCGGTGGGGAACGGCTGGCCACCATCCCGGTTGAACGCGACGTCGACCACCCGATACCGTTCAGCGAGTAGTATCGAATGATCCTGGAACACGCGTTGTGCGCCGCCGACGCCAAGGTTGGGGATCAGCATCAGGATGTCGGCGGGAGGGACCGCTTCGGAGTGGGTCACGAGCGATCCGGCATGGCGATGCCTTGGGTTGCCATGCGCTCCTTGCGGACGCAAGGCGAATGGCGTGCCGAACGCCCATAAGCCCTTGATCGCAGTGCTGGACGGCAGCATCGCCGTCACCGGTGCGCTGAAGGCCGTCGCCGTCGGTGCGAATCTGCTTGCGGGCGAAACCCGCACGCTGCTCATCCTGCCCGAAGGTTCGCTGGTGAGCCCGTCGGATGTGCCAGCGTGTGTCGACCTAGTCTTCGCTCCGCTACCGATGCTGCGTCGATCGGTCGCCAGCCTGCTGACCTACCTTCCCGCGACCCTGCGGTCGGCGCTCCACCTGAAGCGACTGCTAAAGGAACGGCAGGTTAAGACGCTGCAGGTAAACGACTTCTATCTCCTGCCTGGCTTCCTTGTTCGACCGCTCGGCTGGAAGGGGCGCATCGTCGCGATGCTGCGGATCGACACCAGGCGTTTCGGCTTGGCAGGGCGCTTATGGCTAAATGTTGCGAGGCGCTGGAGCGACCGCCTTTGCGCGGTTTCCCGCTTCATTGCGGATACAGTCGGCGGTGCACCGTCACCGATGGTACTCCTGAACCCCGTCGAGAACGTCTCTCGACGGACTGACATCGACGGGCCACGGCCTCCGCGGCTTGTCTTCATCAGCAATTACATACGCGGCAAAGGGCAGGATACCGCCATCCGCGCATTCCAGCGCGCCGCCGCTGACTTTCCAGACGCCGAACTTCATTTCCACGGCGGCGACATGGGCCTGGCGAAGAACGTGACTTACCGACGGGAACTCGAGGCACTCGCAGCGTCCGGTGCCGGGGCGCAGCAGATTCGCTTTCACGACTTCACGACCGACACCGCAGCCATCCTTGATGGGGCTCGCGCTGCCCTCGTCCTGTCACACTCGGAAAGTTTTTCGCTGACTTGCCAAGAGGCGAGCGCACACGGTGTTCCGGTGATCGCCACCCGCTGCGGCGGTCCCGCCGAAATCGTAGAAGATGGCGTCACGGGGTTCCTGATTGCAGTTGAGGATGACGAAGCTGCAGCCGACCGCATGCGGCGGTTGCTGAGAGATCCGGAGCTCGCTGAAGCGATGGGACAGCGCGGGGCAGCGCTGATGCAAGAGCGCTTCAGCCCGGAACGCTGGGTACGTGAGGTCAGACCGCTGCTCGGCCTTCCTGATCCTGTTTCGCCAGCTCTCTAAAGAGCCTGATCAGGCGCGGCGCCTGGCTCGCTAGCGAGTAATGTTCAACCGCGCGATGCCGCCCGACTCCCCCCATCTGAATTCCCGAAGCGCGGTCGTCTAGGAGTCGGCGCAGCGCCTTCTCCCACTCGTCCTCCGTGGTCGCCAGCAATCCGGTGGTTCCATCCACGACAATCTGCTGGTTGACGCCGACAGGCGAGGCCACCGTAGGGAGCCCACAAGCCATGTACTGGATAAGTTTGTAGCCGCTCTTGCCTCGCTGAAACGGAGCATCGAGCAGCGGCATGATGCCAATGGTAAAGCGCTGGACCTCGGCGATCTCGCTCGCCTCGGTCCAGTCGACAAGCTCAAGGCCTTGGAAGCGGTCCGCCTCCGCCGCCTTCCCGGCTCCGACTGCCCGGATCCTTACGCCAGTCTCGCGGTGCAGGCGGGCGAGCAGCGGCAGTAGCGGGCGAACGTTCGCCCAAGTCGTCGGTGAGCCGATCCATCCGATGACCGGTTGCTCAATCGCCCGAGCAGCCGGAACGTATCGGTCGGTGTCGACAACCGTCGGAACCACCATGCTCCGCTCGCACCAGAGTTGCGCATACTCACGCAAATATTCGTTGCCGCAGGTGCAGGCGGCGGCACCCTGGATGAGAGGGCGAAGCTTGTCGGTCAGCAGACCTCGCACCAGCGATCGCGGATGGCCATCGTACGGCACGAAGAAAGCATCATCGTAGTCATAGACGACTGGGATTCCCCAGCGATGAACTAGCCCCTCGAACCATGCGGGCAACCAGGGGAACAGCTCCGCATAAACCCAGATGAGGTTGGCATCAGGTCGCCGCGAGAGAGTCTTCAGTCGCGCAAGATAGGAACTCAGGATCGCAACGCGGGAGGCTCGGCCGTTTCCAGTCAGGCTGCGGATGTACGCGTCATCCAGCAGCGGCTGATAATCGACTTCAATCCCTGCAGCCGCCAGCGCGGGCAGATATTGCAGCAGGCGTTGCCGGGTGCTCGCCGCTTCGCGATCATATTTCGTAAGCGCCAGAACCTTCATTCGGCGCCGGCCAGCCTGCGGACAATGGTGTGCAGGGATCCCCGCCAGTCGGGCATGGCGAAGCCGGTGGCGGCTTCAAACCGGCCACAATCCAGTACCGAATAGCTGGGTCGAAGCGCCCGTGTCGGCCATTCGGATGAGAGAATGGGCCTGACCGCCGCATGAGGAAGGCCGCTGGCCGCTGCCTCCGCCATAATCGCCGTAGCCAGGTCGAACCAGGTCGCCTGTCCTGTTCCGGCGAGATGAAACGTGCGCCCAGTCAGATCCGCACAGCCCTGCCCCAGCAACTCGGCCGCTCGCAGGATCCCGCTGGCAAGGTCAAGGGAGCTGGTGGGGTTCCCACGCTGGTCTGCAACCGCGCTAAGGTCAGGCCGGCTTCGAGCGGCGGCAAGCATTGACGTCACGAAATTGCGCCCGAATGGGCTGATGACCCATGCGGTGCGAAGGATGACGTGGGCGGGATTGGCTGCCCTCACGGCTTCCTCGCCAGCCAGCTTGCTCGCGCCATAGCTGTTGAGCGGCGCAGTCGGGCGGTCTTCGTCGATCGGCTTTTCGCCAGTGCCGTCGAAGACATAATCGGTCGAAATCTGGATGATCGGGGCCCCGACCTCGCGGGCGGCCTGTGCAGCTTCGCCAGCCGCGGCACCGTTGATCCGTCGAGCCAACTCCGGCTCGTCCTCTGCCTGGTCGACCAGCGTGTAGGCCGCGGCGTTCACAACCAGGTCGGGGGACTGAGCAAGTATCGCAGTTCGCAGCGAACCTGGCTCGGTCATGTCTACCTTCGGGCGTCCGGTAGTGACGATTTGGATGTCAGGATGGCCAGCGGCCTGCTCGACCAGGCTGCGGACCAGTTGGCCCTTGCGGCCGGTCACCAGCAGCCTCATGCAGTCCGTCCCAGCCGCTCCCCAGCGTACTGCTCCCGCAGTGGCCGCCACCACCACTCATTGGCAAGATACCAATCGACGGTTCGGGCAAGCCCGCTCTCGAAGCTCTCCTGTGCACGCCAACCAAGCTCCCCCTCGATCTTGGATGATTCTATTGCATACCGACGGTCGTGGCCGGGACGGTCGGTAACGAATTCGATCAGAGATCGGCGCGGCCTGCCATTCCCAAGCGGTACACGCTCGTCGAGCAGGTCGCAGATCGCCTCGACCACCTGCAGGTTTGTCCGCTCCGCACGACCGCCGACGTTGTAGCTCTCCCCGACCACTCCGCGCGTCAGCACCGCTTCGAGCGCGGCGGCGTGATCTTCGACGAACAACCAGTCCCGGACATTTTCGCCACGCCCGTAGACTGGCAGAGCCCTGCCCTCGAGAGCATTCAGGATGACGAGCGGAATAAGCTTCTCGGGAAAGTGATAGGGTCCGTAGTTGTTCGAGCAGTTGGAAAGCACCACGGGCAGGCCGTAGGTCTCACTCCAGGCACGAACGAAGTGATCGCTTGCCGCCTTTGAGGCGGAGTAAGGCGAAGACGGCCGATAAGGCGTCTCCTCGGTGAACACGCCTTCGTCGAATGGAAGGTCGCCGAACACCTCGTCGGTGGATATGTGGTGAAAGCGGAAGCCCTGTTGCGCTTCCACAGGCAACCCTCGCCAGTAGTCGAGGGCCGCCGAGAGCAGGCGGAAAGTGCCGACGACGTTTGTCTCGACGAAAACTCCAGGGCCATCGATGGATCGATCGACATGGCTTTCAGCGGCGAGGTGCATGATGCCCTCGACCTGCTCCTCTCGCAGCAGGCTGCCGACCAGCGCGGTGTCGCCGATGTCCCCCTGCACGAAGCGGTGGCTTGCTGCCTTCTCGACATCGCGAAGGGACGTCAGCGAACCCGAATAGGTCAGCTTGTCGAGGGTGATCACCCGCCGGCCCTGCCCCACCAAGCGGCGCACCACCGCGCTGCCGATGAAGCCGGCGCCACCGGTGACCATGACCGTCTTCACGCGCCCGCCACCTGGGCGTCGCGGAGCAGCGGCGCTGCTAGATCCTTGGCCGACAGGATCGCCTTCTCGCGCTCAATGGGCCATTCCACACCGATTGCCGGATCGAACGGATCGATCGCGCGATCATGCTCGGCGCTGTAGGGCACATCGACCTTATACTGGACTTCACTGCTGTCTTCGAGCGCCAGAAAGCCGTGGGCAAAGCCGCTGGGAATGAAGAGCTGGTTCCAATCGGCGGCAGAGAGGAGCGCACCGCACCATTGGCCGAACGTCTCGCTGTCAGGACGGACATCCACCGCGACGTCGAAGATAGCGCCGCGGCTTACTCTCACCAGCTTGGCCTGCGCAAACGGAGCAAGTTGGTAATGCAGCCCGCGCAGGACACCCTTGGCGGAGCGACTGTGATTGTCCTGAACGAAGCGCTGATTGACGCCTGCCGCAACCCACTCCGCCTCGTTCCAGACTTCGGAGAAAAAACCCCGGTCGTCGCCCCGCCGCAGCGGTCGAAGCTCCAGCACGCCGGGCAGACCTGTTTGGCGAACTTCAACCATGGGCCGGTTCCGACACTCGGCGGCGGAGGTAGGCGGCGTATGGAGTCTTCCCCAACCGATCCGCTCGCCTGAGAACACTGGCTGCGTCGAGCCAATGCTGCTCGAACGCGATCTCTTCCAGGCAGCAGATCTTCAGTCCCTGCCGATGTTCGACCGCGCGCACGAAACTGCCCGCGTCCTGCAAGCTGTCATGCGTGCCGGTGTCGAGCCAGGCAAAGCCCCGGCCAAGCGTCGTCACCTCAAGCGAACCGTCAGCCAGATAGGCCTTGTTGACGTCGGTAATCTCAAGCTCGCCCCGCGGAGACGGTGACAGGCCGGCGGCGATCTCAACCACGCGATTGTCGTAGAGGTAAAGCCCCGTCACTGCCCACCGGGAGGCGGGTTTATCCGGCTTCTCCTCGATCCCGACCGCGCGACCCGATGCGTCGAAGGACACCACGCCGTAGCGCTCCGGGTCCTCAACGGCATAAGCGAACACGCGTGCGCCCTGGCTCAGATTGGCAGCGTCGCGGACCAGGCCGGAGAGGCCGGCCCCGTAGAAGATATTGTCGCCAAGGATGAGGGCGACCGTATCGTCGCCAATGAAGTCGCGCCCAATGATGAAGGCTTCGGCAAGACCGTTGGGCGCCGCTTGCTCCGCATAGCTTAGCGAAATTCCGTACTCACTCCCGTCCCCAAGCAATTCCCTGAACGCCGGGAGGTCGCGCGGAGTGGAGATGATGAGGATGTCCCGGATCCCCGCCAGCATCAGCACGCCAAGCGGGTAATAGATCATCGGCTTGTCATAGACCGGCAGCAGTTGCTTCGAGACGCTCAAGGTCGCCGGGTAGAGGCGGCTGCCGCTTCCGCCCGCCAGTATGATCCCTTTCAAAGCCGCACCTCACCGCTCCCGCCAAGCGGGGGAACGCCTAAAGGAGATAAGTCCGATAGGGTAGCCACTTGTACGCAAAGTCGGCGAAGTTCAGCCAGACCAGCTGCACGGCCAGCGCGTAACAGATAATGGCAAAGCGACTCCCCAATCGTGGGTAAGCGATCGGTAGGCGGCTCATCACGGCTAACTGCAACGGGAACATGTAGAGCGCCATTCTGTCCACAGCGGTGCTTGAAGGCGTGGTCAGCAGCGCCACCAGCAAGCCGATCGTCACCCAGCTGCTCAGTCGAAAGAAGCCGCGTTGGAGGTCGTCGAAAGCGAAGCGAGCCGGAGAACTAAGGAACAAGAGTGCGGGTATCAGGCTCAATCCCACACGGATCGCAGCACCCGAACTCTGATACTGCGCTTCGATGTAGTTGGTGACGAGCTGATCGACATTGTCCGCCAGCAGCGAAACGTAGAGCGCGTAGAAGAGCAACAGCCCACCCACGACCGTCAGCAAGCGATTGCGCTCCCGCGAGAAAATGATCAGCGGAAGCGCCAGCACGGCTGTCTTGTGAAACAGCGCAGCCAGGATCACGTACATCGCGAACCGAACCAGGCTTCCGCCTCGGAACAGCGATCCCAACCCACCAAGCAAGAGGCCAATCGCGACCGCCTGGCGCGTATAGCCCATGGCGACCACCATCACGAGGTAGGGTATGGCGACCACGACGACCAGCCACGGCATTGGCTGGGTCCGAGCGAAGCGAATCAGCCCCCAGGTGAACAGGGATCCGCAGACCAGGTTTACCGACCAGATATCCAGCCCGAGTTGCTGGCCGAGCCAGTTCAAGAATTGATAGGCAGGATCGCCGAAGTCGAGCATCTCGCCGAGTGTCGAGCCGCCGGCATAATCCCAGTAGAAGGTGTAGGTTTCCCAGTCGCCGCCAACGCGGAAGCGGGTTCCAATCATCAACGCCATCAGGATTCCGCCAAGGATCAGCATGATCGGAATTTGCGAAGGCCGCGCCGCTATGTTGGGCGCTTCTATCTCACCGTGCCCCTGCGGCGCGGCTTGATCCTGAGGTCGGCTGAACAGCGCGCCGACAGCAAAGAACGCGAACAGGAAAAGATAGGGAAGCACGGGCGAGGTATAGGAAGCGCTGCCACCCCCGTCCATGCGGCTACAAATTGCCTAACGCTCGTGCGGAACTGCCGCCTGACCGCCCGGAAAAACGGCAACCCGTTGGTGCGAGAGCCCTTGTTCCTCTTCCCCCAGCACGATCACATTCGCCACCTCGATCCAGACGTGTGCGCTGAGGCGCGCTGCTCCCGGCCGAATGCCGTAGTGAAGGCGACTGTCGAGGCCGCGCCGGCGCATCATCCAATGTGCGGCCAGCCCTTCCTGGAAGCATACCGTTTTCCACGGCAGTCGCGCGGAGGCGCGCTTCACCGCGACGCGAACGAGCCCCGGATCGGCAGGAACAGGCTTCGGCGGCGGCACTCCCCGCCCCATCAACGGGATCAATCTGCGGAACGGCAGGACCCGGATCGCAATGCTTGCACCAGCAAGCATCAGCACCGCTTCAAGAAAGCGAGCATATTCCGAGGGCGAGGCGCGTGGCACGGATGATCGGTAGCGCCGCCGATTGCCCGCTGCCAAGCTCCTCGCTATCGCACCCGCCGGGGCCTGTAGCTCAATGGTAGAGCCAGCCGCTCATAACGGCCAGGTTGGGGGTTCGAATCCCTCCGGGCCCACCACTTCCGTCAGCCTTGCAGCCGCTTGGCCAGCGATTGCGCTTCCTCGGGGCTGCGAGCGGCAATAAATATCGTGTCGTCGCCGCAGATAGTCCCCGCGACTTCCGGCAGGCGTGACTGATCGAGCGCAACCCCCACGAGGTGAGCCGATCCGGGGGGCGTTCGGATGACTACCAACTGACCAACCGGCTCGACCGACCGCACCCACTCGGCCAGTATCGAACGCAAGCGGCGCTCGGGCGCGTTGGCGACGCTGACTTCATCGGGAAGGGCATAACTGGTCACCCCGTCCCGCCGCAATTTCACGGCGCCGAGCTGGTCGAGGTCGCGGGAGATGGTCGCTTGAGTGGTGGAGAAGCCCTCCTCGCGAAGGGCAGCCAGCAGCGCCTCCTGGCTCGCCACAGCGCGGCTTCGCAACAGGTCGGCGATGAGCCGCTGGCGACGGGTCCGAACATCGTTCATGACATAATTATGCATAGTCTTGCATAAAGATGCAATTGCCGCGATAGGGCACCGCCTGATGATTCGAGCCGCACTTCTTGGGGCTTCCGGCTATGTCGGGGGCGAACTCCTCCGTTGCCTCGCCATGCACCCGGCGATCGCCGCCACGCGCCTGTTCGGCGACAGCAAGGCGGGGCAGGCGCTGGGCCAGGTCCATCCGCATGTCGGACCGGCTTACCCGGACGCCTCTGTTGAACGCTTCGATCTCGACGCGCTCGACGGGGTTGACCTAGTCTTCGCGGCTCTCCCCCATGGCGAAAGCCAGAAGATTGCTGGCCCGATCCTCGACCGCGGCCTGAAGCTTGTTGATCTTGGAGCCGACTTCCGGTTGGCCGACCCTGCGGTTTATGCGCGCTGGTACGGTCTTGAGCATGCCGCGCCCGAACTGCTCGATCGTTTCGTCTACGGCATTCCGGAGCTCAACCGCGAGGCCATCGCCTCAGCTAGCGCGGTTTCTGCAGCGGGCTGCTACCCAACCGCAACCATCCTCGCGAACAAGCCGCTGCTGGACGCCGGGCTGATCTCGCCAGGCTCGCTGATCGTCGATGCCGCGTCAGGCGTCAGCGGAGCCGGTCGCGCCCTCAAGGAGGGCACCAGCTTCAATACGGTCGAGGGCAGCTTCAGCGCATACGGACTGCTCAACCATCGGCACACGGCGGAAATGGAGCAGGCGCTTGGCAGCGAGGTCCTGTTCACCCCGCATCTGGCACCGATGACGCGGGGTATCCTTGCCACCTGCTACGGCACGGCCGCGCGGCGGATGAACGCCGACGAACCGATGCAGGTATTGCGCAATCAGTACGGATCGGAACCGTTCGTGCATGTGACCGCTGACGCCCCATCGACCAAATGGGTGGCGGGATCGAACGCCGTTCAGCTGACCGCTCGCTACGATGAGCGCACCGGTCGCGTGCTGGCCATTGCGGCGATCGACAACCTCGGCAAGGGAGCCGCCGGCCAGATGATCCAATGTGCCAATCTGATGTTCGGGCTGGCCGAGACCACCGGTCTGAGCGTGTGCGGAGTTTACCCATGAGCGTTACCGCCCCCGACGGCTTTGTGGCGTCTGGCCTCCACGCAGGAATCAAGCGCCGCCGTTACGACATGGCGCTGCTTGCGACAGAAGACCGGCGTCCGGTCACCTGCGCCGCTGTCTTCACTCAGAACAAGTTCGCCGCTCCGCCCGTCACGCTGGATCGTCGCCTGCTCGACAGGAATGGCGGCAAGGCAGCGGCGGTCATCGTCAACAGCGGTAACGCCAATGCCGGCACCGGTGCGCAGGGCTTGGCCGATGCGGAGGCGATGGGCAGTGCAGCAGCCGAGGCTCTCGGGGTCGAGTCCACGAACGTGCTGGTTTGCTCCACCGGAATCATCGGCACGCCATTGCCGATGGAGCCAATCCTCGCGGCCACCCCGAAGCTGGTAAAGAAGCTCAGCCGCGAGGGTGGCGAGGACGCGGCGCGTGGTATCCTCACCACCGATCATGTGGCCAAGGAAGTTCTCATCCGGGGTGAAGGATGGACGCTAGGCGGAATGGCCAAGGGCTGCGGAATGATCGCGCCCAACATGGCGACCATGCTGGCGTTTCTCACCACTGACGCCGACGTGCCGCGCGAGACGTTGCAGGCCATGTTGGCTGGAGCCTCGGCCAACACCTTCAACACGCTCAACGTCGACGGAGCGACCAGCACCAATGACACCGCCATGCTGTTCGCAAGCGGTCGCAAGGGAGCGCCATCCGACCTCGACGGGTTTGGCCGCGCGGTGGAGCAAGCCTGTCGAGAGTTGACCATGAAGATGGCCAGGGACGCCGAAGGGATGACTCGCATTGCGCATCTTCACGTGACCGGCGCCGCCAGCGATGCCGAGGCGCGGATCGCGGCCAAGTCGATCGCCGAAAACAATCTGGTGAAGTGCAGCTGGTATGGCAGCGATCCCTATTGGGGCCGCCTGCTTGCCGCCGCGGGCTCCTGCGGTGCCGACATGGACGTCGAGCGCACCTTTGTGTCCTATGGCGGCATCCGCGTCGCCGAAGCGGGCGTCAACATCGCACATGACGCGCAATCGCTCACCGAGCACATGATGGGTGACGAGGTCAGCATCGAGGTCCACCTGGGCGCCGGCAAGGGCTCGGCCCGGATGATCGGGATCGATCTAGGTCCCGGTTACATCAAGGAAAATTCGAAGACGTCATGACGCCCGCTTTGTCTCCCGGCGGCACCGCCCAGGTTTTGGTCGAGGCCCTTCCCTACATTCGGCAGTTTGCCGGCAAATCGATTGTCGTGAAGCTCGGCGGCGCGGCCATCGACGAGGCCAGCGACCTTGCCCTCGCCCAGGACGTGCTGCTGCTGCGTTCGGTCGGGGTGCGCTGCGTCCTGGTCCACGGCGGCGGTCCGCAGGTCGACGCGATGCTCCGCCGGGTCGGCAAGGAGCCTGAGTTCCGCGACGGGCTTCGCGTGACTGACGCCGAGACCCTCGAGATCGTTCGCATGGTGCTGGTCGGCAAGATCAACCGCGACCTGGTCGCGACCATTAACAGCCAAGCCGGTGCCGAGCCGGCGGCCGTTGGCGTGTCAGGCGAGGACGCCGGCTTGCTGACCGTCACCCCGCGCGACCCTTCGCTAGGCTTCGTGGGCGACGTCACGCACGTGCGCGCCGAACTGCTCCATCGCCTGCTTGACGACGGGCTGCTGCCGGTCGTGTCGACTGTGGGCGCCGACCCATCGGGCCAGCCCTACAACGTCAACGCCGATGAGGCCGCGCGCGCCATCGCTGTCGCCATGGACGCCGAGAAGATCGTCTACCTGACCGCTGCCCCCGGGCTGCTAGAAGATCCCAACGACGAGAGCACGCTGGTCCCTCGCCTCACCGCCGCCGAACTTCGCGATCGGATCAGCGACTCCAGCGTCGGTGGCGGCATGATCCCCAAGCTCACGGCCTGTGCGGACGCTGTCGACCAGGGCGTCCGCTTCGCCCACATCATCGACGGGCGGGTGCCACACGCCTTGCTGATCGAGCTGCTGACGGCCCACGGCATCGGTACCATGATCAAGCAGGAGGCAGACTGGTGAGGCACCTGCTCCGCATCGCGGATTTATCGGCGGACGAACTCCGCACCATTCTTGGCCTGTCGAGCGGACGAGCCCGGCAGCTTGATCCTGGCCAGGGTGTCGCACTCTATTTCGAGAAGCCAAGCGCCCGTACCCGCAATTCGATGGAATTGGCGGCCGCGCAGCTAGGGCTGCACCCGGTCTATTTGCAGCCGCAGGAGCTCGGGCTGGGCAGCCGCGAGAGCGTAGCTGACGTCACGCGCACCCTCGCCTGCTATCATCGGGTGATTGCCGCGCGCGTGTTCGACCATGAGCTCCTCAAGCAGATGGCGGCCATCAACGCCGCGCCCGTGCTCAACATGCTGTCAGGCACCGATCACCCGCTGCAGGCGCTCGCCGACCTCAAGACCATCGACGAGCTCTGCGGCCGGGTCGAAGGCGTGAAAATCGCCTTCGTCGGCGACGGGGACAACAATGTCGCTCGGTCGCTCGCCGAAGGCTGCGCGCTGCTCGGCGCGGAGCTGACCATCGCGGCGCCCGCCGAATACCAGCTGAAGGACGCACCATCCGGCACCCGCCAGACCGAGGATCCAATCGAGGCCGTCAGCGGAGCCGACATCGTCTACAGCGATGTGTTCGTTTCCATGGGGCAGGATGATCAGCGTGAGCGCCGCCTGGCGGAGCTTGCGCCCTATCAGGTCGATGCGGCACTGATGGCCCGCGCACCGGCTGCCCACTTTCTTCATTGCCTTCCGGCGCACCGGGGTGAGGAAGTCGCGGCCGAGATCATCGACGGTCCTCAATCGGCGGTTTGGCAACAGGCCATCAACCGCATGCACACGGCCCGGGGCGCAATGCTCTGGCTGCTCGACGCTCCTTCTTCACAAGAGTTCTGAACAATGGCCAAGAAGCTCAAGGTCGTCCTCGCCTATTCTGGTGGACTGGACACTTCGATCATCCTCAAGTGGTTGCAGACTGAATATGACGCGGAAGTGGTGACCTTCACCGCCGACCTCGGACAAGGCGAGGAGGTCGAGCCAGCGCGACGCAAGGCGGAGCTGCTGGGAGTCTGTCCCGAGAACATCTTCATCGAGGATCTGCGCGAAGAGTTCGTCCGCGACTTCGTTTTCCCCATGTTCCGCGCGAACACGGTTTATGAGGGACAGTATCTGCTCGGCACCTCGATCGCGCGGCCGCTGATCGCCAAGCGGCAGATCGAGATCGCCCGCCAGGTGGGCGCAGACGCCGTTTGTCATGGCGCTACCGGCAAGGGCAACGACCAGGTTCGGTTCGAACTTGGCTATTATGCGCTCGAACCGGACATTCGCGTCATCGCTCCTTGGCGCGAGTGGCAGTTCGCCAGTCGGGAGCAGCTGCTCGACTTCGCTGAGAAGAATCAGATCCCGATCGCCAAGGACAAGCGCGGCGACGCACCCTTTTCAATCGACGCCAACCTCCTTCACTCCTCGAGCGAGGGTAAGGTGCTTGAGGATCCGAGCGTCGAGGCACCGGAATACGTCCACCAGCGCACCATTTCGCCCGAGGACGCACCGGACAAGCCCACCGAAATCACCATCGAGTTCGAGCGTGGCGATGCAGTCGGCATTGATGGCGAGCGGCTCAGCCCCGCGATCCTGCTCACCCGCCTGAACCAGCTCGGCCATGACAATGGCATCGGCCGGCTCGATCTGGTCGAGAATCGCTTCGTCGGAATGAAGTCGCGCGGTGTCTATGAGACCCCCGGCGGCACGATCCTGCTGGCAGCCCACCGCGGGATCGAGAGCATCACGCTCGACGGCGGTGCGATGCACCTCAAGGATGCGATGATGCCGCGTTACGCGAGCCTCATCTACAACGGTTTCTGGTTCGCGCCGGAACGCGAGATGCTCCAGGCGTTGATCGACAAGAGCCAGGAGCATGTCACCGGCTCCGTTCGGATGAAGCTCTACAAGGGCAACGCGACCGTGATTGGCCGCGAGAGCCCCGCTTCGCTCTACGACGAGGACCTCGTCACCTTCGAGGAAGGCAGCGGCAGCTACGACCAGCGCGATGCCGCTGGCTTCATCCGCCTGAACGCGCTTCGGCTGAGGATCGCCGCGCAGCGCGCGAAGAAGCTAGCCTAGGCGCTCTTTCCAGCGCGCGACCTGTTCGCGCACCCGGACGGGCGCGGTGCCACCGTAGCTCGTGCGGCTGGCGACCGAGGCTTCCACGCTGAGCACGTCGTAGACACGAGCGTCGATGCGCTCGTCGATCGCTTGCAGCTGTTCCAGTGATAGTCCGGCGAGGTCGCATTCATGCTCCTCCGCCGCCTTCACCGCCCGCCCCGTGATGTGGTGGGCTTCGCGGAAGGGTATGCCGGCTTCACGGACCAGCCAGTCGGCAAGATCGGTGGCCGTCGCGTATCCGCTTTCCGCCAGCGCTCGCATCCGCTCGGGATTGAAGGTGACGCTCTCGACCGTCCCCGCCAGCGCGGCAAGGCTGAGTTCAAGCAAGTCTGCCGCTTCAAAGGTCGGTGCCTTGTCGTCTTGCATGTCCTTCGAATAGGCCAGCGGAAGACCCTTCATCGTGATCATCAGACCGGTGAACAAACCAACGATGCGGCCCGAGTGCCCGCGCACCAGTTCGGCCGCATCGGGGTTGCGCTTTTGCGGCATGATGGACGAGCCGGTGGACCAATCGTCGGACAGGCGGGCAAAGCCGAACGGAGGGCTCGCCCACAGGATGAGCTCTTCGGCCAGGCGCGACAGGTGCAGGCTGCACAGCGACGCCGCGGACAGGAAATCGAGCGCGAAATCTCGGTCGGACACACTGTCCAGACTATTCGCCGTAGGCTTGTCGAAGCCGAGCGTTCTCGCCGTGCTCTCACGATCAATCGCAAAGCCAGTGCCCGCCAGCGCCGCAGCGCCAAGTGGACACTCGCCGGCAAGCGTCGTGACTTGACGGAAGCGCGCATGATCGCGCGCCAGCATTTCGACATAAGCCAGCAGATGATGGCCGAGCGTCACCGGCTGGGCGACCTGCAGATGAGTGAAACCCGGCATGATCGTCCCGGCATGTTCCTCGGCACGCGCCACCAGAACCGTCTGCAGCTCGGCGATCGCATCCGCCATTCGGGCGGCCATGCGCTTGGTCCACAACTTGAAGTCGGTGGCCACCTGATCATTGCGTGACCGTGCGGTGTGAAGCCGGCCTGCGGCTGGACCGATCAGCTCGCTCAACCGATGCTCGACCGTCATGTGGATGTCTTCGAGGTCCATGCGCTCGGGCACGCCTTGGGTGTCAAACTCCTCAGAGATCCGGTCGAGTCCGTCGATGATCGCCGCGGCGTCCTCGGCGGAAAGGATGCCTTGGGCCGCGAGCATGCATGCATGCGCCTTCGAACCCGCGATGTCCTCTCGCCAAAGGCGCTTGTCGACCGGAATCGATGCGTTGATCTGCTGCATGATCACGCTTGGGCCGCCGCCGAACCGGCCACCCCACATGCTGTTGCTGTCCTGGCTCATCGGCCAGCGCTTTTCACCAGCGAAGGCGTGAGGTCAAACAGCGGGAAGCAGGAGAACGACAAACTCCGGCTCGACATCCAGCGATCCGCCGACAATCTGCGCGAGGCCACGCACGAGCCTCAGCCCGAAACCGAGATTGCCGACCGCCCCGTCGCTGAGCAATTGCTCTTCGCTGAGCCCAAAGGTTGCTTCGGGCCGCTCAATCGCCAGCAGGGCCGTGTCGTTCACCCGATCGATCACCAATTGCAGGCGCTCGCCTTCCGCCGCTGCGTCCGCCATCGCTCCGACGAAGCGCCGCAGCAGTCGCTCCGCCAGTCCGGACTCGAGCGCGCACCGCACATCTTCGTCGCGAAGCTTCACACGGACGCGATTGGCAAGCGTCAGGGCAAGGGCCGCAAGCGATGCTCCCTCGCCCTGCGTAGCGCTTCCGGACCGCAGCTTGGCGGCCAGGTCGAGATCCTCGACCGCGGCCAGCAGCAACCGGGCCTGACGGACGATCTCGCCAGCACGGTCGCGGTAGGCGCGATGGGCGGGCCCCAGATACTGACCTTCGATAACTTCCCCAAAGCCGATGATGGCCGTCAGGGGGGTACGCAACTCATGGATAAGCTCGCGAAGATTGTCGTGATCCACCGGCAGGTTGGCCGCGAGCGACGGCACTGGATCGTGCCGCGGCCTCACCTGCGGCGCCACCCGGCGGGCAACGCCGGCATAACCCGCGAAGCGCCCCGTTCCTGGAGTGAACTGGGGCTGTCCGGACCAGCGCCACTCACCAGCGTAATTGCCTTCGCTGGCAAGCGGCAGCTGCTCGTCAAGGAACGGCTGCATTGAATCGAAGCGCTGGCGCAGGTCGGCGCGAACCGATCGTCCAATCACTGCGGCGCGTGCGGCGCCTTCGACCCAGTCGATTTCACCCTCGGGCCCGCACTCCCAATGAAACAACCGGGGCAGATCGGGCGCCGAGCGGCTAGCGACGGGCGCGAACGGCGTCTCTGTTTGTTGAACGACGCTCGCTGGAGCCGGTGAAGGCGGATGCAGCGTGTCGATGAGCTTGCGCGTGTCGCTCGCCGCCGCCGCCCGAAGAGTGTCCCAGTCAGCGTCGGCAAGCTCGATCACTTCGAGCAAGGGTGCCGCGATATCGGCATGGTCGGCCGCGAAGAGGCTCAGTAATGGGAGTGGCAACCGCGGCGCTGCAATCGCGCGTGCGGCTGCCGCCCGCACCGCTTCGGGCACTTCAAGGCCGATCTCGGCCAGACGGGCAAGCGCCCTCTTCAGCAAGGAGGCGTCATTCTCACCGGCACCGCGAGCGACAAGTTCGACCAGCTGTCGCCACTGGACCACGCGATCGCGCGGAGCCTCGGCGCTCAGGGCCAGTACCGTCATCAGGCGGTCGTCAAATCGCAAATTCCCGGCCCCGCAAGCGTGATCGTCAGATGACGCCTCCTAACGCGCTCGTTTAATAAACGTATACCACCCAGCCGTTAACTTTCCTGTTGTGGGACAGGCAAGAAAAAGGGGCGGTCCTTTCGGACCACCCCTCTGTTCGTTTTCGGGTTTGGCCCGGCTTAGCGGCTCGCTACCCAGGCCGACCACAGTTGAGCAGTTGCCTGCTGCGGGCCTGTGACCTTCGCAAATGCAGCGATCGCGCCCGCCTTGTCGCCAGAGCCCGCGAGCGCCTCACCGAGGCGCAGGTTGATGATATTGGCGTCAGCGCCAGACTTGGTGAGAGCCGCCCGATACAACCCCGCGGCCTTGGCATAATCGCCATAGCCCAGGAACACGTCGCCAGCGACAAGTGCCTGGCGGGCCGTGGCTGCCGCCAGACCATTCTTCTCGGTGGTGCCGAGAGTGGCCTTGTCGGCCGCGACCTTGCTGCTTGCCGAGGTATAGACGCTGGTGAACACCGGGCGGCTCTTGTTGATGGCGTTGGACGCGAAGCCCTGATCAAGCACGGTCTTCGCTTCGCCCGGGAAACCCTTGGTCAGCGCCGTGTTGGCATAACGGTAATAGTCGCTCTCACCCTTCAGCGCACCGGCCCGGTGCTGGAGCCGGAAGAGGTCGATCTGGTCGGCATCGGACAGACCGGTGCTGTCGCCGATGATGCGGGAGGCATCACGGATGTTCTCAGGTGTCGGGCTGGCCTTGATCCAGTCGAGGGTCACGGCGCTGAGGTTCGGAAGCTTATGGGTGTAGGCAATCGACACCGCGCGCTTACGCCATTCCGGGGGTACGGGCTGGCCGGCGGCCTGCTTGGTCGCAATCGCCTTTTCGAACGTGGCGATCGCCTGCTGGCTGTTGCCTGCCGACTCGTAGGACTCGGCCGAAAGCAGCATGGCGTCGGTGTTGTTGGGATCGGCCGCCAAGAGCGACTGAAGCTCAGTCTGCGCACCGGCGTAATCCTTCGCCTGATAGCGGGTCTTCGCCTTGTTGATCCGGAACACCCGGACCTGCTCCGGCGTGGCCATGCCGCTGTTGAGGATGACGTCGCTCGCCGCGATGATCTGCGCGTCGTCCTTCGCGGCAAGTGCCGCCTTGAGCTGCAATTGGCCAAGCATGTAGCGGTCTTCCTTGGTCTGCACCGCGGCTTGGGCCGCTGCAATCGCACCAGGGATCTTCGCGGTGTCGTTGGCATTCACCGCATTTTGCAAGGCGAGCAGCGCCGGCTGCGCCTTGCTTGAGACCTTGATCTGCGCCGGGGGCTGCTGCGCGATCAGCGGCGCGGCCGCCGTCATGGTGCCCAGCGCCAGCACGCCGGCCAGCATCTTGCCGTAGAACGTCATCCCACTCTCCTGTGTGGCCGGACCGCCTCGCGGCCGCGGACCCGTGAATTCGCCATATGAGCAAGCGGCCCCTTAAGCCCGTTCCGCCGCCCATTCCAGCGCCCTGCTATGAACGCCGTGAACGCGCGTTGAACCGCCTGTTATGAAACGGTTTTCTGTACCACTTTGACGAGCGTGCCGAGCGCTTGCTAGGCGCAGCGGCGTGATTATCCTCATCTCGCCCGCCAAGACTCTCGATCTCGACACTCCCGTCACCGATGCAATGACCGAACCGCGCTTCGGAGCGGACGCGGCGCGCATTGCACGGGCGGCCGCGAAACTGGCGCCGACCGACCTCTCAGCCCTGATGCACATCAGTGCGGGTCTGGCCGAGCTTAACGCCAAGCGTTTCAAGGGCTTCCGAAAGGCTCCGGAGCGACCGGCGATCCGCACGTTCGCGGGCGACGTTTATCGTGGCTTCGACGCCGCCAGCGCCGATGAGGACACGATCACCTTCGCGCAGGACCATCTGCGTATTCTGTCTGGCCTCTACGGCGTCCTGCGGCCCCTCGACGCCATCCGCCCCTACCGTCTGGAGATGGGCACCAGCTGGGCGCCCAAGGGGGGCAAGCTGACCGACTATTGGGGGAAGAAGGTCGCCTGTGCCGTGCTGGCTGACCTCAAAACGGGCGATTCAGGCGTGCTCCTCAGTCTCGCCAGCAACGAATATTATGCAGCCGTCGGCCCGCACCTTCCGAAGAAAGGCGTGCAGGTGATTGCGCCCGACTTCCGCGTCCGCACTGCTAAAGGTTTGCAGTTCCAGAGCTTCACGGCCAAGGTCGCCCGCGGCACCATGGCCCGCTGGGTGTGTGAGGAGCGGATTGCCGATGCGGCCGCCCTTCCCCACTTCGACCGCGACGGGTGGACCTTCGATTCGGACGGCGGCGCTCCCGGACGCCCGCTCTTCATCCGCGATTGATGAAAACCCTCGCGCGCGTACGCGCGCACTGCTAGTCGGGTTCCCGCGGGTTCCCGCGCGTAAACGCACAGCAAACAGCAGGATTGAACTTGGCCACCCAACCGCCGGCGGAAGCGCCCGACGCGATTGCTCCCATCTCCATCGTCGAGGAGATGAAGACCAGCTACCTCGACTACGCCATGTCGGTGATCGTCAGCCGTGCGCTGCCGGACGTCCGCGACGGGCTGAAGCCGGTTCATCGGCGCATTCTCTATTCGGCCAGCGAGAACGGGTTTGTCTACAACCGGCCGTATCGCAAGTCCGCCCGCATCGTCGGTGACGTGATCGGTAAGTACCACCCGCACGGCGACACGGCGATCTACGACGCCTTGGCGCGCATGACCCAGGACTGGTCGATGCGCCTGCCGCTGATCGACGGCCAGGGTAACTTCGGCTCGATGGACCCCGATCCGCCCGCGGCCATGCGCTACACCGAGGCGCGGCTGGCGAAGGCGGCGTCCTTCCTGCTGGGCGACCTCGACAAGGATACGGTCAACTTCCAGCCGAACTATGATGCCAGCGAACGTGAGCCGCAGGTGCTGCCGGCGCGCTTTCCGAACCTGCTGGTCAACGGCGCTGGTGGCATCGCGGTCGGCATGGCGACCAACATCCCGCCGCACAACCTTGGCGAAGTGCTCGCCGCATGCCGCGCCTATCTCGATGACCCGACCGTCAGCACCGAAGGACTGATGGAGCACGTCAAGGGACCCGACTTCCCTAACGGCGCGATCATCCTCGGCACGGCCGGTATCCGCAGTGCCTACACCACCGGGCGCGGCTCAGTGATCGTCCGCAGCCGCTACAAGGTCGAGGATAGTCGCGGCGACCGCCGCTCGATTGTCCTCACCGAAATCCCCTTCCAGCAAGGCAAGAACGCGCTGGTCGAGAAGATCGCCGAGGCCGCCAAGGACAAGCGCATCGAAGGTGTCTCCGACATCCGCGACGAGTCCAACCGCGAGGGCGTCCGGATCGTCATCGACCTGAAGCGCGATGCGACGCCCGACGTGGTCCTCAACCAGCTGTGGCGGCACACGCCAGCGCAAGGCTCTTTCCCCTGCAACATGCTGGCCATTCGCGGTGGCCGGCCCGAAACGCTGACGCTTCGCGACATCATCGAGAGCTTCGTCAAGTTTCGCGAAGAGGTCATCACTCGGCGCTCGAAGTATGAGCTGCTGAAGGCCCGTGAGCGCGCCCACATCTTGCTTGGCCTGGTGGTCGCGGTCACCAACCTGGACGAGGTCGTACGCATCATCCGCGGATCCGCCTCGCCGGCCGAAGCCCGGGAAGCCCTCCTGTCGCGCGAGTGGGCTGGCGATCAGATTCGGCCATATATCCAGCTGGTCGAGGCGGTGGAACCGCAGGCCGCCGGTGATACCTATCGACTCAGCGAAGCGCAGGTGAAGGCCATCCTGGACCTGCGCCTGCATCGGCTGACGGCGCTGGGCCGGGACGAGATTGGCAATGAGCTTGAGGGACTTGCCAAGAGCATCGGCGAACTGCTCGAAATCCTGGGCAACCGCGCTCGCCTTTACGAAGTGATGCGCGAGGAGTTCGACGAGGTCGAACGCGAGTTCGCGACGCCGCGCCGGACCGAGCTCGCCGCAGCCGCCGATGGGATCGACGACGAAGACCTGATCGAGCGCGAAGAGATGGTCGTGACGGTCACCATGACCGGCTACATCAAGCGCACGGCCCTCTCGACCTTCCGCGAGCAGAAGCGCGGCGGCAAGGGCCGTTCGGGCATGAGCACCAAGGACGAGGACGTCGTCACTAACCTGTTCGTGACGTCCACCCACAATCCGGTGCTGTTCTTCTCCAACCTCGGCCGGGTCTATCGGATGAAGGTGTGGCGCCTGCCCGAAGGGGGACCGACCGCACGAGGCCGGCCGATGGTCAACCTGCTGCCGCTACAAGCGGGCGAGGTCATTACCACCGTGCTCCCGCTGCCGGAGGATGAGGAGAGCTGGAGTGACCTCCACATCATGTTCGCGACCGCGCACGGCACCGTGCGGCGCAACAGCATGGACTCTTTCCGCAACATCCCGACCGCCGGCAAGATCGCCATGCGCTTTGCCGTGGCAGAGAGCGGCGATGACGAAGCGGAGGATACGACCGACCGGCTGATCGGCGTTGCCTTGCTTTCAGAAGAGGACGACGTCCTGCTCGCCACCCGCAATGGCAAGGCCATCCGGTTCATGGCGACAGACGTGCGCGAATTCCAGAGCCGCACCTCGACCGGAGTGCGCGGCGTGCGCCTGCTTGGCTCCGACGAGGTCATCTCCATGTCCATCCTGCGGCGCGCCGGCACCACGCAGGAAGAACGCGAAGCTTATCTGCGCTGCCCCCCTTGGCGCGAGCGTGAGGGCCAGGAGTGCACGTTGTCTCCGGACCGGGTCGCGGAAATGGCGGAGCGGGAGCAGTTCATCCTTACCGTCACGGAGAATGGCTTCGGCAAGCGGACCTCCAGCTTCGAATACCGACGCACCAATCGCGGCGGTCAGGGCATCACCAACATCGACACGGCCGAACGCAACGGCGGGGTCGTGGCGAGCTTCGCAGCCAAGCCAGGTGAGCAGATCATGCTCGCCACCGATCAGGGCAAGATGATCCGCACCACCGTGGGCTCCATCCGTATCGCGGGCCGCAACACCATGGGCGTCATGATCTTCCGTGTCGGTGAAGGTGAGCATGTCGTCTCTGTCGCCCGCATCGACGAGAGCGACGCGGTGGAAGTCGAGCCGATCGATGGTGAAACCGCGCCGGACGATGGCGCGACCACTGGCGAGCAGGAACTCGACAAGCCGGTCGATCCACCCGTCGAAGACTGAGCGAACCGCAACCGGGTCTTCTCGCAGGCGTTGATCAGCCAGTAGCGAGGAGACCCGAATGCCAATTCCCAACAATGCGCTCGTGCTGGTCGTCGATGGCCGCAAGATGCTTTTCTTCCGCAACCAAGGCGACGAGAACCAGATCGACCTGCGGACAGAGGATCATGATGAGCGTGATGACGCCAATCACGATGGCGATCTCAAGACCGATGCGCCCGGAACCTCGCACAGCAGCGTCGGCTCTGGCCGATCCTCTATGGAAGAAACGAACTTCAAGCAGCAGGACGAAGATAATTGGGTAAAGGAAGCGGCCGAAAATCTGAAAAAGCGCGCGCTGCAGAATGACTTCGATCACCTGTGCATCGTTGCCCCACCCAAGGCGCTCGGCGTACTTCGCAAGGCTCTGCACAAGGAGGTGGAGAAGCGCGTGGTCTGCACCATCAACAAGGAAATGAGTGGCCGTCCCATACCGGATATCGAGGCGTTGATCGTCAGCGAGACAAAGGCCAGCGAACCGGCTGACATCTAAGGCTTCCCTCCGTCCGCCACCGGGCGCACGCCTCAACCAGGTCGCGTTGATCGCGGCGCCGGTCGGGCGAGGGTCCGTGGCGGACGGGATCGAACAGGACCGTGCGGTTCCGCCCAGATTTCTTCGCGGAATAAAGGGCGCGATCGACCTGTAATTGCCAGTCGTCGACGACTGATGCCACGCTCCAGCATCGCAATCTCGAAACTGGCGGTGATCGGCCCGTACAGCGGGTGAGCGATCTTCTCGAAGGCACGACGGAGCCGCTCCGCACAGGCCTTCGCCTGGCGCAGATTGCTTCCAGTCAGCAGGACCCCGAACTCCTCGCCGCCCAGACGGCCAAAGCGATCATTGGGCCGCAGTTCGAGGCCCTGCTGGGACTTGAACCACTGCCGGTCTTCATCGGTAAGCGGAACCGCGCAGATGGGCACCTGTAGAAGGTTCTGCACCAGCCCCGTGATCAGGTCGAAATTCTTCTCGCGCCCCGTGTCGAGCACACTGTAGCGCTGCAGTTATTGTGTCCGAAACGGCTGATTTGGATTTCGCGTTACGGATGCAGATGCGTGACCTCGGCTTCCGGTGCTTCCCAACGAAGCCACAGGGAGCGGTGGCAGCCAGCCGGGTCCCGCTCGAAGCAGAGCAAGCCGGTCGGTACCTCGGCGACGAGCTCACGAAGCTGCGCAGTAGCTGCCATCGCTTCGGGCAATTGGAGCTGTTCGCGATAGATCCGCTCCAGATCCGCTTGCCTGCCCTTGCGCGCTGCCTCACGTCCCGCTGCCGGGGTTCCGAGCGCCCTTAGATGCAGATATTCGATCTGCTCCTCGGCGAGGGCAACCTTTAGCGGGGTCTTGGAAAAGCCCGGCCGGCGGGACAGCGGTAGCGCACGAATGTCGACCAGCCGCTTGACACCAGCGCCTTTCAGCGCCGCAAGGAAGTCGGCCACAGTGGTTGCTTCATAGCCAATGGTGAAGATGTGCATCCGGACCAGATGTGCTTGCCCGGTCCGCGCCGCAAGGGCGGGAGTCGTCAGGCCGGAGCGGTGAGCGGGAAGCGCGGAATAGCCACATCGAAGGCTTCGCCATCCTCGTCGACCAATCGGAAGCTACCCTCCATCGATCCCGTCGGCGTGCTCAGCGGGCAGCCCGATACATAGTCGAAGCTCGCACCCGGTGCGATCAGGGGCATCTCCCCTACTACCCCTTCGCCCCGGACCTCGTGCAGTGCCGCCCTGCCATCGAGGATCCGCCAATGCCGGGAGAGCAACTGCACGCTCTTGCCGCCGCCATTCTCCAGCCGAATGTGGTAGGACCAGAACCACCGGCCATTCTCTGGCGCCGACTGTTCGGCGAGATAGGAGACCGCCACCCTTACCGTGATGTCGCGGGTCGTCGCCTCGTAGGGAAACAGGACGGCAAGGGCGCTAAAGGACATGGTGCCCTTATGGCAGGCCCGCCGCCCGCCGCAACCGCTCGACCAGTCGCGCACGCGTATCATCGAGACCGGCTGACCGCTCGGTGAGTAGGTCGCGCGACAGGAAGTGGCCGGTAAGCGCCAGTCCGTCGATGATGTCGGGCCAGTCGGCCGCGCCGCCCTCGAGCAGAAATGGCGGTAGGCGCAGAAGCCTGTTCGCATAAGGCTCCGCTTCCGCAGCGCTGATCGCCCTGCCCGACCGCGGCGACACGGCCACCAGCTCTTCGCTTCGGCCGCTGACGGCGCAGGCCGCAAGGTCGAGGCCGAAGCCAAGCTCTGCGAGAAGCAGCAGCTCAAAGCGCACCAGCGCCGCTGCCCAACCCCGGGCAGAGGGTGCGGCCTCGATTGCGTCAAGCAGCCCCGCGAGGGCCTCAAACAGGCGTGGATATGGCTGACGTTCAGGCAAGGCCGTCGCAGTCAGCGCCGCTGCCCACTCGATTGCCGCCGCGGCCAGTGGTTCGCTCAGCATGGGGCCGCGGCTGCTGGTCAGTTCCACGGTCACTTGCGGCAACTGCACGTCCGTACGCGCCGTGAGCTCTGCCTCGACGAGATTGCCCGCCATCAGCACCGGACTTAACCGGCGGCCCCGCGCGCCCCGAACATAGCCGGTGACCAGGCCCTCGTCGGGGGTCAGCAGCCGCACCACCGCGCCATGCTCACCATGGCTGCGCAATCCAAGGACGATGGCGGCTGTGGTCAGCCTCATCCGTTCGGGTGGAAGTAATCGTACAGCTGACGCGCGGTACCCTTGCTGATGCCGGGTGCCCGCTCAAGGTCCTCCAGCGCCGCACCCTTCACCGCGCGTGCGGTGCCGAAATGCATCAACAGTGCTCGCTTCCGGTTAGGCCCAATTCCCGGCACCTCGTCCAGCGTGGAGGTGGTCAGGCTCTTGGCCCGCTTGGCCCGGTGCGTTCCGATCGCAAACCGATGCGCCTCATCCCGCAATCGCTGCAGATAGAATAGCAAGGGCGCATTGACGGGAAGCGTCAGCTCCCGCCCGTTCGGCAAGTGGAAGACCTCACGCCCCTCGCGGCCATGATGAGGTCCTTTGGCAACCCCGACGACCGGAATGTCGTGGACGCCCGCATTCTCCATGATCTCCAGCACCGCATTTAACTGACCGCGCCCGCCGTCGATCAGCAGCAGATCCGGCCACTCGCCACTGGCCCGGTCGGGATCATCCTTCTCCAGCCTGGCGAAGCGCCGCTCCAGCACTTCCTTCATCATGCCGAAGTCGTCGTCCGTCTGGGCCGACTTGATGTTGAACTTGCGATAGCTGTTCTTGCGGAAGCCTTCGGGGCCGGCAACGATCATCGCTCCAGTCGCATTGGTCCCCATGATGTGGCTGTTGTCATAGACCTCGATCCGCTTTGGAATGTCGGTCAGCTCGAACGTGTCCGCCAGCTCGCGCAGCAGTTTTGACTGCGTCGTCCCCTCGGCCATCCGCCGCTCCAGCGCCTCCTGCGCGTTGCGGCTCGCCTGCTCGATCAGCTTGCGCCGGTCCCCCCGCTGGGGCCGTTCGATCAGGACCTTGCGCTCGGCCCGCTCGGACAAGGCTTCGGCGATCAGTTCGGGCTCGGGCAACTCACGGTCGACCAGCACGCGCTTGGGCGGCGGCATATCTTCGTAGAATTGTACCAGGAAGCTCGCCAGCACCTCCGCCTCCGGCACGTCGGCGGTATGGCTGGGGAAGAAGGCGCGGTGGCCCCAATTCTGCCCACCACGGATGAAGAACGCCTGGATGCACATCTGTCCCGAGGCGCAAGCGAGGCCGAAGATATCGGCATCGCCCAGACCCTCGGCGTGAACCGTCTGGCTGCCCTGAATGTAGGTCAGCGCACGCAGCCGATCACGGAAGATCGCCGCCAGCTCATAATCCTGTTTCTCGGCGGCTTCGGCCATCGACTTGCTCAGTCGAGCCTGAACCCCGGTGGACTTACCTCCCAGGAAATTCTTCGCGTCCTCGACCAGCTCGTCATAGGATGACTGCTCGATGCGGCCCACGCACGGAGCTGAGCAACGCCGGATTTGATACAGCAGGCAAGGCCGCGACCGGTTCTGGAAAAAGCTGTCGGAACAACTTCTTAGCAGGAACAGCTTCTGCAGCGCATTAAGTGTTCTCGTGACTGACCCCGCGCTGGCGAACGGTCCGAAATATTGGCCTTTCGCCCGCCGAGCCCCGCGGTGCTTCTGCACGCGCGGAAATGCATGATCCTCGCGCAAGAGGATGAAAGGAAAGCTTTTGTCGTCCCGCAGCAGGACGTTGTAGGGTGGCCGAAAGCGCTTGATCAGCTGCGCTTCGAGCAACAGCGCCTCAGCCTCCGTGCGCGTAGTGACGATGGTCATGGAACGGGTCTGGGCCACCATCCGCTGCAGCCGCTTCGAAAGCCTTGTGACCTGGGTGTAGTTAGTCACCCGCTGCTTCAACGCTCGCGCCTTGCCGACATAGAGAACGTCGCCCTTGGCATCCTGCATTCGGTAGACACCGGGCCGTGCTGGCAATGTCTTCAGCACATTACGGATCGCCGCCACGCCGGCCTCCAGGTCGGGCGCTTCGCCCCCACCCTGAACAGTGGAGGTCGCCTGCTCCTCGTTGAAGCGCTCGGCGGCGCGGGGATGATGGGGACGGTCGGCCTTGCTCACACTGGCTGACTTAGGTGATCGCCGCCAACCTTGCGAGAGGGTGAACTTTTGGTTCGGCAGTGGCATCCGCCCGCCGCTGCTCTACAAGGCGCCCTCCATGTTCATGTCGCGCGTTTCCACGGTCGATAGCCGCCCCACGAGTATCCGCGAGGCTCTCCGCATTCCGGCAAGCCGGCGTGCGGTCGGCTGGGCCGTGGCGCTGCTGATCGAAGTGCTGCTGGTGCTTGCCCTGCTGACGCTCGGCCGTGGTCAGTCCAAGGCGCCCGAACAGCCGCACCTTGTCAGTATCGAGCTCAGCAACGAGAAAACCGACAACCAGCCCGCGCCGCCCGCGGCCGAACAGACCAGCAAGGCCGCTGCCACAGCGGTGCCCGTTACATTGCCTCCCGCGCCCACGCCGCAGCAGACCAGCTCTCAGCCGGCGCCCAGTTCCGCCGCGCCGCTCCCTGCGCCTGCCCCGACACCCATCATCGAGTTGCCGAGGGGCTCAATGGCCAACCTCGACATCCGCTCCGTGCCGAGCGCGTCCGCCGCGCCGCGCCGGGCCGCTGGTCCTCCTTCGCCGGGCTCGTCCAAGGGCGACACTCCGTTGGCCGAGGGTCACGGACCCAATGGTGAGAAGCTTTACGCCGCCGCCTGGTATCGCGAGCCCTATGACAGCGAGCTTCGTGGCTATCTGTCGACCGCGCAGCCCGACAGCTTCGCACTCATTGCCTGCAAGACCGTTCCTGACTTCCGGGTCGATAACTGCGTCGGCCTCGACGAATATCCTTCCAATTCCGGTTTGATGCGCGCGGTGCTTGCCGCTGCCTGGCAGTTCCGGGTGCGCCCTCCCCAGCGCGATAATCAGCTGATGGTGGGCGAATGGGTGCGCATCCGGATCGACTATTCGCTGATGCGCAAAGGATGAACGAGCGCACCGCCACCTGCCGCTGCGGCCAGCTTCAAGCTCGCTGCACGGGCGAGCCGGTGCGCGTGTCCATTTGCCACTGTTTCAATTGCCAGAAACGGTCGGGCAGCAGTTTCGCCGCTCAGGCGCGCTGGCCGGACGATCAGGTTTGCTGGTCGGGTGAGGCGAAGACCTGGTCGACGACCGGCGATTCCGGCCAGCGTGCCGACTTCCGCTTCTGCCCGGAATGCGGTTCGACCGTCGGCTATCAGGCCGAAGGACTTCCCGGGCTGACCGCTATCGCGGTCGGAGCCTTCGCGGACCCGACGTTTCCGCCGCCCGTTTACTCCGTGTATGAAGAACGCAAGCACGCATGGGTGGCGATCGTCAGTGAGGGCACGGAGCATTACGACTAGGGTAGCGCGGCGATGAGCGTCGCTTTCCGCCGGGAGAGCGATGACGAGCATCTCGAGCCCAGTTTCGAGCTGCCGATCCCGCCCGGCCCCAACCTCGTCACCGCGCGCGGGCTCCAGCAGATCGAGGAACGTGCAGCCGCGCTGGAGGAGCAGCTTGCCGGTGATCTGCCGGAAGAGCAGCGGAAGAAAGTGCTCCGCGACGCCCGCTACTGGCGGCAGCGCCTGGCCAGCGCCCAGCTTGTGCCCACGCCCACCGGAGACACCGTCGCAGTCGGCACGCGGGTGACTTTCGAGCGCGACGGCCAGGAACGCACCATCCTGGTCGTCGGACATGACGAAAGCGACCCCGCCACCGATCGCGTCTCCTTCCTCGCTCCCCTGGTGCGCGCCATGCTTGGCGCCGAGGAGGGCGACGAGGTGGACTATGCGGGCGGGACGCTCAACGTGCTTAGCATTGCGCCTGGTCCTTAAGCGGCGACGCGGGCCTGTTCTTCCTGAACGTCGGCCAGCATCCACTGGACAGCAGCGCCGGCGTGGATCGCCGTCGTGTCGTAGACCGGCAGAACGTTGGCGCGGGTGTCGACCGCCAGCACCAGTTCAGTGCAGCCGAGCACGATCGCCTGAACCTTGAGCTTGCCGAGTTCGGTGATCAGCGTCTTCAGCTTGCGCTGGCTGTCGCGGACCACGCGGCCACCCGCCAGCTCCTCATAGATGATCCGGTCTACCTCGGTCCGCCACTCGGGCGTGAGCTCCTGGATCACGATGCCACGCTCCATATAGGGTGCGCGGGCCCATTCCTCCGTCATGGTGAAGCGGGTGCCCAGAAGGGCGACCCGGCTACGGCCGTCGGCCACGATCCGCGCGGCGGTCGCCTCACGGATGTCGACGACCTCAAGCCCAGTGGCCTTGCTCGCCGCCTCGGCCGACTTGTGCATGGTGTTGGAGGCGAACAGCAGGCCTTCGGCCCCCGCCGCCTTCAGACGCTGGGAGGCGTCGACGACGACCTTCTCCGCGCCGGCCCAATCGCCGGTGCGGTGATAACGGGCGTAATCATCCTCGAAGTCGAGGCTTTCGAGCACCAGCCGAGCGCTGTGCAGCCCACCGAGCCGCTGCGCGACCTGCCGGTTGATGTGGTCGTAATAGAGTGCGGTCGAGTTCCAGCTCGCCCCGCCGATGATTCCGAGCTTGCGCACTGTCCCAACTCCCCTGGCCACGCTCCCCGCCTGGCCACCCAAATGTCAGTCGATTCAGGCTCCTGAGCGGAGCCTCGATGCCACTCTTGTCCCTTAGTCGGCGGGGTCCGGCAAGCTGCGATCGACAATAGTTAACGAGACAACTGTCAGCTGTTGCGGGGGAGCGACAGACCGTTACGGCTGCGTTCGCCGGTTAACTTCGGAGGACGGACATCAAGCCAGTGCCTTGACGATTTCCTCGACCATCTTCTTGGCGTCGGACAGCAGCATCATGGTGTTGTCGCGATAGAACAGCTCGTTATCGACGCCGGCATAACCGGCGCCACCCATCGAGCGCTTGATGAAGAGCACGGTGCGCGCTTTTTCGACGTCCAGCACCGGCATCCCGTAGATGGGTGAGCTCTTGTCCGTCTTCGCGGCGGGGTTGGTGACGTCATTGGCGCCGATCACGAAAGCGACATCGGTCTGCGCGAACTCGGAGTTGATGTCCTCGAGCTCGAAGACCTCGTCATAGGGCACGTTCGCTTCGGCCAGCAGCACGTTCATGTGGCCGGGCATGCGTCCCGCCACGGGGTGGATGGCGTACTTGACCCGAACCCCCTCCTTCTTGAGCTGGTCGGCCATCTCGCGCAGCACGTGCTGCGCCTGCGCCACCGCCATGCCGTAGCCGGGGACGATGATCACCTGGTCGGCCTGCTTCATCAGGAAGGCCGCGTCCTCGGCCGAACCGCGCTTGTAGGGCCGATCGATGACCTCCCCGCCCCCGCTGCTCGCCGTTGCGCCGAAGCCGCCGGCGATGACCGAGATGAAGCTGCGGTTCATCGCTCGGCACATGATGTAGCTGAGGATCGCGCCCGAGCTGCCGACCAGTGCGCCCGTGATGATCATCGCGCTGTTGTGGAGTGTGAAGCCCATCGCCGCCGCGGCCCAGCCCGAATAGCTGTTCAGCATCGACACCACGACCGGCATGTCGGCGCCGCCGATGGGCACGATCAGCAGGAAGCCGATGGCAAAGGAGAGCGCCATGACGGTGAAGAACACCCACGGCGCCTGATCTTGGGTGAAGTAGGCGATCAGGCCAAGGATGCCGGCCAGCACCGCGAGATTGATGACGTGCCGGCCCGGCAGGAGGATCGGCGACCCGCTCATGTTGCCGTTCAACTTGAGGAAGGCGATGACCGAGCCCGAAAAGGTGATCGCACCGATGGCGACGCCGAGCCCGAGCTCGATCCGGCTGACGGGCAGGATGGCGAGGAAGGACGGGGTCGCGATCGGAGTGATGCGGACGGCGATGCCGAACGCCTCGGGGTTGAGGTAGGCGGCGGCGCCGACCAGCACCGCGGCAAGGCCGACGAGGCTGTGAAAGGCCGCGACCAGCTGCGGCATCGCCGTCATCTGGATGCGGCGGGCGGTGACAATGCCGATGATGGCGCCGATAGTGATGGCGGCCAGGATTGAGAGGACCGCTCCCCAATCGGTGATGAACCGTCCTTGAGGACCAACCATGTCGTGGCAAATTGGTCCGCTCGCGATGTCCAAACACCGTTGCGCAACGCGGTAAGCCGGAACGTGAGTCGCCAACGTAGTCACTACCGCGATCGCCATGCCGATCATGCCGAGGCGGTTGCCGCGCTGGCTGCTGACGGGGCTCGACAGGCCCCTTAGCGCGAGAATGAAGCAGACGCCCGCGACGAGGTAGGCGAGCAGGGCCCAGCCAGGCTGGGCGTGGGCGGCGGCTTCGGCGGGCACGGCCGGAAGGGTCATGCGCCTAGCGCTCCTTTTTCTTGTACATGGCGAGCATTCGGCTGGTCACCGCGAAGCCGCCGAAGATGTTGATGCTGGCGAGCACCACGCCGAGCAGCCCCAGCCACTTGGCGACCGGGTTGCCGCTGGCGGCCGCGGCGATCAGCGCGCCGACGATGATGACCGATGAAATGGCGTTGGTGACCGCCATCAGCGGCGTGTGCAGCGCCGGGGTCACCGACCAGACGACGAAATAGCCCACGCAGCAGGCCAGCACGAAGATCGAGACGATCGAGATCAGGTCCATGACTTCCCTCTTCCTTGCCATCCATCAGAGGGGAAGACGAGCCGCTCGGCAAGAGGCAAGCTGCCGGACGAAGTTTCCATGTTTCCCTGGTTCGACCCATCAAGAGGCGGCTAAGTCTACAAGTTTGCTTGGTTCGACCCCTCGCGCCCAGGCGAAGTTTCCATGTTTCCCTAGTTAAGCCTGCCCTCGCTTCACAACACATTGTTAACCATCGCAGCCGCAAGCTGCGCCGGACACGAACGGACGGACCCTTGCGAAGCTGATGGCACAAGCCAGCCCCCGTAGGACAGAACTGAACGAAGGATCCGTTTCGGGCCCGTTAAAGTTCGTCAACGGCGTCAAGGTTTCCGATTTAATAACCTTTATTCGGGCAAGAGCAGGGTCAATGCGCTCGGAAATGCCTTTGCCCTCCGCGGAAGCGGGCAAGAAGCCAGTCAAGCTGATGCTCTGGCTGACGCTGATTTGCGCTGTGATCGGCTGGATGGGCATTGGTGAGATTCTGGAAGATCAGCTCCGGTCCCTCCGCAACTTCTTCCACATGCATGCGCCCAGCGGCCAGATCGTGCTGGTCGAGGTCAACAATCGCAGCATCCGCGAACAGGGTGCGTGGCCCTGGCCCCGTTCCAGCCTTGCCACAATCGTCGACAAAGCCAGCCAGGCCGGCGCCAAGGGCATCTTCCTGACCACGCCGCTCGACGGTCGCACCACCCCGGCTGACGACCAGCGCCTCGCTCAGGCGATTGCCGCTTCGGGCCGAGTGACTATTCCGGTCAGGACGCGAAGCGGGGTCGGTTTCGAAGGCCATGCGGCGGATGAGGGTCCGCTGTCGCTGTTCACGCGCAATGCGAAGGTCGCGGACGTATCGATCTTCTACAATTACCAGCAGGCGACCTGGTTCGGCCTTTTCGGCAGCCCATTCGAGCAGCAGTCGGTGCCAAGCATGGCGGCGGTGCTGTCCGGACGCGACGGCCTTCCGCATTCCGGTCATTTCCGGATTGATTATTCCATCGACGCCACTCGCGTTCCTCGGGTCAACGCGTCCGATCTTCTGGCCGGGCGCGTGCCCGCGCAGGCTCTTGCCGGCAAGTCGGTCGTCCTGGGCCTCACTGGCGAGAATTTCGGCGAGCAATTGTGGGTCCCGGGGCAAGGGCGGATGGGACTTGCCTATGTCCCGATTCTCGCTGCCGAGACCTTGAAGCAGGGTATGCCGGTGAGCTTCGACCACCTCGGCTTCATTCCATTTCTGCTTTGCAGCCTGATCCTTTCCATCTGGTCGATCCGGGGCCAAAGCCGCCGATCTCAGGACCTCCCGCTGATGGGCGGCGCCGTTCTTGCACTGGGGCTGCCCCTATTGCTCGAGATGAAGCTCATCTTCCTCGATGTGGTGCCCGCATTGGTGATGATTACCGTGGTCGCGGTCCGGCTTGGATGGCAGCGCTGGCGGAGTGGTGGGCTGGTGAATGCCCAGACCGGCCTTCCCAACCTGACGGCCTTGCGTGAAGCGACCGGCAATGGGGGTTTCCTCCTCGCCGCGGCGCGGGTCCATAACTATGCGGAGATCGCGTCGACGCTGCCAGGCGAGAGTGAAGCGGAGCTGGTCCGCCAGATTGTCGCGCGGCTGTCCGTCGCCGACAAGCCGATGACCGTCTACCAAGGCGACGAGGGCATCTTCGCCTGGTTTGCCGAACCCGGGCCCGCCGTCACCAACCACCTGGAAGCCCTGCACACCCTGTTCCGCGCACCGGTATCCATCGAAGGCCGCTCCGTCGACGTGGCGCTGACCTTCGGGGTCGAGCTTGGCAGCAACCGTGGCAACGCCAGCCGGCTCGGCAGCGCGCTGGTCGCCGCCGACGAGGCGTGGGAAGAAGGGCTGCGCTGGAAATATTACGATCCAGCCCGCGAAGAGGAAGCAAGCTGGCGCCTGTCGCTGCTCGGCGAGCTGGACGCCGCGATCGACCGTGGCGAGGTGTGGATTGCCTATCAGCCACAACTCGACCTCAAGACCAACCGGATCATCGGGGCGGAGGCGCTCGCGCGCTGGACCCACCCCGACAAGGGCCCGATCAGCCCGGCGGAGTTCGTCGCGGCGGCCGAGCAGCAAGGCCGCATCGCCAAGCTGACCGACTTCGTGCTGGACCGCGCCATCTCGACCGCGTCGGCGATCAACCGGCGGGGTCAGGACTTCACGATCGCCGTCAACATCTCACCGCGCCTGCTGAGCGACCGCGGGCTGGTCCAGCGCATCAAGGAACGGCTCGTCGTCCATCAGCTGGCACCAGAGAAGCTGACGCTTGAACTGACCGAGACCGAATCGCTGCAGAGCGCCGACGATGGGCTCGCCATGCTGGAGAACCTGCGCCGGCTCGGCGTCCGGATCGCCATCGACGATTATGGCACCGGCCTGTCGACACTGGACTATCTCAAGAAGGTGCCGGCAAGCGAACTCAAGATCGACCAGAGCTTTATCCGCGCGATGAAGCTCAACCGTTCGGACCTAATCATGGTCCAGTCGACAATCGCACTCGCCCATTCGCTCGGCCGAACGGTCGTTGCCGAAGGAGTCGAGGATCGCGCCACGCTTGACCAGTTGGTCGAGCTGCAGTGCGACATCGTGCAAGGTTATCTGGTCGGACGCCCAATGGGCGTGCGCGAACTGGTCCAGTCCCTGCCGATCAGGCACGTCCGGCAGGTCGCCTGAACTCACTTTGACTGTGCTTTCCTGACCCAAAGCGGAGCTTCCGCTTTGGCGTACTTCTGCGCCTGCTTGAGGAAGATGGTAAATTGTTTGCTAACCGTATCGATTAAGGTTAATCCTTGTCTGTGCAGCGGTGATTCGTTGCGTAACAGGAGACGAACCATGGGCGGTTTCTGGAGCTGGGTCCTCGGCTGCGGCTGGCGTTAAGCCACTGCGGCACCCGCTAAAGGCGGGTGACCAACCCAAAGAATTCAAAGCGCGTCCGCCGAAAGGCTGGCGCGCTTTTTCTTTGGGCGTTAGCGGGCCAGCATGATCCGACAGGCCCTTGGCACGCTCACCATCACGGCTGCCCGCCAGGGCTTGCATGAGATTACTGGCGAGGTCGGAGAATGGCTCGGCCAGCAGGGTTTGAGTGACGGTCTTCTGACCTTGTTCCTGCGGCACACGTCAGCCTCCCTTCTGATCCAGGAGAATGCCGCTCCCGCAGCGCGCCGTGATCTTGAGCGCTATTTCGCCATGCTGGCGCCCGAGAGCGGCAGCTACGAGCATGACGACGAGGGCCCGGACGACATGCCTGCCCACCTGCGCGGCGCCCTGACCAATACGCACTTGTCAGTGCCGGTGATGGATGGCCGGATGATGCTTGGCACCTGGCAGGGCATCTACCTGTTCGAGCACCGCCGGACCCCCTCTCCCCGGCAGCTCGCCCTGCATCTTGTCGGCGAATGAGATGAGCCTCGAGACAGTGCGTGCCTTCCTTGCCGAGCATGCGCCCGAAGCCCGGCTGATCGAAGCGCATGCGAGTACCGCGACGGTGGCCGACGCCGCGGCGGCGCTTGGCGTCGAGCCGGCTCGAATCGCCAAGACCTTGGCATTGCGCGTCAATAGCGACGTGCTGCTGCTGGTGACGCGAGGGGACGCTCGGCTGGACAACGCCAAGTGCAAGGCGGCGTTCGGCGGGCGTCCGCGCATGCTTGGGGCCGAGGAGACGCTGGCGGTGACCGGCCATCCGGTTGGCGGCGTGTGCCCGTTCGGGCTGGCTACACCCCTGCCCGTCTATTGCGACGTGAGCCTGCGCGGGTTCGACACGGTCTTTCCGGCAGCCGGAAGCCGCAACAGCTCGGTCGAATTCACACCCGCACGGCTGGCAGAGGTGACCGCCGCCGAGTGGGTCGAGGCCTGCGTCTTGCCTGAACAGGCCAGCTAGCTGGAAAGCCGCTCCGACACGACCCGGCCACCCTGCGTCACGCGCACCGCCTTCACGATCTCATCATCGTCGAGCAGAACCGGTCGGCCCTGATCCTTGTCCCAGAAGGCGGACAGGAAGTTGAAGATGTTGCGCGCGAACAAGGCGCTCGAGTCGGCCGGCAGGCTGCGCGCCAGGTTAGCAGCCCCGATAATGGTGACGCCGTGCCGCTCGACCCGTTCGTTGGCGACCGTGCCCTCGACATTGCCACCGGCTTCCGCGGCGAGGTCCACCACCACGCTGCCCGCGCGCATGGTCGCGAGCTGGGCGTCGCTGATCAGGCGCGGCGCCGGCTTGCCCGGTATGAGGGCCGTCGTGATGACGATGTCCTGCTTGGCGATGTGGCTGGAGACGAGGTCGGCCTGGGCGCGGCGATATTCCTTGCTGGTCTCACCGGCATAGCCGCCCTGCCCTTCGCCCTCGATGCCGGCCACGCCTTCGACGAAGATCGGCTTCGCACCGAGCGACTGGATCTGCTCACGGGTGGCGGAGCGGACGTCGGTCGCGCTGACCTGAGCGCCCAGGCGCCGTGCGGTTGCGATCGCCTGAAGGCCGGCGACGCCCACCCCCATGACGAACACCCGCGCCGGGCTGACAGTGCCGGCCGCGGTCATCATCATCGGGAAGGCGCGGCCATAAGAGTCTGCCGCCTCGATCACGGCCTTGTAGCCGGCGAGATTGGACTGGCTTGAGAGCACATCCATGCTCTGGGCGCGGGTGATACGCGGCATCCACTCCAGTGCGAGCGCCTCGAACCCGGCTTCGGCATAGCCGTCGATGGCCTCGCGGCGGCGGAACGGATCGAGGGAGGCGACAAGCAGGGCGCCTGGTCTCGCGCCGGTGAGGCTGGAGGGCTCGGGGCCGCTCACGCCAAGGACGATGTCCGCGCCATCAAGCACGGCTGCGCGCCCGCCGATGGTCGCGCCCGCCGCCTCATAGTCGGGATCGCCGATGGAGGCAGCCGCCCCCGCTCCGCCCTCGACGGCGACCGACGCGCCTAGCGCGACGAACTTCTTGACCGTCTCGGGAATGGCGGCGACGCGCGTTTCACCCGGTGCCGTTTCCTTGAGGACCGCGAGCTTCATCTCCCCTGCCCTAACTGGCCAGGAGCACCACGACGAACGCCGCGATCAGAAAGGCGGCCACGGCGCCCCACTTCAGAAGGCCCATGACCTTGGCATAGTCCCGTGCGTGCGACTTGAAGTCGACCGGGCCGGTGTTTTCGTCCGAAGTGTGAATGGCCATGGAATGCTCCGTTCAGCGAAAGAGTAACTGGGCGCGTGCATATCAACGGCGTGCCCCGCCGCGAAGCCCCTACACTCAATCTTTACCCCTTCCCCGCTACGGAGGCGGAGATGCGCGCGGACACCATCCGTTTTCTGTTGCTGGTCAACGCCGGGCTCGACGAGCGCCGGCTGGTGTCGGCGACTGCCTTGCGCGCCGGCTGGAACACTCTTGGCGCTCCCGGCCCGACCGAGGCGGTGGAGCTACTTCAGGGTCCGCATGGGCATGAGGTCAAGGCGGTGCTGGTCGGCGGCTGGAACAGCCAGACCGGACCCGCCACGGTTCGTGCCCTGCGTGCCGACCGTCCCGGCCTGCCGATCATCGTGCTGTCGGAGGCTGGCTCCATTGCCCAGGCGGTCGAGGCGATGCGCTCCGGCGCTTCGGACTTCCTGTCCCGCCCGGTCGCGGCCGAGCGGCTGATGGAGGCACTTGCGGTCAATGCCGACCGCCGCCGGCCCACGGGTGAGCTTGCCCCCTTGTCCGAGAAGCTCGCGCCGCAGATGGCGCTTGAGGAACTGATCGGCGCTACTCCGGAATTCCGCTCGGCACTGGCGATCGCCGCCAAGGCCGCGCGTAACCGCCTGCCGCTGCTGATCGTCGGTGAAGCGGGCTCGGGCAAGGAGACCATTGCCCGCGCAATTCACGCTGCGTCGCACCGGGCGCGCGGCGCGTTGCTCGAGATCGACTGCAAGGCCACTCCCGGCAACATCATCGACAGTGAGCTGTTCGGCCATGTCGCCGGCGCCTTTCCGGGCGCCTTCGCCGAGCGCGTCGGCAAGCTGGTCGAGACCGACGGCGGCACGCTGCTGATCGACGAGATCGCACTGATGCCGCGCGACACGCAGGAAGCGCTCGACCGCGTACTCGCTACCGGGGAAGTTCGGCCGGTCGGTTGCAACGGCAGCAATTCGGTTGACGTGCGCGTGATCGCGACCAGTTCGAGCCCGCTGCCCGAAGACTTCCACCCCGGCCTCGCCGACCGGCTGTGCACCACCATCGTGACGGTCCCGCCGCTACGGGAGCGCACGCAGGATATCCCCGCGCTTGCCCGCCATCTGCTGGCGCGGATCGCGGGGCAGCCCGGCATCCGCCCGCTGTCTCTCGGCAATGACGCGCTGACAGTCCTGATGCGTTACGGCTGGCCGGGCAACGTCCGCCAGCTCAGCAACGTGCTGTTCCGGGCGGCCCTGCAATGCGAAGGTTCGGCGCTGACGGCCGACGACTTCCCGCACCTGGCGATCCAGTCACGCTTCACCAATCGCTCTCACGACATCGCTCCCGAGATCAGCAAGGCCAGCGCGGACGCGGCTGTCTCCGGCGGACCGGGGGTAACGCTGCTGCAGGCCGACGGACACCTGCGCAGCCTAGAGGACATCGAAGCGGACGTGATCCGCCTCGCCATCAACCACTATCGCGGAAAGATGACCGAGGTCGCGCGGCGGCTGGGGATCGGTCGCTCGACCCTTTACCGCAAGCTTGCCGAACTGGGCATCGACAACCCCAGCTGAGCGGTCCATCTGCGTCGGCCGCGATGCACTGGGTTCTTGCTTTTCTTCTGCTGCTTGCCGGCTGCCGCAAGGCCGAGCCCGCGCCTCTTTCCGCGATCACCAAGGCGGATCAAAGTCCCTGTCGATCGGTGCTGTTTGAAGGAAGTCGCTTCACGGTTTGCTCTGCCGCCGGCCTGAAACTCGAGTTGGCGGTCGCCGGTCGCGACGGCCGGGCTTATCGAAGCTTCCCGGCGCTGGAACATGTCCTCGGCGGCCGTGCGGCTCAGGTGGCCTTTGCCATGAACGCCGGCATGTTCGACACGGATGGCCTCCCCATCGGCCTGGCGGTGAGCGAAGGGCGAAAGCTGCACGCGCTCAACCAGCGCGACGGTAGCGGCAATTTCCACCTGAAACCGAACGGCGTCTTTCTGGTCCGCGACGACGGGAGTTCGGCGATCGTGCCGACCCCTCGCTATGGTCATGAGGCAGGAGTCCGGCTCGCGACCCAGTCAGGTCCAATGCTGGTGATCGACGGCGCCGTGAACCCGCTGTTCGACGCCGATGGCCGCTCCCGCTTCGTCCGCAACGGCGTGGGCGTCAACCGCAGCGGCGAGCCGATCTTCGTCATCAGCGACGAAGCGGTAAGCTTCGGAAAGCTGGCGCGCTTGTTTCGCCAACAGCTTCACTGCCCGGACGCGCTCTATCTTGACGGGTCCGTCAGCTCACTGTGGGATCCGGCGAACGGACGGATGGACAGCTTCTCAGCGCTGGGCCCGATGATTGTGGCGCTTCGCCACCGCTAGGGAAGCGCCCACGCCGAGCCGAAGCGCGGCCAAGTAAGCGATCGCTTACTTGGGCGGCCCGAAGCCTTCCTTATATTCGATCTTGGCAGACTTGCGGAGATCCTTGAGCCGCTGCTGCAGCGCATCGCCACTCTGCTGACGGCGAATGAGGTTGACCGCTTCCGTTCTGGCCGGCGGCCCGACGAGTGGCGCCGGTTCACGCGAGGTGACCGAACTTGCCACCGATGCCGTGCCATTGGGAACGATAAAAGGCTCGCCAGAGGTCATGCTGGCCAGACGCGGGTACATGTCGGGCGGGATGACATTGGTGGCGATCTGATTGTTGGCACGCTGAAACGGAATGCGCGCCGCCGTGAGGACCGCAATCAACTCATCGATGCTCTTGGTCTGGAGGATCTTGGCCTTGACCGCAGGGTCCGCCGGGGTCTGATACTGGACCTGCGCAAGTTTCCAGACTTCACGCTTGGCGAATGCCTGCGGATACTTGTTCTGGAACGCGGCGATTTCGGCGTCGGTCGGAAGCTTGCTGGCGTCCATCTGGCGGCTGGCGAGCATGCCGATCAGCAGTTCCTCGTTCATCCGCCGCTGACGCGAGATGAACTCTGGCGACTGGTCGATCCCCTCCTGGCGCGCCTGGTCAGCGAGCAGGCGGCGGTCGATCAGACCCTGCAGGATGCGGTTGGTGGCTTCCTTCTTGTCGACGTCCGCCGGCAGCTTGGCATTGGCAAGCTCGCCGTTGAGCTCGGACGAGGTGATCTCGTCCTTGTTGACGACGGCGACGGTCTGCCCTTCAGCCTTCTTCTGGCAGCCGGAAAGGGCTACCGCGAGCGACAGGCCAAGAAGAAGCTGCTTATGCATGAACGGGGCCCCTATTAAACTTTTGTTCGAGCGTGGTTAGCATTGGTGCTAGGCGTGCGCCAGCGTAAGCGGAGGAGTGCGAAGATGAAAACCCCCTATGACTGGATCACGATTGCGATCTTCGCGGGTCTCATCGTTTTGTTCATGCAGCGATCGACCAACCAGGACGAGCAAGTGCATGATCCCCTTTGGATGTACCTGCTCGCCGGCGCCGGGTGCGCCCTTGCCAACTATCTTGGCAACGAGAGCCTGCATCTGCCAGCCGTCGCGATGATCGGCGTGACCATCGCCTTCATCATCCATTATCTGAAGCCGTTCTCCATCGGACGCCCGCGCTAGGCGGCCGTCACCAGAACATTGCGGCGGTTGGCTGGAAGCGCGTCGACCATGGCCGTGACGAAGCGCTGAAGGCGGGCGAACGCGGCCTCTTCGTCTGGATCCACGGTGGAGATCCGGACCAGCACAGCATCCGGGATCTTGCCCTTCAGATTGTCGATGGCCACGGCGATCTTCTGCGCGCGCCACGACGCTGGCATCTGGTCGCCGACCCTTGTCCAATAGATGATCTGCTCGATCCTGCCCGGCGCGGTCGCGGTGAGCTGATTGGCGGTGAACCTGACGTTGTTGGCGGCGATTGCGCGCGGAACGATGGGTGAAAGGCTGAAGCCGCCGGCGGGATAGCAGAATTCCGGCCGGTGGATCTGGAGCACGCCGGTCTGGCCCGCGGCTTGCGCGATCAGGAGCATGATCGGCGGTTCGTCGCCGCTCGTATACACCCTTGTCAGAAGCTGGGAGTAGAGCGCCGCGGAAAGGGCGTCTTCCGGCGGGACGACCAGCCCGCTGCTGGTGGCGAACTCCCACTCGCCGATCTTGTCGGGAAGCAGTTTCTCGAGCTTGGTTGAACCAAGATAGTCGATCGCCTCACGCGGCTGCCGTGCATAGACGACGCCAGCACTCCCCGCCAGCGCCAGGCCGATCAGCACCTTGCGCCGGTCGAGCGCCGGTCCTTCGGATCCCGTCCAATCAGCCATTGGCCGGAACCCGAGACTTGCGCTCGACGAAGCGTGAATAGACAGCTTCGATCGCCATCATCGTCGCCAGAGCGGCGGCGAAGGTGACGATGCCGGCGAAATCATGGAGGAAGCCCTGAGCCGCCGCCTCACTCACGTAATAGGTGAGCAGGATGAGGATCAGCACCCGTATGAAGTTGGCCAGGATCGCAACCGGCACGACCGCGAGCGACATGAGGATGAGCGCTTTCGGATCGCTGCGGTGGCGCAGATAGACGTAGAAGAGACCGATCGCCGACAGCGTGATCAGCGAGTTCAGGCCCGAGCAGGCTGCCGCGACCAGCAATTCATATTGCGCGATCTGGATGACGACGCCCGAGCTTCCCACCGGAAAACCAAAGGCATGGAGCAGCGACACGGCGGCGCGCGAGATGGCAATCTTCACCGGGTTGGTAAGCGTCGCGACAACGGTGTCGGGCGGCGGCAGCGCAAACGCCAGATAGAAGATGGGAAACCAGATGGCCCGCAGCATGCGCCCGCCAATCAGCAGGTAAGCGCCGGCGATGAGTGCCGCGTACATGGCCGCGACCTGGAGCTCGAGGATTCCCGTGATTCCGAGGAGGATGAAGGCGGGAAGGAACACGGCCAGGGCGGCCAGTCCCAGCGCAAGGTTACCCGGCCTCTGGAGCCCCCTGGCGTCGCGATATTCCCGCACCAGCAGCCACAGCCCGGTGGCAAGAACGATCGGGCCGTGCCCGCCCTGCTCTGTCGACCAGTTGTTCCTCGCCACCTCGATCATCGGTGGCAACACCGCGATGAGAGCGCCGGCGAAGAGCAGCCAGTCCGACCAACGCAGGCGGACCGGGGAGCGCTGGACCTGTTCAGTCTTGGTAAGCAACAATTTCGGCAAACTCCCGCTGCCGTTTGGCAAGGTGCGGACCTCGATGGAGAATGCTAGTCGCGCAGGCGACGCGATGCAATCACGGGACCGACCCATTAATGTACACCACGGACATAGTGTCGATCCTGCTCCTGATCGCATTGACCCCATTGCTGATCGTCGATGCCTTTTTCGCGGCGGAAGTGGCAGCAGGACTGGCCAGGGGGCGGAAAAAGCCGACCGCAGTTCTCCACGGAGACGTCGTGATCGTCATTCCCGCGCACGACGAGGAAGCGGTAATCGGCGCGACGCTGGCAAGCCTTAGTGAAGCGCTGGGCGAGCGGATGCGCGTGCTGGTGGTCGCCGACAATTGTGGAGACCAGACGGCCGAGGCCGCGAGAGCAGACGGCGCGACGGTGCTCGAGCGGCACGATGCTTCCAAGCGGGGCAAAGGCTTTGCACTGGCGTTCGCTCGCGACTGGCTTGGTGCGCAGCCACCGGAATCGGTGGTGGTGCTTGATGCGGATTGCCGGATCGACCGCGCAAGTCTCGCCAACCTGGCTTCCCTCAGCCAGGCGAATGGGCGGGCAGTGCAGGCGGTGAACTTGCTGAGCGCTGCTCCGCAGGCCAGCCCGATGGTCCAGATTTCCACCTTCGCCTTCCTGGTCAAGAATCTTGTTCGCCAGCGCGGGCTGCAGCGGCTGGCGGGACGTGTGCACCTGACCGGCACCGGCATGTGTCTGCCCTGGCGCAACTTCGCCGAGGCTGATCTTGCGACTGCCAGCATTGTCGAGGACTTGCGCCTGGGCCTCGAGCTTGCGGAACGCGGCGTACCGCCCATGCTGGCGGAAGACGCCTTCGTGCGCAGCCCGCATGCCGCCGCCGACCAGACCCTTGGCCAGCGCAGCCGGTGGGAAGGCGGGTTTCTCGCGACCATGCGCGCGACCGCGCCAGGGCTGCTGTCTTCCGGAGTGCGCGCGCGCTCGTTCGGGACGATTGCGGCAGGACTGGATTTGCTGGTGCCGCCGCTCGCGCTGTTCGCGATGGTCAACTTGGCCGCACTTGGCGTGGCTATCCTGTGCGGAGCGATGGGCTTGGCCAGCTGGGCTCCTGCCCTTGCATTGATTCTCGTCGGTGCCGCCGCTGCATTCGTATTGATGCTGGCTTGGTGGCGCGAAGGACGTCAGGTGCTCGGCTTCGGAGCCCTTGTGAGGATCCCCCTCTACGCGCTGTGGAAGCTGCCGATGTATGCTGGCCTGGTCAGGAAGGGCGCTCCGCGGAGCTGGAACCGGACGGCGCGTGTGCAAGAAACAAATCACGAAGCGCCATAGCGGACTTGCGGATATCGAACTCGGAGGAGATGACCTCGGGACCGCGCCGGCCCATCGATTGCCGCGCCTCCGGGTCGCCCACGAGCCTATCGAGCGCGGTTGCCAACTCGTCCCAATCCGACGGGGCGAACAGAAGACCGGTCTCCCCTTCCCGCACAAGTTCCGGAATACCCGCGACGCGTGAGGCAATGACTGGCTTGCCGAGCGCCAAAGCTTCCATCAGCACGATGGGAAGTCCCTCCATGAAGCTGGAAAGCACCAGCATATCGCTGGCCGCGATCGCCTCAAGGGTTTCGGCCTCCGGCAGGCGCCCGAGAAATCGCACCCGGTCGCTGAGCCCGAGTCGCGCGACCTGCGCTTCCAGCGCCTCCTTTAGCGGTCCGTCGCCCACGAGATCGACCTGCGCCAGGCGCTCCGCTGGAAGGCGCGAAAAGGCGTCGATCAATCCGGCAAACCCCTTCTCCGCGGATAACCGTCCGACCGCGATGATCTTCACGGAGGGTCCTGCGTCAGTGGACACCTTGGGCAGACGATCGAGTTCAAGGCCGCAGCGCACGATCTTGAGCTTTGGCCAGACCTCCGGCGGGATCAGACGCTCGGCTTGCGCCCGGCCGAAGTAGGAGACGCAGGCAACGAATGCGGCGGCGTCGATCTTCTCGGACAGCGTGAGCCCGGCCGGGTAATCGAATTCGGAAATCCCGTGGATGGTGAAGCTCCATCCGATCTTCGCCTGCCGGCTGGCGAGAAGCCCGACCGTCGCGGCGCTGTTGGCGAAATGATTGTGAAGGTGCGCGATGCCCCTCCTCCGCAACTCGCCTGCAAGCAGCATGGCTTCGACAAAGTGCGCCAAGGCGAGCAAGCCGTTGCGCACCCCGGGCGCACGATGCCGCAGCGCGAAAGCGAGATTGCCAAAATAACGTCCGGGCGAGCGCAGGACCTCGGCGAGGTGACCCTTCAGATAAGAGGCTGGGCCTTGTCGCAGCAGCGTGTAGGTCCGCGACTCTTCCGAGCGATCCTCCTCGGCGCGAAGTTCCGCGGCCGATGGGGCCCGGATGCTGAAGGTCTCCAGGTGCACGCCCAATTCCCGAAGCGCGGACACCTCGCGGCGAATGAAGGTGTGGGACGACGCAGGGTATTGGCTCGTCAGATAGGCGATGCACGCTTGCTCGCGTCCAGGAGGCGGAGTGGTCATCAGGCGCCCTTGTACCTGATGGAGTCGCCCTGCCCATGCTTGAGCAGCGTCTTCGCGGTGCCAAGCAGCTCAGACCGTCCTTGGCGGAAGCTGGCGGCGCCTTGTCCGCCCTCGTCACCCCCGATCGATATCTCTCCGATGTTCATTGTCGATCCGTACCTCACCGCCCTCAGTCGTGGCTTTACAGCGGTCCGGGCGATTGCCAACACGCCGTCATGGGGATCACGCTCGCGCTGACCGGCCTGCACCGTCTACAGCGCGGCGCCTGTACCAGGAGGAGGCCGTCTCGCCGGAGCTCTTGGTATTGCCCACCATCGCGGCCGATTATGAGCGATTTCTCAAGGAAGTCGTGGCAGCGGGATCCACACGACCCGAACAGGAATGATCTTCATGCGCACCTATGCTGACACCAAACGCATCCTCGTCACCGGCGGTGCGGGTTTCCTGGGATCGCACCTGTGCGAACGGCTCATTGGCGAGGGCCATGAGGTCATCTGCGTCGATAATTTCTTCACTGGTCAGCGGCGGAACATCGCCCATCTGCTCCAGCATCCCAATTTCGAGCTGCTGCGGCACGACGTGACCTTCCCGCTGTTCGTCGAGGTAGACGAGATCTACAATCTCGCCTGCCCCGCCTCGCCCGTGCATTACCAGCATGACCCCGTGCAGACGACCAAGACCAGCGTTCACGGCGCGATCAACATGCTTGGGCTGGCCAAGAGAGTGGGCGCGAAGATCCTCCAGGCTTCCACCAGCGAGGTCTATGGTGATCCCGACATCCACCCCCAGACCGAGGAATATTGGGGCCGGGTCAACCCGATCGGAATCCGCTCCTGCTATGACGAGGGCAAGCGCTGCGCGGAGACGCTCTTCTTCGACTATCACCGTCAGCATGGGCTGCGGATCAAGGTCGCGCGGATCTTCAACACTTACGGGCCACGCATGCATCCCGCCGACGGGCGCGTGGTGTCGAACTTCATCGTCCAGGCGCTGCGGGGTGAGCCGATCACCCTGTATGGTACCGGCGAGCAGACCCGTAGCTTCTGCTACGTCGACGATCTGATCGACGGCCTAGTTCGATTGATGAACAGTGGCGATGAGGTCACCGGGCCCGTCAACATTGGCAATCCCGGCGAGTTCTCGATGCGCGAGCTTGCCGAACTGGTGCGTCAGAAAGTCGGCGGAACGTCAGAGTTCGTGTTCGAACCCTTGCCCAGTGATGATCCCCGCCAGCGCCGGCCCGACATCAGCAAGGCGCTGGAGTATCTTGGCTGGAAGCCGGGAGTAGCACTCGACCAGGGGCTGGATGCCACGATCGACTACTTCCGCACCATCGTCTGAAGACATGAAAAAGGGCCCGGCCGAGCGGCCGAGCCCTTCTTCTTTTCGCAATGCTGCGTGTTAGGCGGCTTGCTGCAGGAAGCTGCCAGCCTGACGGCGACGCATCGAGAAGCCGACCGCGCCGAAGCCCAGCAGCATCAGCGCCCAGGTCGCCGGCTCCGGAACGGCGGCAGTACGACCAAAGGACAGCGTGCCGCTGTAGCTGGCGTCACCGAAGGTGGTGCCGTTGATGGTGAGCACGTTGGTCGCATTGGCGGTCAGCGGAATGAGCTCACGGCTCGCCGAATCGAACACGCCATTGGCGATGTTGAAGGCGAAGTTGGACGTGCCGTTGTTGAGCACGACCGAGTTGAAGTTGAGGTTGGTCAGCGGATTGGCCGTGTTGAACGTCGAGTTCAGGATAGCCGAAACGGTGTTGTAGCCAGTCGGGGTTGTGAAGGACACCGTGTCGGTGAAGCTCTGCCCGCTCGGGCAGCTGTTCACGGTCGGCGTGCACTGCACGGTCGGATTGGAGAATGAACCGGCGCTGCCATCGATCTGCGGCGTGATGACCGCAGCGCTGGCGCCCGTGGCGAACGCGATGGAGCCCAAGGCTCCGGCAACAAGATACTTAAACTTTCCCATGTGGCACTCCCTCACTGCACGCGCATGGATAAGCCAGAGCGCGACTAGCGGGGGGTTAACGGCGTGTTTACCTTTGGGTTCCGAGGCTTTTTCGCACTTGCACCATTTCAGCGATGAAGTCCGTCACTTGAGCCGAAAATCAGAGGATTTCCTCGCCAATGACATTTCCAGCTGTCCTATAACGGCACACCAGGATTTCTTCCGCCCCTGCCGCGCTGGTCGCGCAGCCCACGTGAGTGGTCCGGCGCCAGATCAATTGCGTGTAGTGGCTGACGTCCTCCACGCGCCGGGTCCGGCTGGCGTAAGGGAAGATGCCAGGTGCGAAGGCGCGCTTCTCGGCAGCCCACAGGCCAACCATGTTTTCCGGGAGATAGTAGCCGGGGGTCCCGCCCCAGATATTCTCGCCCTGCGGCTCGGCGCCGGGCGCATCGGGCGAATGTTCGAAACGGCCGGTGCGGCTGAGATGCTTGGCCCATTGGGCTGCGCCCTTGGCGAGGTCTTCGTCCCAGGCGAGCGGGGGAACCTGAACCATCGCACGCTCGCGGTTCTGCGCCGCCAGCAGGCGTTCATTGAAGTTGGTGCGCGGGCCGAGGCTGCCGATCAGCAGCGGTGTCGCCGCAAGCATGAAGGCCAGCCGCCGGAAGGATGTGGTGCGTGGCATGTGTCACCTCGGGAACGAGGGACCGCTTTGCCAGAAGAGGGTAAAGGGACGGTTAGCGCCTTGCCGCCGCTGCCGTTGGCTTTGCCGAGCGAGTGATGCTGACGGGATCTCCGACCTTCACCTGCTCGTAGAGTTTGGCCGCGAACTCGGTTGGGACCCCGATGCAGCCGTGCGTCGCCGCCCCCCAGCGAACGTCGCTACCGTGGATCGACACGCCATCCCCGGTCAGCCGCAGGGTGTAAGGCATGGGCGCGTCATACAGGCTGGAGCGGTGGTCCTTGCCTTTCCAGAGAATCGGGAATCGGCCCACCGGCGTTTCCTTGGCGTCGGCACCGTAGAGCACCACGGCCGTGCCGATCTCATGCCCGCCACGGAAGATGCTGATCAGCTGCGTCCGCAAGTCCACGCGAAGGGTGATGGGCCCAGGTGGAACACCCGTCTCGTTCCACAGGAAGTCGCCATATTCCATTGGCCGGTCGACCCGCAGCAGCGAACGCGGCGCCTGTTCGAACCCGCCGGCCGATCGCGCTTGCCGCTGCTGCGCTTGGTCGAGGACGATGCGAGGCCCTTTCGCTTGGGCCGGAGGCCGTACTGACTGCTGAGGTCGCGGCTCGTCTGAACTTGCGAGGAGAAGGCCGGCAGCGCCTCCACCAGCGAGCAACAGTAGTGTCAGGACAAGAAGCAAGTGCCGCCGCATCAGGCGACGAGCCTTAAGCGAGCCGCGGCGTTCCCGAAAGACTTGCCCGGCGGCGGCGCATGGACGACCCGATCAGGCCGAACCCGAGCAGCATGGTCATCCAGGTTGCCGGTTCGGGAACGGCCGACGGTACTTCCGGCGTTCCTGGGGTGCCGGGAGTCACGGGAGTGCCCGGTGTTCCCGGTGTTCCACCGGGCGGAGGTCCGACGAGGGTCACACCCGGCGGCGGGGCGTTGCCGGGTACGCCGGTGACCTTCGGAAGCACCTCGGCCAGGGTCGGCGGCGGCGCGACCGACGGCGCGGCTTCGACCGGCGGCGGCGGCGCCAAGGCCTCGACGAACTCCTTCGGCGGAGCGGCGCTCGGGCGGATGATCTTGCCCAGCGCCCGCTCGTGCGGCTTGGCGGCGGCGTTGCTGGCGAGCTTGCGCGACTTGGTCGAGGTCAGAACCCCCTTGTCCCGCTCGCCCGGGGAGCGGGAGTCGAGCAGAGCCATCAGGCTTTTCGGTGCTGACAGCGTCGGCACATCGAAACCGTGTGACGCGAGTGTCTGCAGGGCCACCGGCGTTCCCGCGGCCGCGACCATGCCGAGGCCAAGAATGGCTCCGACGGTCAGTTTGCGCTTAGCCCCTTGGATCACCCTGTTCGCTCCAGACTTAGTCCGTAGGTAGAACGGTTAATCTATTATTTAGTTTCTGTGAAGAATTTCCGTTCATCTGTCTGCGTTTGAGACAATGTGGCTGTTGCCTTGCCGGTGACAGTCGTCGAAACAGCGGCAACAGAGTTAATGAGGGCGGGTCGAGGCTGCGAATGGACGCAACGGAGTCTGCAAGGCCGGCAATGATTCGCCCAGTCATTCTGTGCGGCGGCATGGGTGCGCGGCTCTGGCCGGTATCGCGGGCGCACTTTCCCAAGCAGCTGGCCGACCTGGGCGATGGGCAATCGCTGCTTCAAAAGACCGTGGCACGGGTCCGGGGATCCCGCTTCGCCGCGCCGCTCCTCGTCAGTGGGGAGGAACATCGCTTCGTCGTTCGCGATCAGATTGCGGACATGGGCGCGGCGGCCGAATGCGTGCTCCTCGAGCGGACGGGGCGCAACACCGCGCCAGCGATCGCGCTCGCGGCCGAGTGGATCGAGGCTCATGCACCGGGAGAGATCATGCTGGTCCTCCCGTCCGACCATGTGATGGACGACGAACCGGCGTTCCTGGCGGCGGTCGATCAGGCACTCGCCGGCGTGGAACAGGGACAGCTCGTCACCTTCGGCATCGCTCCTTCCCGACCGGAAACGGGCTACGGCTACATTCGGGCACAGCTCGCTCCCAACGACTCAGCGGGCATTCACCAGGTGGAGCGATTTGTCGAAAAGCCACCGTTGGCAACGGCCGAAGAGTACCTCCGGTCGGGCGACTACTTCTGGAACGCGGGCATCTTCCTGTTCCGGGCCGGTGACATCCTCACGGAGCTGAAGGTGCATACGCCCGAGGTGGCCGCCTGGGCCCGCCGCGCCATTGTTGAGGGCAGCACCGACGGTGAATTCTTCCGCCCAAGGGAAGAGAATGAGGCCGGCCCCTGCCCCGCCATCTCCATCGACTATGCGGTGATGGAGCACTCCGATCGCATTGCCATGGTGCCGGTCGCCCCTGGCTGGTCGGACCTCGGCTCGTGGAGTGAATTGTGGGCCCGCGCTGATCAGGACGGGCAGGCGAACGCCACCCGCGGTCAGGCGGTGGCGGTGGATTGCCGTGGAAGCCTGCTTTACGGCTACGAAGGGATGACTGTTGCGGGCGTCGGGCTGAACGACATGATCGTGGTCGCGACCCGCGATGCGGTTTTGGTCGTCCCCAAGGACCGAAGCCAGGATGTGCGGGCGGTCGTCGACACCCTGAAGGAACGCGGTGAGCAGACCGGCGACCTGCCGAGCGTCATCCATCGGCCGTGGGGCACTTATCAGACCACCGATCGTGATGAACGTTTCCAGACGAAGCGGATTGTCGTGAAACCCGGCGCCAAGCTGTCCAGCCAGCTGCACCATCACCGTTCGGAGCATTGGGTGGTCGTTGCAGGCACCGCGGAGGTGACCGTGGGCGAGCGCACCTTCCTGCTGCACGAGAACCAGTCGACCTACATCAGTGCCGGAACCGTTCACCGGCTCGCCAATCCCGGCAAGGTGCCGCTGCACCTGGTCGAGGTGCAATGCGGGACCTACCTCGGAGAGGACGACATTGTCCGCTTCGACGATGTCTACGGACGGGCACCTCCGGTCGATGAAGAACCCGGCAAGCCCTAGCATGCGCCTTCCTGTCCGCTTATGGTCGCTGCGGGCAGTTTTGGGGGAATGAACATGGGGCTTGTCGGCTGGATCGTCATCGGGATCGTTGTCCTGCTGCTGCTGTATGCAGTGGGGCTCTACAACCGGCTGGTGCGGCTCCGCGCACTGACGAAAGAAGGGTTCAGCGGGATCACGGTGCAGCTTCGCCGCCGGGCCGATCTCATTCCCAACCTCGTCGAGACGGTTCAGGGCTATGCCGGGCACGAGCGCGACACGCTTGAGGCGGTGACCAGGCATCGCACGGATGCGGTGCAGGCGGCCGGCGGCGGGGTCGCGGCAACCGCGCAGGCCGACGCGCAGATGACCGGTATGTTGGGCCGGCTCATGGCCGTTGCGGAGGCCTACCCCGATCTCAAGGCCAACCAGAACTTCCTTGATCTCCAAGGGCAGCTTGGAAGCATCGAAGGTGAGCTGCAGAGCGCGCGTCGCTATTACAACGCCACGGCGCGGGACCTGAATACTGGCATCCAGAGCTTCCCGGCGGTCTTGATTGCCCGGCCGATGGGCTTCAGCGAAGAGCCCTATTACGAGGATGCCGACAGCTCGATCCAGTCGGCGCCCAAGGTCAGCTTCAAGCCGGCGGCCTGAGCCGATGAGTCGTCTCGCGGCAGCGCTGCTGGCGCTGCTGGCCCTCGTTCCGGTGCGGGCCGCGGCCGAGGAGCGGATCCGCAGCTACGATTCGCGCATCCTGATCCAAAAGGACGGCGCGCTCGACGTCACCGAAACGCTGGACGTCACGGTCGAGAACCAGCGAATCAACCATGGCATCTTTCGCGACTTCCCGACCCGCTACCGCGCCCCGCACGGCGGGCTGGTTAAGGTCGGTTTCAGCCTGATCGGAACTACCCGCGACGGCGAGCCCGAGCCGAGCAGCACCCAGTCGATCGGCAACGGCATTCGGGTCAGGATCGGCGATCCGGAGCGCATCGTGCCGCAGGGCGAGCATCGGTACACGATCCACTATCGCGCGACCCGCGAGCTCGGCTTCTTCGACAAGTATGACGAGCTCTACTGGAACGTCACGGGCAATGGCTGGATCTTCCCCATCGACCAGGCCAGCGCGACCGTGATCCTGCCCGCCCCAGCCACCTTCGGGCAGCGTGCCTTCTACACCGGCAGCCAAGGGTCGGCCGACCATAACGCCACCGTCACGGCCGAACGGCCGGGCGAGATCCGGATCGAAGCGACCGCCCCGCTCGACGCCTATCAGGGCCTGACGATTGCGCTCGCCTTCCCCAAGGGAGTGGTGTCGCCGCCCTCGCGTACCCTTAAGGCGGGTTACTGGCTCGCCGATTACGGCCCGCCACTGACCGGCGCGGCGGTGCTGGTCGCGCTGCTCGGCTTCTTCTGGCGCGCCTGGCGGCGGGTCGGACGCGATCCGGCTGCGGGCCCGGTGGTGCCCTTATTCTCCCCGCCCCCCGACCTGTCGCCGGCAGCGATGCGCTATCTGGAGACGATGACCTGCGACAATCGCGCCTTCGCGGCGGCGCTGGTCGACCTCGGCGTCCGCGGCCACGTCCGCCTGACCGAGGAGGACGGCGGCTGGTTCGCCAAGGACACGACGCGGATCGACCGACTGCAGGGCACCGCGCCGCTTCCCGACGAGGAAGCCGCGATGCTCGACGCGCTGATTGCGATGCCCGACCAGTCGCTCGAGATGAAGCAGGAAAATCACAGTAAATTCTCGGCAGCGTCCAAGGCCCTCGAAATGCCGCTCAAGGAGCGGTTTGACGGCAAGTTGTTCAAGCGCAACCTCGACTGGGCGATCATCGGGCTGGCGCTGGTGCTGGGCGGGATGTGGCTGACCGCGACCGCGATGGGCCTCGCCGCCGGGGTCGCCGGCGGCTGGCTGATGATGGGCCTGGGCGCGCTTGCGGCAACACTGTTCCTGCTCTTTCTGCGCCAAGGCGCGCGCGGCGGGATGCGCACCTTGTGGACGATCCTCGCCGGGATCGCGGGTGTGGTGGTGTTGTTCGTCAGCCTGCCGATCGCGCTCGCCGGGGTCGAGATGACCGGCCCCCTCCCCCTGCTCGGCCCGCTGCTGGCGGTGCCGCTTGCGCTGTCGGCCTTCAAATGGCTGTCGGCCCCGACGGCCGAGGGCCGCAAGACTCTCGATGCCATCGCGGGCTTCAAGCAGTATCTGTCGATCGCGGAACAGGACCGGCTTGAGCGTATGACCGGCGGTCCCGCCCAAACGGTCGAGTTGTTCGAGAGATACCTTCCCTACGCCATCGCGCTGAAGGTGGAGAACAAGTGGGCCGACCGCTTCCGCTCGACTCTGGCGGCCGCAGCCGCGGCGCCGGGCCAGCAGCAGAGCTTCCTGTGGTATTCCGGCTCGCACCAGCCGTGGGACAATCCTGGCGGCTTCGTTCGTGACGTCGGATCAAGCCTGTCGAGCGCCATCAGCTCGGCATCGACGGCGCCAGGCTCGTCGAGCGGATCGGGTGGAGGCGGCTTTTCGGGTGGCGGCGGTGGAGGAGGCGGCGGAGGCGGCTGGTGATCAGCCCCAGGCAGGCCGACGCAGAACGGCGGTTGGTCCGTGGTAGTCGACCACGCTCAGCCGCTCAAAACCAAGTTTCTCGGCCAGTCGAAAGCTGGGCTCGTTCGCCGTTGAGATGATCGCCCAGACGGGCGTCGGGTCGAGCGCAGCCTCTGCCCAGTCCAGCGTGGCGCGGCATGCTTCCATGGCCAAGCCTAGGCCATGGGTTTCGGTCGCCATGATCCAGCCCATCTCCGGCTCATCGCCGAACTGAGGCTCAATCTCCCGCCACGCGGTGAATAGGCCGACATTGCCGAGCAGCTTGCCGTCGGACTTGCGCTCCACGGCCAATGTTCCGAAGCCATTCAGGCTCCAGCCGCCCACCGCGGCCATCAGCCGACGCCAGCATTCCTCCTGCCCCATCGGCTGTGGGCCGAAGTGGCGATGCACTTCCGGCTCCTGCAGGATTGCGTGATAAGGGCGAAAATCGTCCTTGCGCCAGGCGCGCAAACGCAATCGCTCGGTCTCCAGGGTAGGAGCCGAGCGCTGCGTCACCGGAGGTTGGCCGACTTACTTCTTGGTGAGGCTGAGGCCGCCAAAACGCTTGTTGAAGCGCGCGACCTGGCCACCCTGGTCGAGCATACGGCTGTTGCCGCCGGTCCAGGCAGGGTGGACGCTGGGATCGATGTCGAGGTGGAGGGTGTCACCCTCTTTGCCCCAGGTCGAACGGGTCTGGTACTTGGTCCCGTCGGTCATCTCGACGGTGATGAAGTGATAGTCGGGGTGAACGCCGCTCTTCATGGGTCAGGTCCTTTGAGAGATGGCTGGTTCCGACCAGCCTGGAAGGTTGCCGCGCCCATTAGCGGCGGGGTGGCGACTTGACAAGCTGAAGGGTCGCGACGACACGCCGCCGCAGGATCAGGGGTCAAGGAAGCCGGTGCGAAACCGGCGCTCTGCCCGGAACGGTATGCCGCCTTCGCTTCCCAGCGATCGCGGACAAGTCCGATACTTGCCCTGGCTCCGTCGTCCGTTTCCTTGTCCGGGGTCAGACTGGGGACGTGGGCAGCCGCCCTCCGTGACGACAATCATGTCGTTACGAGAGGAGTGCCCCTTGCCTTTGTTCCTTGCCGATACGCCAGCTGCCGTGCAGCCACCCACCGTCGTGGTCACCGCCGAGCGCGCGCCCGAACAGCGGGAGCGAACGGCCGCGTCGGTCAGCATCGTCGACAGCAAGCGCCTGGACCGTCTGGGCGAGCCCCTGCTGTCAAACGTGCTGCGGCTGCTGCCCTCGGTGGCGGTGGCGACATCGGGACCGGCCGGCTCGATCACCGAGGTTCGGATCCGCGGTGCCGAAGCCAACCAGACCCTGCTGTTCATCGACGGCATCCGCGCCAATGATCCGGCCGCAGGCAACGTGCCGCGCTTCGAGCTTGTGGGTGCGGACCTGGCCGATCGGATCGAGCTGGTGCGCGGTCCGCAATCCGCTTTGTGGGGGTCCGAGGCGATCGGCGGGGTCATCGCCTTGAGCTCGGACGCGGGTGCCTCACCCCAGTTGTCTGTCGAAGGGGGCTCGTTCGGCTTTGCCCGTGCGGGCGGCCGGACAAACGTCACGCAAGGCAATGTGTCGGCAAGCGTTGCAGGCGGCGTTCAGCGCGCGACGGGGATCGACAGCTTCGGCGCTCCGGGCGGCGACAAGGACGGCTACGCCAACCTTGCGCTGCGCACCCGGGTCGAGTGGCGGCCCAGCGACCAGTTGACCTTTGCGGCGACCAGCTTCGGCGTGAGCGGCCGATCCGCCTATGACGGGTACAAGGATTTCGTCCACGCCGATACCGCTGACGTAACCCGCAACCGGCTTGGTGCGATCGGGGTAAATGCCGATTGGCGCGAGGGCGGATGGCAAGTCACGGCCTCGGCATCGATCCTGGCCTCACGCAATCGCAACCTGCTGGCGGGAGATTTCGTCAACCAGACGGCGGGCGAGCGCCGCTCGGTGGGTTTCCAACTCGCCCGCGAGCTGACCACCGGGGCAGTCCATCACCGCTTCATTCTCGCCGGAGATGCCGACAAAGAGCGCTTCACCGCAAGCGACGCCGTCTATTCGGGCGCCACCGGTCAGCGCCGCTCGCGTGCACACGAGGCGCTGACGGCCGAATGGCGTGCCGAGGCAGGACCGCTGACCACGGATATGGCCGTGCGCCGTGACGCGTTCAATCGCTTCAAGGATGCCACCACGTTCCGCGGCTCGGCCTTGCTGTCGCTTGGCCGTGGATGGGCCCTGACCGGATCATATGGCGAAGGCATCGCGCAGCCGACCTTCTTTGACCTGTACGGCTTCTTTCCCGACAGCTTCGTCGGCAACCCAAACCTGAAACCAGAGCGTTCAGCAGGTTGGGAGGCCGGCATCCGCTACGCCTCCGGTCCGGTCAGCGTCAGGGCGACCATCTACCGCCAGAGGCTGCACGACGAGATCGTCGACGTCTTTCTGCCCACCTTCCAGTCGACCACCGCCAATGCAACCGGCACCAGCAAGCGTGCGGGTCTCGAGCTGGAGGGCGAGTGGCAGCTGTCCCCTACCCTGCGATTGGCCGCCAACTACGCTTACCTGAAGGCGAGCGAGCGGCGTGACGCACTCGATCGACCGGTTCAGGAGCTGCGGCGGCCAAAGCACAGCGGCAGCCTGGTTCTCGACGGCCAGAAGCAGCGCTGGACTTATGGAGCGAGCCTGGCTCTGGTCGGTGATCGGCGGGACACCGATTTCGACGTGTTCCCTGCCCGGACACTGACGCTCAAGGGCTATTGGCTGGCTGGAGCCCGAATTGGTTACCAGCTGAACAAGCGGGTCCAATTGTTCGGGCGGGTCGCCAATGCGTTCGACCGGACCTACCAGGACGTGGTCGGCTATCGCACGGAAGGAGCAAGCGTCGATGCCGGCCTTCGCATTGGCCTTCGCTAGCGCGGCTCGGATCGCCTCGCTCAACCTGTGCACGGACGAATATGTCCTTGCGCTGGCCGACCCGGGGCAGATCGCGTCATTGAGCTACCTCTCGGGCGAAGCGGGCGACAGCGCCCGCTGGCGCGAGGCGAGGCGCTATCAGCGGAACCGTGGAACGCTGGAGAGTGCCCTGCCCGCCCGGCCGACGGTGGTTCTGACCATGGGCGGAGCCGGCCGAGCCACAGGCGAGATCGCCCGGCGGCTCGGAATGAGCGTCGTCATCCTCCAATACCCGCGGACAATTGCCGATGTTCGCTCCCAGGTGGTTGTGGTCGGGCGCCTGCTCGGCCAGCAGGGCAAGGCAGCCACGACCCTGCGCGCGATCGATCAGTTGCGCGCAAGCCAGCCTGTTGCGGCAGATGCGGCGTTCATCAGTGGCGGAGGCAATTCGCTATCCCCGCAGTCGCTTGGAGCCGAATGGATGAGGCTCGCCGGTTATCGGCAGCGGGCCCTGCCGAATGCGAGGCTGAGCCTTGAAACAATCGTAGCAGCACCGCCCAAGTGGCTGATCCGTAGCGACTATCGCGCCGACGAATATAGCCGGCAGCAAGCCTGGTTGGAACATCCGCTGGTGCAACGGCTTGCGAGCCGGATGATCCGCACGGACGGGCGGGCATGGACCTGTGGCGGCCTGCCGATGATCGATGAAGTCGCGCGCCTGCGCAGAGCCCCGCATTGAGCCGAGGCTGGCTCCTTGCCATTGCCGCGGCGCTGCTGACCTTAGCAGCGGCGGCGCTGCTGTTGCCTTGGGTGCCCCTTGCAATGCTGGGGCAGGCTGACCCAGCGCTTGCACGGGCCGTGCTGGTGGAGCTTCGGCTGCCCCGGCTGCTACTCGCATTGGGTTATGGCGCGACGCTCGGGCTGAGCGGGGCTTCGCTGCAGGCGATCTTCGCCAATCCCCTCGCCTCACCCGACATTACGGGAAGCAGCAGCGGCGCCGCGCTGGGGGCGGTGGTCGGCGGCTATTTCTTCGGCCTGAGTGGCCCATTGCCACTGGCCGCTTGTGGGGCGGGTGGCGCCCTGCTCGCGCTCCTGCTGCTGCTGGCGATCGCAGGTCGCCGGGCCGACCAACTCAACCTGCTCCTGGCGGGACTGGCCATCAGCCTGGTGGGAGGAGCGCTGACCAGCCTTGCGCTGGCACTGGCGCCCTCTCCCTTCGCCTTTTACGACAGTTTCGCATGGCTCATGGGCAGCCTTGAAGACCGCAGCTTGCCGCAGGCCGCGGCGGCCCTGCTCCCTTCGCTGATCGCCGGAACATGGCTGGCGCGCCAATCCCATGTGCTGGACCGGCTGGCATTGGGCGAAGACATTCTCGCCGCCATGGGCAACGATCCCGTGCGCCTGCGCCGGGGCGTCGTGGCGGCGAGCGCCATTGCGGTCGGCGCCTGCGTCTCGGTCTGCGGCGCGGTCGGCTTCGTCGGCCTGATCGCGCCCATCGCCGCGCGGCGCCTGTGCCGAGGGCATCCCGGCAGGGCATTGCTACCGGCCGCGGCACTTGGCGCGGCGCTACTGACCGGGGCCGACCTCCTGACCAGGCTTGCACCCATGGGACGGACGATCCCGCTCGGCGTGGTCACAGCCGCGATCGGCACGCCCTTGTTTCTCTGGGTGCTGCTGCGCCGCTCCGGAAGTTACAGCGCATGACCGGCCTGCCCGCGCTCAACGCCTCGGCAGTCAGCCTGGCCGGGCGGCTCGAGCCCACTGATCTGCTATTCGAGGCGGGAACGATGACCGCGATCATCGGACCCAATGGCAGCGGCAAGACCAGCCTGTTGCGGGCGCTGGCGCGTGTGGAGCGGCCCGGCGGCACGGTGTTGATCGGCGGTGAGGACCTCGACCACATGCCGCCTTCGCGGCGCATTCAGCAGCTTGGATACCTGGCGGCCGGGCGCGAGCTCGCGTGGCCGATCCCGGTGCACGACCTGCTTCGGCTTGGCGCGAGTGACCTCTCACCGGAGCGCCTGACGACAGTCATCCATGCGCTGGAGCTTGAAAAGCTGGTGGACCGCCCCGTGGACCAGCTCTCCACTGGCGAGCGAAGCCGGGTATTGCTGGCACGTCTGCTGGCGGGCCGGCCGAGCCTGCTCCTGCTCGACGAGCCGCTTTCGCATCTTGACCCTTACTGGGTGCTGCATGTGCTTGGATTGCTGCGGGAGGCGGCGCGCGGAGGCGCGCTGGTGCTGCTCACCCTGCACGACCTGCATCAGCTGGAGCGCTTCGACCGTGTTCTGGTGATGGAGGGTGGCAGGATTGCTGCCGACGGAAGCCCAGCGGATGTGCTTGCCTCAGCCAGGTTCGAGCAGGTGTTCCGGGTCCCCGCTCAGGACGTGAGCAGTCCCTGACGTCCGTCAGGCGGCTGGCGGGTCGGCAATCATGGCGGTGAAGTTGGCCTCAGCCGCCAGCTTGCCCTCGACCAGCGCCCGTCCGCTGAACTTGCAAACGCTGCTGCGCTTCTGGACGAACTCGACATTAAGCTCGAGCAGGCAACCCGGCTCCACCGGAGTGCGGAACTTTGCGCCATCGATGGCCATGAAATAAACCAGCTTGCCCGAGCCGGCGAGACCGAGGCTTTCCACCGCGAGCACACCCGCAGCCTGGGCCAGCGCCTCGACGATCAGCACGCCGGGCATGATCGGGCGACCGGGGAAATGACCGGCGAAGAAGGGCTCGTTGATGGTCACCGCCTTGATCGCGGTGATGCTCTGGTCCTTGTCGAGACGGCTGACCCGATCGACCAGAAGCATGGGATAGCGGTGCGGCAGCGCGGCCATGACCGCCCGAATGTCGAGCGGGCCAAGTCCCGCGCTGCCGCCGTCCGCCATGCCTTAGCGGCCCTGCGTCTGCTGCTGCGACTGCGGCAGCGGAGTGACGCTGACGGCCGGCAGCTGCTGGTTGAGCTGCGCGAGCACTTCGCTGGTGATGTCGACCGACGGAGCGGCGAACATCACGTCCGCCTTGGCGATCGTGACATTGGCACCACGCGACGCCGAGACACTGGCAACGATGGTCTGCAGCTTGGCGCTGATCTGCTGGTTCACGTTCGCCTGGGTCGAGGCGAGGCGCTGCTGACCCTGCTCAAGCTCCTGCTGCGCGGAGCGCTGCTGGTTCTGGAAGGCAGTGATCTTGGCCTTGAGCGCGGCGTCCGGCTCCTTGCCATTCAGGGCGGCGACCTGCTGCTGGAGCGGACCGCCCGCGGTCTGGATCTGCTGCTGCAGGGTGGCGGCGCGCTGACGCAGCGTCGTCTCCTGGCTCTGCAGCGAGGTCGAGGCGGCGCGGCATGCGGTGCACGACTGGCTGATCTGGTCGGTGTCGACCACCGCCACAACGGCGGCCGGAACGCGCTGGGCCTGCGCGGCGGCGGGAACGAGCGCGGTGGCGGCAAGGGCCGCGACGAAAAGCTTGGTCTTCATCAGAATTGAGTTCCTACGTTGAACGAAAACAGCTTGGTATCGTCACCTTCCTGCTTGAGCAGGGCCTTGGCGATGTCGATGCGGAGAGGACCGAAGGGCGAGGTCCAGTTGAAGCCGATGCCGACCGAGAGGCGCGGCTTGGGCGAATCGCCCAGATATTCTTCACGGAAGCCCTGAACCTGCGTCTGTGTTGTCGTATTGCAGGTCAGGTTGGTGTCACCCGGAAGAATGGTCCGCTCCAGCGCGCCGGTCGTGGTGTTGAGGCAGCGCGCGATGAAGTTGAGGGTGGACGGGCGCTTCAGTCCGAAGACCGAGCCCGCGTCGATGTAGGCCGACGGGCGGATGCCAAGGCTGCGGAGGCCCGAGCTGGTCGGGAACTCCAGCTCGATCCGGCCCATGTAATAAGCGCGGCCGCCGAGGCTATCGACGATGTTGTTATTCGTCGCCGCCAGCGTGCCGTCGGCGTTATAGGCCGTACGGCGAATGCGCGGACCGATACCGCGTATGTCGAACCCGCGCAGCTGCTGGCCGAAGAAGCGGTCGGTGATGCGCACCGCATCGGTGTTCGCGTTCGGAGCAGACTGCAGCGCGGCGATGTAGCCGCCCTCAGCATGGGCCGACAGGATGAAGCCACCGAACGGGTTCCAGAACTTGGTCGCGTCGGCGCGGGTCCGGACATAGCGAACGTCGCCCCCGAGGCCGGCGAAATCCTGGCCGAAGATCAGCCGCTGGCCACGGGTGGCGCGGATGCCGTTGGTGTTGTCGTAGACCGCCGTATAGCCAACCGAGCTGGTGAGCCGATTGCCGAGCTGGTCGCAGAGATACTGGCCAGCCTTGAACGGGTCGCAGACGCCGTTGGTGTAGAAGGTCGTCGGATCGAGCGTCAGCTTGTCGTTCTGCAGCGTGTAGCGCGTGCCGATGGTCACGAACTCGTTGAGCGCGAAGCCAAGCCGCAGGCCACCACCGGTCGAAACCTGGCTGTAGGTGGTGTTGCGGGTATTCCCGACGAAGTTGAAGCTGTTGAGATCGCGGCGGAACACATCCACGCCAGCCAGGATCGGCTTGTCGAACAGATATGGCTCCGTGAAGCCCAGCTGGATCGACTTGGAATAGCGCGAATAGTTGATGCCGGCGCTCAGCACCTGACCGAGGCCGCGGAAGTTGCTCTGCTCGACCGAGGCCGAGATGATGAACCGCTCCAGGCTCGAATAACCGGCCGACAGGGACAGCTGGCCGGTCGACTTCTCCTCGACGTCGACGCCAAGCGCCACCCGGTCGGGAGCGACCTGGGTCTGCTTGATCTCAAGCTTGTCCTGGAAGAAGCCGAGGCTCTGTATCCGGTCCTGGCTGCGCTTGACCTTGAGGGTGTTGAACGCGTCGCCCTCATTGATGCGGAATTCGCGACGGATCACCTTGTCGCGGGTGACGGTGTTGCCGCTGATGTCGATCCGGTCGACATAGACGCGCGGAGTCTCATTCACCCGGAAGGTGATGTCCATCGTCTTGGTGTCGGCATTACGGCCGTAGTCCGGTTCGATGTCCGAGAAGGCATAGCCAAGCGCGCCCGCCGCTTCCTGCAGCCGCGTGACGGCATCTTCGATGGCCTTGGCGTTGAACCAGTCGCCCTGCTTGACCTGGGTGAGGCGGTCGATCGTCTTGGTATCGAGATCACGGATCGCCGATTCCGAGCTGATCTTCCCAAACTTGTAGCGGGGCCCTTCCTCGACGACGTAGGTGATGACGAAGTCACGACGGTCGGGCGTGAGCTCCGCCAGTGCCGAGACGACCCGGAAGTCGGCATAGCCCTGGGTCAGGTAGAAGGCGCGCAGCTTCTGCTGGTCGGCGGCCAGACGATCGGGGTCATAGGTGTCGTTGGACTTGATGAAGCCCAGCGGCCCGCCGGCTTGTTTGGTATACATCTCCTTGCGGAGGCGACCGTCCGGGAAAGCGTTGTTCCCGATGATGTTGATCGCCCGGACCTTCGACAACGGACCTTCGCTGATCTCGAACACGAGGTCGACGCGGTTCTGGTCGAGGTTGACGGTCTTCGGCTCAACACGTGCACCGAAGCGGCCCTGGCGCTTGTAGAGCTCAATGATCCGCTCGACATCGGAGCGGACCTTGGAACGAGTGAAGATCTGCCGCGGCGCAAGCTTGATCTCGGGCGTGATCTTGTCGTCCTTGATCCGCTTGTTGCCCTCCAGCACGATGCGGTTGATGACCGGGTTCTCGCGAATGGCGATCACCAGATTGCCGGTGTCCGCACCCTCGATCTGCGCGTCGGCAAACAGTTCGGTCGCGTAGAGGTCCTTGATGGCCTGGTCGAGCTTCTCGGCGTCGTAAGTCTGGCCGGGCGCCAGATTGGCGTAGGAGCGGACGGTCTCCGGCTCCAGACGCTCGGCACCGCGCACGGAGATGGAGCGGATCACCCGCTGCTGAGGTGCAGGCGCAGCAGTCGCGGCGGTCGCGGGAGCGGCTGCGGGCTGAGCCGGAGCAGGCGATGGAGCGGAAGCCTGAGCAAGCGCAGGAGCGGCCCAGCCGGACAGAACGGTTCCGATCAGCAGCGCAGCGCCAAGACGGCGGCTGGTGGTCAGAGTTGCATTGGAATTCACGCGCGTCCCCGCTTCATGGATGGATGATGGCGCCGCCCCCGCACACGACCATCGAATTTGGCGCCCGCCCTGCCCCAGACGCCCGACTTGTTCAAGCATTAGCCCGCCAAATGGCCAATTCTCTCCCACAGGCCGAATGAGCCCAGGTCGTTGAAGGTGGTGAACAGAAACAGGGTCGCGATGGCAGCCAAGCCGCCCCGGAACACCCATTCCTGCGCCCGCTCGCCAAGCGGACGGCGGCGAACCGCCTCGACCACGTAGAGGGCGAGGTGCCCGCCGTCGAGCATGGGGACTGGCAGCAGGTTGATGAACCCGAGGTTTATCGAGAAGAGCGCAATCAGCTGGATGAAGTCGATGGGACCAAGCGTGGCGAATTGACCGGCAATCTGCGCCATCTTGATCGCCCCGTGCAGCTCGTTCAGCGGACGGCGGCCACTGATCAGCTGCCAGATACCCTCCGCCATCGAGCGGGTGGTGCCCCAGGTCGCGGCGATGGCCTGCGGCAGCAGCTCCAACGGACCGACCTTGGCAAAGACGGGCTTGGGCGTGGCCACGCCAAGGCGGCCGACCTCGAACCGCTGCCCGAAGCGATCGACCTCCACGGCGCGGCCGAGCGTCAGCGGAGTGTCGAAGGCGCGGCCGTTCCGCTCGATCCGCACGACGACGCGCTCACCGGGCCGCATCACCGTATAGGAGCTCAGCTCGCGGAAGGTATCGATCTCGCGCCCGTTCATCGCCAGCACTCGGTCGCCCGGCTGAAAGCCGGCCTTCTCCGCGGCGCTGCCTTGGGCGACACCCGCGAACACCGGTGGCGTGCGCGGAACGCCATAGGCCATGAAGAAGCCGGCGAAAATCAGGATGGCGAGCAGGAAGTTGGCAGCGGGCCCCGCCAGTACCACCAGGAAACGCTGCCATACCGCCTTGGCGTGGAATGCCTCGGCGCGCTCCTCGGGCGTTAGCTGATCCAAATCCTTGCCCATGCTGGCCGGATCCATGTCGCCGCTGAAGCGAACATAGCCGCCCAAAGGAAGCCAGCCGATTTTCCAGCGGGTGCCCCTCTTGTCGGTCCAGCCGGCGATCTCATGCCCGAAGCCGATGGAAAAGGTCTTCGCCCCGATCCCGCACCAGCGGCCTACCAGATAGTGGCCCATCTCATGGATGAAGACGAGCGGGCCGATGGCGGCAAGGAATGCGACCACGATCAACCAGACTGGCGGCTGAGCGAGCATCAGGCGGCGATACCGGCGACTTGGACACGGACCCGGTCACGGGTCCTCCGATCGAGGTTGACGACCTCGGCGATGGTGGCGGGCGCGGGTTCGTTCATCGTCTGCAACGCCTGCTCTACGAAGCGAGCGATGTCCCCGAAATGAATGGTGTTCTCGAGAAAGGCCGCAACGGCGATCTCGTTGGCGGCGTTGAGCACCGCCGGCGCCGCACCGCCCTGCTCCAGCGCCTGGCGAGCAAGGCGCAGGGCTGGGAAACGCCCCGGATCGGGCGCCTCGAAGTCGAGCCGCCCCGCGGCGACCAGATCGAGCCTCACGACCTTGGTCTCCATCCGCTCCGGCCAGGCGAGCGTGTGGGCAATCGGCACCCGCATATCGGAAGGTCCAAGCTGCGCCAGCATGGACCCGTCGGCATATTCGACCAGGCTGTGAACGATAGACTGCGGGTGGACGAGCACGTCGATCCGCTCGGAAGGAATTCCGAACAGGTAATGAGCCTCGATCAGCTCAAGACCCTTGTTCATCATCGTCGCACTGTCGACGGAGATCTTGGCGCCCATCGACCAGTTCGGGTGCGCTACCGCTTCGGCAGGGCTCGCGCGCGCCATCTCCTCCGCCGAGCGCGTGCGGAACGGGCCACCGCTTGCAGTGAGGATCAGTCTTGAGACGCGCTCGATGTCTTGCCCTGCAAGACACTGGAATATCGCGTTATGTTCGCTGTCGACGGGAAGGATGGTGGCACCGGAACGCCGGGCTGCGTCCGTCATCAGCGCTCCCGCTGTGACCAGCGCTTCCTTGTTGGCGAGGGCAACCGTCTTGCCAGCAGCGATTGCGGCCATGACCGGCTCTAGTCCGGCGCAGCCGACGATGGCGGCCATGACCCATTCGGCTTCGCCCGCCGCGGCTTCAGCCAGCGCCTCTAGCCCCGCGCCGGTCTCAACACCGCTGCCGGCCAGTGCTTCGCGGAGCTCAGGGAGCAATCGCTCGTCCGCGACGGCGGCGAAACGTGCACCCAGACGCTTCGCGTCGGCGGCAAGCTGGACCACATTGCTGGCGGCGGTGAGCGCGATGACCTCGAACCGCTCGGGCGCGGCGGTCAGAAGATCGATCGTCGACTGGCCGATGGAGCCCGTTGCACCGAGGATGGAGACCTTGCGTCGGCTCATTGCAGCCCCGCCAGGACCGCCAGTCCAGTCAGCGTCGCCACCGGGATGAGACCGTCGAGGCGGTCAAGCACGCCGCCATGTCCCGGGATGAGCGAGCCGGAGTCCTTCACCCCCGCCTTGCGCTTGAGCCAACTCTCGAACAGGTCGCCGCCAGCGGACGCCAGCGCGAATAGCGGCGCCAACACCAGCCATGGCCAGGAAAGGTGCGTCGACTGAGCCCAGATGCCGCCTAGCAGGGTGGCCGCGATCAAGCCGCCGACGAGGCCCGAGATGGTCTTGTTGGGACTGATCGATGGGGCAAGCTTGAGACCGCCAAACGTCCGTCCCGTGAAGTAGGCGCCGATGTCGGCCGACCAGGTCACGATGAAAGCCCAAAGTACGAGTTCGAAGCCCTTGGCACCCGCCGGCACTCCCGCCCGCTCGCGCACCCACAGCAAAGCCAGCGCCGGCAGCAGCGCATAAGCGAAGCCGGCCAGATGCCAGCCGACGCCCCAGCCCTTCACCAGCCGTGACCACTCGTAGTAGATCCCGGTCGCCGCAGCGGCCACGAAGAGGGCGAAGACCGTCCCGCCCAGCCACTCGGCAAGCAGCGCGATCATGACCATCACGAGCCCGGCGAGGCTCCGCAGGGCGAGTTCGCTCACCGGCCGCCGAACCGCCGCTGACGGCGGGCGTAATCCGCAAGCGCATCGCCAAACGCCGCCTCGTCGAAATCAGGCCACAACACGTCGGTGAAGATGAGCTCGGCATAGGCCGCCTGCCACAGCAGGAAGTTGCTCAAGCGCACTTCGCCCGAAGTGCGGATGACGAGATCGAGCGGCGGCAGGTCGCGGGTCTGAAGGAGGTCCGCGATCGCCTGCTCGTCAATGTCGGCCGGGACGATGTCGCCCGCGACCGCGCGTTCGGCCAGCTGGCGGGCAGCGGCGGCAATCTCCGCCTGGCTGCCGTAATTCAGGGCGACCACGAGGGTCAGCCGCTTGTTGTCGCGGGTCTGCTCGACCGCCCGCTCGAGCCGGGCGAACAACTCGTCCCCGAAGCTGCGGGGCTCACCGATCAGCTTGAGCCGGACGCCCTGCTTCTGAAGCGTGGCAAGTTCACGCTCGACGTAAAAGCGCAGCAGGCCCTTGAGGTCGCTGACCTCTTCCTCGGAACGGCGCCAGTTCTCGCTCGAGAAGGCGTAGATGGTGAGGCACTCGACGCCCGCGTCCACCGCCGCCTGCATGGCGTTGCGAACCGCCTCGGCACCAGCACGGTGACCGGCCACCCTCGGCAAGCCGCGACGCTCGGCCCACCGGCCATTGCCGTCCATGATGATGGCAACGTGGCGGGGAACCCGCGCGGACGCCTCGTCGGCGGAGCCCGGGCGCCCCGCGGCGGCGTCCGGCGCACGCGGGGTAGCCGGGATCGTCACTTGTTGAGGATTTCCTTTTCCTTGGCCTGAGCCGCGCCATCGATCTCCTTGATCGTGTCGTCGGTCATCTTCTGGACCTCGGTGTCGAGCCGCTTGTGCTCGTCCTCGGAGATTTCCTTCTTCTTCTCGTCGTTCTTGAGCGCGTCCATCGCGTCTCGGCGGACATTGCGAACGGCGATGCGCGCCTTCTCCGCATACTGGCTGGCGAGCTTGGCCAGTTCCTTACGGCGCTCCTCGGTCAGATCCGGGATCGGCAGGCGGATCATCTGCCCGTCGGTGATCGGGTTGATGCCAAGGCCGGCGCTGCGGATCGCCTTCTCGACCGCGTTCATGTTCGAGCGATCCCACACCTGGACCGAGATCAGCCGCGGCTCAGGCACCGAAACGGTCGCGACCTGGTTGAGCGGCATGTTCGCGCCATACACCTCAACCTGGACGGGATCGAGCAGCGCGGTCGACGCGCGCCCGGTGCGCAGACCGCCAAGGTCGTGCTTCAGGGCTTCCACGGCGCCGTGCATGCGGCGCTGCACATCGGCCTTGTCATAGGAGGGCATATTCTCAAGCTCCTTCGGTCTGAACGGTCGTCGCGGTGCCTTCGCCGGCCAGCACGCGGGCAAGATTGCCCGGCTGGCGGATGTTGAAGACGACGATCGGGATTTCATTGTCACGGCAAAGCGCCACAGCGGCGGCGTCCATCACCTTGAGGTTGTCGGCAAGAACGCGCGAATAGCTCAGCGTTTCATAGCGCTTGGCGTTGCTGACCTTCTTGGGGTCGGCATCGTAGACGCCGTCGACGCTGGTGCCCTTGAACAGGGCATCGCAGCCCATCTCGGCCGCGCGCAGGGCAGCGGCGGTGTCGGTGGTGAAATAAGGATTGCCCGTGCCGGCAGCGAAAATGACGATGCGGCCCTTCTCCATGTGCCGGAGGGCGCGGCGACGGACATAAGGTTCGCTGACGCTGGCCATCGGAATCGCCGACTGAACGCGGGTGTCGACGCCAGCCTTTTCGAGTGCATTCTGGACGGCAAGCGCGTTCATCACAGTCGCCAGCATGCCCATGTAATCGCCGGTCGCCCGGTCGAAGCCGCGCGCGGCGGCGGCCATGCCCCGGAAGATGTTGCCCCCGCCGATCACCAGGCAGAGCTCATGGCCCTGCGCCTTGGCGGCGGCGATCTCGGCGGCAAGGCCGGCCACCGTCTCCGGGTCGATGCCGAACTGGCCAGGCCCCATCAGCGCCTCACCTGACAGCTTCAGCAGGATCCGGTTGAAGCGCTGGCGGGTCATGGAGAGATTGGTTTCCTTGGGCAGCGAAGAAGAGCGAGGCGCTTCTATGAGCCTCCCCGGCGCTTGCCAACCGTCCGCATGCGAAAAGGGCGGAGCCTTTCGGCCCCGCCCTTTCCTGTTCGCTTGTGGCGATTTGCTCAGGCGACCGGCTGCGGAACGCCCGAGGCGGCGGCGACTTCGGCGGCGAAGTCGCTCTGCGCCTTCTCGATGCCCTCGCCCAGCTGGAAGCGGATGAAGGCCTTGAGGTGCACCGGAGCGCCGGCATCCTTGCCCGCTTGGCTCACGACGTCGCTGACCGGAGTCTTGTTGTCCATGACGAACAGCTGGCTCAGCAGCGCGCTTTCCTTCTTGAACTTGGCGATCGCGCCTTCAACCATCTTCTCGACGATGTTGGCGGGCTTGCCGCTTTCCTTCGCTTTCTCGTTGGCAATGGCACGCTCACGCTCCAGCAGCTCGGCGTCGAGCTCGTCGGCGTGCAGCGCCAGCGGGTTGGCGGCGGCGATGTGCATCGCCAGCTGCTTGCCGAGTGCGTTGAGCGTCTCGGCCGGAGCCGAACCCTCGAGCGCGACCAGCACGCCGATCTTGCCCATGTTGGGCGCGACGGCATTGTGGACGTAGCTCACCACAGCGCCCTCGGCGACTTCGAGCAGCGCCGCACGGCGAAGCGACTGGTTCTCGCCGATGGTGGCGATGTTGTTGGTCAGCTTCTCCTCGACGGTGCCACCGCCCGGATAAGCCGCACCCTTGAGCGCCTCGACGTCGCCGCCCGTCTGCAGCGCAAGCTGCGAGACTTCGCGGACGAACTCCTGGAACTGCTCGTTCTTGGCGACGAAGTCAGTCTCCGAGTTGACCTCGACGACCGCGCCACGGGTGCCCGAGACGGCGACGCCGACCAGGCCCTCGGCCGCGGTGCGGCCCGACTTCTTGGCGGCGGCAGCGAGGCCCTTGGCGCGCAGCCAGTCGACCGACGCTTCCATTTCGCCGTTGTTCTCGGCCAGCGCCTTCTTGCAATCCATCATGCCCGCGCCAGTGCGCTCACGCAGCTCCTTGACGCTGGCGGCCGTGATCTCAGCCATGTGCTTTATCCTTGAATCGAGTGAGTTAGGCGACCGCGGCTTCGACCGGCGGCTCGGCCATCGCGCCAAAGTCCTCACCGCGAACCTGCGCGCCGCCGGACTTGCCGTTGTTGGCAGCCGAAGCGACCGCTTCGCAGTAGAGGCGGATGGCGCGGCTGGCGTCGTCGTTGCCCGGGACGGGGAAGGCGATGCCCTGCGGATTGGAATTGCTGTCGAGGATGGCCACGACCGGGATACCCAGGACGTTGGCTTCCTTGATCGCCAGCTCTTCCTTGTTGGTGTCGACCACGAACATGACGTCCGGCAGGCCGCCAAGGTCACGGATGCCGCCGAGGCTCTTCTCGAGCTTGTCGCGCTCGCGGGTGAGCTGAAGGACTTCCTTCTTGGTCAGACCGGCGGTGTCACCCGACAGCTGCTCCTCAAGGCTCTTGAGGCGCTTGATCGAGTTCGAGATGGTCTTCCAGTTGGTCAGCATGCCGCCGAGCCAGCGATGGTTGACGAAATGCTGTCCCGAAGCGCGCGCCGCGTCGGCGATCGCGTCCTGCGCCTGGCGCTTGGTGCCGACGAACAGCACCTTTCCGCCGCGGGCGACCGACTGCTGAACGAAGTCGAGGGCGCGCGCGAACAGCGGCACGGACTGCGACAGGTCGATGATGTGAACGCCATTGCGGTCGCCGAAGATGTACGGCTTCATCCGCGGGTTCCAGCGGTGGGTCTGGTGGCCGAAGTGAGCTCCGGCTTCGAGCAATTGCTGCAAGGTGACGAGCGTGCTCGCCATAGGATGATTCCTTCCGGTTAAGCCTCTGGGCGGCGGGAACGATGGAAGCCGAAAGGCCGCCGTCGCACCGGGCTATGTTGCCACCCATGCGGGGTTGAGGAGCGCGCCGTTAGAGCAAGGCGGCCGGCCTGGCAAGCGGACCCTTGTTGCAAAGTCGCTTGACAGGACGGGAACAAAGAAAGAACATCGGCCCAGAACAGGGGTTTTCTTCTTCAATTCGGAACGAACCGAATCGGAAGTGGTTACCCAGGAAAGCGAAGGAAATCGCCAATGTTGCTGACCGCTCTTGCCACCATCCCCTTTGTTGCCGCGCTCGGTATCGCGCTACTCGCCTTGCAGGCTACCATTGGCGGAAGCCGCGCGAAGATCGTCGCGGCGCTCCGTGGCGAAACGTTTCAGACTGTTGCTCTGAACCGACCAGTGACTGTTCGGTTCAGCCCGCGTCTGGTGCGGGTACAGCCGATGCGCGCCGAGCCTCGCTGGCGCGTCGCCGCCTGACCTTCGCGTAAGACGCCAACCCGAGCGGGATGAGCACAAGGTAGATCAACGACACGACCAGCAGCGTCCACCACGGTTCCGTCGCCAGGGCTGCGACCAGCAAGGCCATGGCCGCGAGCGCGAACAGCCGGACCGACCGCCGGATGCGGAAGGATGTCCAGCTGTAGGTCGGAATGCTCGAAATCATCAGGAGGGCGATGAATAGGGTCCAGGCCATGACCAGTGGCCAACTGCGGAACCAGTGTTCGTAACCCGTGCCTGAACTCACCAGCCACAGGTAAACGGGCATGAAGGCGAGGCCCGCCCCGGCCGGCGCCGGCACGCCGGTGTTGAAGCCGGCGGATTTGTGCGGCTGCTCAATCGAATCGATCCGGCTGTTGAATCGGGCGAGGCGAAGCGCGCAGCAGACGGCCAGGGCCAGTGCCGCCGTCCACCCGAATCGCGGCGCATCCTTCAATGACCAGAGGAACAGGATCAGCGCCGGAGCCGTCCCGAAAGCGATATTATCCGAAAGCGAATCAAGCTCAGCCCCAAACTTGCTGTTGGCCTTCAGCAGCCGCGCGATCCGACCGTCGAGCCCGTCGAGCACGCCGGCCAGGATGATGCTGCCAAGCGCCTTGTCCCATTCCCCGCCGATGGCGAAGCGAACGCCCGTCAAGCCAAGGCACAGCGCCGCCGCCGTAATCGCGTTCGGCGCCATTGCCCGAAGCGTCAGCCCAGCGGGCGCTTGCGGCGCGAGGCTCATGCCGCCGACCTCATTGGGCGGAGCCCGTCAGCCCCGGATCGACGCCGAGTTCGGCGACGATCGTCTCGCCGGCGATCGACCGCTGCCCAAGCAGCAGGCGCGAGCCGGTGCCGGCGGGCAGAAAGACGTCCACCCTGCTGCCGAAGCGAATGAGGCCGATGCGCTCACCCGCGGTGACGGCATCGCCTTCCTTGACGAATGCAAGAATCCGGCGGGCAACCAGGCCGGCGATCTGGGTGAAGCCGATCTTCACTCCATCAGGGCTTTCCACGACGAAGTGCTGGCGCTCATTATCCTCGCTGGCCTTGTCGAGGTCGGCGTTCACGAACTTGCCCGGAATATAGGCGATCCGGCTCACCCGCCCAGCGATCGGCGAGCGATTGATGTGAACGTCGAACACGCTCATGAAGATGGACACGCGGGTGAACTCACCTTCGCCCAGCGTGCTGCGCAGTTCGGGCGGCGCCGGAACGCGCTTGATCTGGGTGACCAGCCCGTCGGCGGGCGCGACCACCAGCCTGGGATCAAGCGGCGTCGTCCGCACCGGATCACGGAAGAAGGCCGCGACCCAGATCGTCACTCCGACCATCAGCCAGCCCAGGAAATGGCTCAGCCAATACAGCAGGAGCGTGATGCCGGCGGCGATCACCACATATTTGCGGCCCTCCGGATGGACGGATGGGAAGCGCCACTTGATGTTGGTCAGGTTGCTGTCGGGATTGGGAAGTTCAGCCATGGGATGAGCCCCTACCCCATGTTCCGCCCAAGTTGCCAGAGCGCCCCGCCAACGCTAGGGCGCCGCCCATTCCACGCAGCCTCTACAAGACATCAGAACAGCAGGACCGAAGCCCCATGGCGAAGATCAAGGTGAAGAACCCCGTCGTCGAACTCGACGGCGATGAAATGACCCGCATCATCTGGCAATGGATCCGTGAGCGGCTGGTTCTCCCTTATCTCGACATCGACCTGAAGTATTACGACCTCGGTATCGAGCATCGTGACGAGACCGAGGACAAGGTCACGGTCGACGCCGCCAATGCGATCAAGCAATATGGCGTCGGCGTGAAGTGCGCGACCATCACTCCCGACGAGCAGCGGGTCGAGGAGTTCGGCCTCAAGAAGATGTGGAAGTCGCCCAACGGCACCATCCGCAACATTCTGGGCGGCGTGGTCTTCCGCGAGCCGATCGTCATCGCCAACGTGCCGCGGCTGATTCCGGGCTGGACCGACCCGATCGTGATCGGCCGGCACGCGTTCGGCGATCAGTACAAGGCAACTGACTTCCGCGTCCCGGGTCCGGGCAAGCTGACCATCAAGTTCACCGGCGACGACGGCCAGGTGATCGAGCATGAGGTGTTCGAATTCGAGAGCTCAGGCGTCGCCATGGGCATGTACAACGTGGACGAGAGCATCCGCGACTTCGCTCGCGCCAGCCTCAACTACGGTCTTAACCGCGGCTGGCCCGTGTACCTCAGCACCAAGAACACCATCCTCAAGGCTTATGACGGCCGCTTCAAGGACATCTTCCAGGAAGTCTATGACGCGGACTTCAAGGCGGCGTTCGAGGCCAAGGGCATCGAATATCAGCACCGCCTGATCGACGATATGGTCGCCTCCGCCCTCAAGTGGAGCGGCAAGTTCGTCTGGGCCTGCAAGAATTACGACGGCGACGTCCAGTCGGACCAGGTCGCGCAGGGCTTCGGCTCGCTTGGTCTGATGACCAGCGTGCTGATGACTCCGGACGGCAAGACGGTGGAGGCCGAGGCCGCGCACGGCACCGTCACCCGCCATTACCGCATGCACCAGCAGGGCAAGGCGACCTCGACCAATCCGATCGCCTCCATCTTCGCCTGGACCGGTGGCCTCAAGTTCCGCGGCCAGATTGATGAGACGCCCGAGGTGGTGAAGTTCGCCGAAACGCTCGAGCGCGTTTGCGTCGAGACGGTCGAGTCCGGTCAGATGACCAAGGATCTCGCCATCCTGGTCGGGCCGGACCAGCCGTGGATGACCACCGAGCAGTTCTTCGAGGCGATCCGCGCCAACCTCGAAAAGGCCATGCAGGCCGAGGGAATTGGCCAAGCGGCCTGACCGCTACTTCGGAGACTAGCAGTTGAGCAAACGCGACGGGGGCTACCCGTTCGCGTTTGCTCCCCGACTTGCCAACCTGCGCACCGGCGCGGGCATCCACGGCTCAGCCAACGCGCCGTGCTGCCCGCATTTCGTCCCGGAAATCAGGCCTTCTTCAGTTCGCCTGGCTTGTGCGCGGCTTCCTTTCCGCTCTTGTCGCTCTTGACCAGATATTCTGGATTGTCCTTCGACGCGGCGACCTTGTGGCCCTTGATCATCATCGGACTGGTCAGCTTCTTCTCGACCTTGCCGACCGAGTGGCCACCGCTCGAATCCCACTGCACCTTGTCGCCCGCCTTGAACGTCTTTTCTGCCATCGCTCCAATCCTCTTTTCGAACGACGCAAAAACGAGCTGATGAAAAGATTGGCTCCTTCAATTCGCAACGGCTTAAAGGCGGTATGGCCGACGGCATTCAGATCAGTCCGGCGCTCTCAGACGCGCTGACAGTGCTCGGTGCAGCGGGCGTGGTGATCCCCGCTTTCTCGAGGCTCAGGATCTCGCCGGTCTTGGGCTTCATCCTCACCGGTGTGATCGGTGGACCGTTTCTGCTGGGCGGCATGACTGGCCAGTACCCATGGCTCAAGGCCTTCAGCATCACGAACCCCCACGGGATCGAGCCCTTCGCCGAGTTCGGCATTCTCTTGCTGCTATTCGCCGTCGGGCTGGAAATCAGCTTCCGCCGGCTCCACGCCATGCGCCAGACGGTGTTTGGTCTCGGCGGGTTGCAGATGCTGCTGACCGGCCTGTTGCTCGGCGCTGGCTTGGCGATGGGCACGAACGTCGGTCCGGCTGTCGTGCTCGGCCTCGCGCTGGCCATGAGTTCCACCGCACTGGTGCTCCCCATTGCCGGAACGACGACGCAGGTCGGTCGCGCCGCCCTGGCGATCCTGCTGTTCCAGGACTTGAGCCTGGTCCCGCTCCTCTTCCTCCTGGACGGCGGGGCCAGCTCCAATTCCTTGCTGACCACGCTCGCGGCTGGAGCGGCGGTCGTCGGCGGCCTGCTGATCGCCGGGCGCTTCATGCTTCCGCCGCTGTTCGCCCAGGCCGCGCGCACGAAGAGCCCCGAACTATTCTTCTCCATCAGCCTGCTGGTGCTGATGTTGTGCAGCATCGCCACCGATTGGGTCGGGCTCGGCGCAAGCCTCGGCGCGCTGCTCGCCGGATTGCTGATCGCCGAAACCGACTATCACGCCGAGGTGGAGGTGATCACCGCCCCTCTGCGCGGCCTTGCCCTGGGCGTATTCCTGATCACCGTCGGTCTTCGCCTCGATCTTCCCGCGATCGCTGCGCAATGGCCGCTACTGATCGGGGCACTTGCCGTGGTGCTGCTGGTCAAGACAGGCGTCACCATGGCGCTTCTACGCTGGCGCGGCCGCCGCCGGGGTGTCGCGGTCGAGGCGGCGCTGCTGTTGTCGAGCCCGTCGGAGCTGACGCTAATCGTGCTCGGCGCGGCGGCTGCGGCAGGGGTCATCAGCACTGCCCAGGCCGGTTTCTGGACCATCATCACTGCTTTGGGGTTGACGGTAACGCCGCTGCTGGCGGCCTTTGGCCGACGGCTCTCGCGCCGGATCGACCCGGATGCGCTCAGCAGCGGCACTGGCAACACGGCCGGGCTGACGCTGATCTTTGGCTTTGGCCGGGTGGGACGACTCGTGGCCGACATGCTCGACACCCATGGCAAGCCATATCTCGCGGTGGAGGGCGACATCGACGCCGTCGCGGCGGCGCGTGATGCTGGCTACCGCGTGATCTTCGGTGACGTCGCCAAGGGCGATGCCGTGGAGCGGTTCGGTCTTCGCGATGCGGCGGCGTTGGTGCTGACGATGGACGATCCGGTGCTCGCCAATCGCCTGACCCGCACCATAAGGGCCGCCTGCCCTCGGCTGACCATCGTCTCCCGCGCGAGGGACGGCGCCCATGCCGCCCAGCTGTACAAGGCCGGTGCGACCGACGCCGTGCCCGAAACGATGGAGGGCAGCCTTCAAATCAGCGAGGCCGTGCTGGTCGACATCGGGGTCGCCATGGGACCGGTCATCGCCTCCATCCACGAGAAGCGCTGTGAACTGCGTGCGCTCATCCGGGAGGAAGGCGAGCTCAGCGAGGAGCCGGCGCTGGGCCGGCGCAGACAGGAACTCAGCGGCGGGTAAGTTCGACCACCAGGCCCGCATCGCCGGTGACCCTGACCGTCTGGCCCGGTGCGATCGAAACCGTCTGTTCCACCTCGGCCGTGCGCGAGCCCATGCCGCAGCCTTCTCCTTGCGGCCGCTTCCATGAGGCGCTGACCCGGATGCTGGAGTCTTCGCCGTAGTCGGGTGAAACGGAGACGTTCAGGCTGCGGACCTGGACATTGTAGCCGCCGGGGCAGGCCTGCTCCGCGCCGTCGCGACTGTTCTGGCTGTAATTGGCGCCGCTCGCCCCGACACGCATCAGGTCGGAGTAGAGCTGCTGACCGCCCCCGGTCACGCGCACCTGCAAGGTAACGACGGGTCGGGTGTCGACCCGCGGCATCGGTCGGATCACCGGCGGTGGGGCTGGCATGATGATCGGCGCCGAGATCAGCGCAGGCGCCCCCGCCTGTACCAGCAGAGCAAACGCCGCCGGCAGCATCAGTCCCTCCCCCCTCTTGATGGTTCGAGTTAGACGCTGACCTTTGCCAACACTTCCTTAATGGCGGTCAGTGCTTCGGCCGCCTTGCTGCCATCGGGGCCGCCACCCTGCGCCATGTCGGGACGACCGCCGCCACCCTGCCCGCCTAATGCCGCCACGGCGGCCTTGACGAGCTCGACGGCCGAGACCTGGCCGAGCAGGTCGTCGGTGACGCCCGCTGCCACGCTGGCGCGACCGTCATTCACCACGATCAGCGCGGAGACGCCGGAGCCCAGCTGCTTCTTGAGCGCGTCAATCTCGGGACGAAGCGCCTTGGGATCGAGCCCTTCGACAACACGGCCGATGAACTGGAAGCCGGCCACGTCCTCAGGTCCACTGGCCTGCGCCGCGCCGCCGCCGCCCATGGCGAGCTGCTTGCGGGCTTCGGCCAACTCGCGCTCGAGCTTGCGGGCCTGCTCGACGAGCGCGGCGACACGCGCCGGCGCCTCGTCGGGTGCGGCCTTGAGGCTTGCAGCGATGTCGCGCAGCCGCTGGTCGCGGGCGATCAGCCACTGCCGCGCCGCTTCCCCGGTCAGCGCCTCGATCCGGCGAACGCCCGAGCTGACCGCGCTCTCCGAGATGATCTTGAACAGCGCGATATCGCCCAGCGCGTTGACGTGGGTGCCGCCGCACAGCTCCACCGAATAGGTCCTGTCGCTGTCGAGACCCATCGAGAGCACGCGTACCTCGTCGCCATATTTCTCGCCGAACAGCGCCATCGCGCCCTCGGCGATCGCCTCGTCGGGCGTCATCAGCCGGGTGGTGACCGGCTGGTTGTGGCGAATGTGGGCGTTCACCTCGGCTTCGATCGCGCTGATGTCGTCGGCGGTCAGTGCCGACGGATGCGAAAAGTCGAAGCGCAGGCGATCCGGTGCGACTAGACTGCCCTTCTGGCTGACGTGAGTGCCGAGCCGGTGGCGCAGCGCGGCGTGGAGCAGGTGGGTCGCCGAATGGTTGGCGCGGATGGCGCGGCGGCGCTCCTCGTCGACCTGCATTTTCACTGTGTCGCCGACCCTCAACGGCGCATCATTAACCTTGACGTACAGCGCATGTAATTTGCCGAGCAATTTGTCGGTCACCAAGACTGTTCCGTGAGCCCCGCCACTGCTCACGAGAACTCCCGTGTCACCAACCTGGCCGCCACTCTCGGCGTAGAATGGGGTTTGATTGACGACGATATAGCCGCCGTCGTTCCGATCAATTTCGTTCGCTCGCTTACCTTCCTTAACGATTGCGACCACGACGCCCTCGCCGCTGTGGCCGCTATATCCGGTAAACTCGGTCGGGCCGACTTCTTCCAAAACGTCGAACCAAACTTCGTCCGACGCCTTCTCGCCCGAGCCCTTCCAGGCAGCGCGCGCACGCGCTTTTTGCTCGGCCATGGCGGCGTCGAACCCGGCGCGATCGACCGCGAGGTTCTGCGCCCGGAGCGCGTCTTCGGTCAGGTCGTACGGGAAGCCAAAAGTGTCGTAGAGCTTGAACGCGGTCTCGCCCGGCAGCGTCCCGCCCGCCTCAAGTGATGCCGTCGCCTCGTCGAGGAGCCGCAAGCCGTTTGTCAGCGTCTGGCGGAAGCGGGTCTCTTCCTGTCGCAGCGTGGCCTCGATCAACGGCTGGGCACGGACCAGCTCGGGATAGGCAGCGCCCATCTCGGCGACCAATGCGGGCACGAGGCGGTGCATCAGCGGCTCGGCTGCTCCGAGGAGATGCGCATGGCGCATCGCTCGGCGCATGATGCGGCGCAGGACATAGCCCCTGCCCTCATTGGCCGGCAGCACACCGTCGGCCACCAGGAAGCCCGATGAGCGCAGGTGGTCGGCGATGACCCGGTGCGAGGCCTGCTGGGCGCCTTCCGCCTTGGTCTTCGTCAACTCTTCCGAAGCGTGGATCAGCGCCTTGAAGGTGTCCGTGTCATAATTGTCGTGCACGCCCTGCAACACAGCGGCGACCCGCTCCAGCCCCATGCCGGTGTCGATCGACGGCCGCGGCAGGTCGGAGACGATCTGATCGTTCTCCTGCAGGTGCTGCATGAACACGAGGTTCCAGATCTCGACGAAGCGATCGCCATCCTCGTCCGGGCTGCCGGGAGGGCCGCCCGGAATATGGTCGCCGTGGTCGAAGAAGATTTCGGAACAGGGACCACTTGGGCCGTCCGGACCCATCGCCCAGAAATTGTCCTTGGTGGCGATGCGGATGATGCGGTGATCGGGAAGCCCGGCGATCCGTTGCCACAGCCCGAACGCTTCGTCGTCCGTATGGTAAACGGTGACCGTCAGCCGGTCGCGCGACAGGCCCCACTCCTTCGTCAGCAGGCCCCAGGCCAGCTCGATCGCGCGTTCCTTGAAGTAATCTCCGAACGAGAAATTGCCGAGCATCTCGAAAAAGGTGTGGTGGCGCGCGGTGTAGCCGACATTGTCGAGGTCGTTGTGCTTGCCGCCCGCCCGGACGCACTTCTGGCTGCTGGTCGCGGTCGAGTACGGCCGGCTTTCCAAGCCCGTGAACACGTTCTTGAACGGCACCATCCCGGCGTTGACGAACATCAGGGTCGGGTCGTTATGCGGCACCAGCGGCGCCGAGGGCACACGGGCGTGGCCTTGCCCTTCGAAGTAATCGAGAAAGCTGCGGCGGATGTCGTTGGTCGAAGTCATGGCCGCGCGCTTACCACGGCCATGCTGCGGTGCAAAAGGTGCAGTGCTCCTCGCGCTTGCAGGCGCCCGTTCAGCGGAACCAGCGAGATCGACTAGACTATGCGGAGCGCTAGGGTCACGACCAAGGCCAGCATGACCACGAGGGTGGACAGGGCCGTGATCATGAAGCCTGTGCTGCGCTTCTGGGCGTCCTGCGCGTAGGTGACGATGTAGAGCGCCCGGCCGATACACCAGACCACGCCGTAGAGGGCGCCCCAGCGATCACCCCAGAAAGCGGCGGCTAGAGCGAGCAGCGGTACGAAGACGACCAGCTGCTCCACCGTATTCTGCTGTGCGCGAAGGATGCGCTCGAACTCCGGATGACCGGTCACCGCCGGCGCCTGCACCTGGTGGCGACCTCGCGCGCCGCCCACGCGAGCGATGGACCAGATGTAAATGAAGAGAGCGACCAGCAGCGTGGCGACGGTCAGCGGATAGGCAGTCATGGTCAGATCCCCCCGGAATGAACGCCGGCAAGCTGGCGTAAATCAACCGAGCACTCAAGTCGCTCGCTTGGCCAGCCCTTCGATGCGCATCGGGGAAACTCCTCCCAGACATAGGCAAACTGATCGGTGTAATTGTACACCGGCTCATCGAAGATCTTGTCGTTGGTGACGGTTACGATCCGGCCCGTGAACTGTCGGCTTTTCACCCACATGGCCGGTTGCGTGCTCTCTTCCACCCGCGGTGGGCCCCCTGACATCCCGGCAGCTTACCGCGCCAGCTTCTTGTAGCTGGTCCGGTGCGGGCGGTCCGCTTCCGGACCGAGGCGCCGGCGCTTGTCCTCTTCGTAGGCTTCGAAATTGCCTTCGAACCATTCGACGTGGCTGTCGCCTTCGAACGCCAGGATATGAGTTGCCAATCGGTCGAGGAAGAACCGGTCGTGGCTGATGACCACGGCACAGCCGGCGAAATTCTCGATCGCATCCTCAAGCGCGCCCAGCGTCTCGACGTCGAGGTCGTTGGTTGGCTCGTCGAGCAGCAGGACGTTGCCGCCCTGCTTCAGCATCTTGGCCATGTGAACGCGGTTGCGCTCACCGCCCGACAGCTTGCCGACGTTCTTCTGCTGATCCTGGCCCTTGAAGTTGAAGGCGCCGACATAGGCGCGGGTCGAAGCGTCTTGGCCGTTGACCTTCATGTAGTCGAGGCCGTCGCTGATCTCTTCCCAGACGTTCTTCTTGGGATCGAGATGGTCGCGGCTTTGGTCGACGTAGCCGAGGCGCACGGTCTCGCCGACAGACACCTTGCCGCTGTCCGGCTGCTCCTTGCCCGTGAGGATCTTGAACAGGGTCGATTTGCCGGCGCCGTTCGGCCCGATGACGCCGACGATGCCGCCCGGGGGCAGAGTGAAGCTCAGGTCCTCGAACAGGAGCTTGTCGCCATAGGCCTTGGAGATGCCTTCGACCTCGATGACCTTGCCGCCTAGGCGTTCGGGCACCTGGATGACGATCTGGGCCTTGCCAATGCGGCGATCATCCTGGGCGTCCTGCAGCTGCTCGAACTTGCGGATACGCGCCTTGGATTTGGACTGGCGGGCTGCCGGGGTCTGCCGGATCCACTCGAGTTCGCGTTGCAAGGCCTTCTGCTTGCCACTCTCCTCACGCGATTCCTGCTCAAGGCGTTTCGCCTTCTTTTCCAGATAGGTGGAGTAGTTTCCTTCGTACGGATAATAAGATCCGCGATCGAGCTCGAGAATCCACTCCACCACATTGTCGAGGAAGTAGCGGTCGTGGGTGATCATCAGCACCGCGCCCGCATATTCCTTGAGATGGTTCTCCAGCCACTGGACGCTTTCGGCATCCAGGTGGTTGGTGGGCTCGTCGAGCAGCAGGATGCTGGGCTTCTGGATCAGCAGCCGGGTCAGCGCGACCCGGCGCTTCTCACCGCCCGACAGCTCGGTGACAGGCGAGTCCGACGGCGGGCATCGCAGGGCCTCCATCGCAATCTCAAGCTGATTGTCGAGCGTCCAGCCATCGACGGCGTCGATCTTCTCCTGAAGCTCACCCATCTCGGCCATCAGCGCGTCGAAATCGGTGTCATCCTTGGGATCGCCCATCTCGGCGCTGATCGCGTTGAAGCGGTCGACCATGTCGGCAGTACCGCGAGCGCCGTCCTTGACGTTCTCGAGCACCGTCTTGTTGGGGTCCAGCTCCGGCTCCTGCGCGAGGTAGCCGACCGTGATGTTCTCGCCCGGCCAGGCTTCGCCGGTATACTCCTTGTCGATACCGGCCATGATCTTCATCAAGGTCGACTTGCCCGCGCCGTTCGGGCCGACGATGCCGATCTTGGCGCCCTGATAGAATTGCAGGTTGATGTTGCTGAGCGTCGGCTTGGCGGCGCCGGGGAAGGTCTTGGTCAGACTCTTCATCACGTAGGCGTACTGGGCGGCCATGGGGTCGCGTGATCCTTGTCAAACGGTGTTGGTGGTTGGCGGCGCAGATAGGAGATGCGGAGCCGATTGGCTAGGTCAGGCTAGCGCCCCACCATCGCGACCGCGTCGGGAAAGCGATAGCCGGCGAACTGTTCGCGCAGGGTCTTCTTGCTCAACTTTCCGGTCGCGGTGTGCGGCAGCTCGTCAACGAACTCGATTGCGTCGGGCAGCCACCATTTGGCGACATGGCCGGCCAGATGGTCTTGGATCTGGGCTGGCGTGACGTTACTGCCCTCCGAACGGACCACGAGGAGTAGCGGACGCTCGTCCCACTTGGGGTGGACAATGCCGATGGCTGCGGCCTCCGCGACCCCGGGACAGCCGACGGCGGCATTCTCAAGCTCGATCGAGCTGATCCATTCACCGCCAGACTTGATCACGTCCTTGGACCGGTCGGTGATCTGCATCGTCCCGTCCGGGTGAAGCGCCGCCACATCGCCCGTGTCGAACCAGCCGTCCGCGTCCGTCGCGTCCTCTTCCGCCTTGAAGTAGCGCTTCACGACCCACGGTCCGCGTACTTGCAGGCGACCCGTCGCCACCCCGTCACGGGGCAGCTCACGGTCTTTGTCGTCCACGATCCGCAGCTCGACCCCGAACGGGATGCGGCCTTGGCGCGTGATGTAGTCGAGCTGCTCGCCATCGGTGAAATCCTCCCACCCCGCAGGCGGAGCGCCGCAGGTGCCGATCGGCGATGTCTCTGTCATGCCCCACGCGTGGCCAACGTTGATTCCGCGCGCTCGGAACCACTCCACCATCGCCCGGGGGGCGGCCGAGCCTCCGATGGTGACGCTCTTCAGCTCGGACAGGCTTGTCCCGGTTCGTTCGATATAGTCGATCATCCCCATCCAGATGGTCGGCACGCCCGCCGAGTGGGTCACCCCCTCGTCCCGGAACAGCTCGCACATCTGCTGGGGACGGTAGTCGGCGGAAAGCACCAGCTTGCAGCCCGTCATCGGCGCCGCCCACGGCACCCCCCAGGCGTTGGCGTGAAACATGGGCACGATCGGCAGCACCACGGAGCGGGCGGTCAGCCCGAACACATCGGGCGTCACCTCCATCAGTGTATGAAGCATGGTCGAGCGATGCTCGTACAGCACGCCCTTGGGATGCCCGGTTGTGCCGCTGGTGTAGCAAAGCGCGCAGGGCTCACGCTCGTCACCGTCGACCCAGCGGTAATCGTCATCCTCGCCCGCAAGCCACGCCGCGAACTCGCCATCGTCCATGCAGACATAATGTTCGATCGTCGGCCACGACGGCTTCATGCTCTCGACCAGCGGCGCGAAGGCCTTGTCGTAGAGGAGGATACGATCCTCGGCGTGGTTGGCGATGTAGGTCAGCTGATCGGCGAAAAGGCGGGGATTGATGGTGTGGAGGATGCCTCCCATCCCAATCGCGCCATACCATGACGTCAGATGGTGGGCATGGTTCATCGCCAGGGTGGCGACGCGGTCCCCCCTTCGGATGCCGAGCCGCTCCAGCGCCTTCGCCATCCGCCGAGCCTGGCCCGCGATCTCACCCCAGTTGGTGCGAGTGATGCTGCCATCAGCCCAGGCGGTGACCACCTCGCGAGAGGAATGCTCGCGCTCGGCATGGTCGACGAGGCGCATGACCCGGAGAGGCCAGTCCTGCATCGCGCCTAGTGCTGACATCGGTCTACCCTCCGCTGAGGAGCGGAGAGTGCCAGCCGCCGGTACGGAGTCAAGCGCGGCTACTCGTAATGCCGCGCCAGGACGGCGGGCTACATGCCCGGCATCTGGAACCCGGGCGGGAGCGGCAGGCTGGACTGCATCCGCTGCATCTCGGTCGCGGCAACCTGATCGGCCTTCAGCCGCGCGTCATTCAGGGCCGCGGCGATCAGATCCTCGACCATCGTCTTCTCGGACGGCTGCAGGAGGCTGTCGTCGATGCTGACACCGATGATGCGCCCCTTGGCACTCGAGCGGATCTTCACCAGTCCGCCGCCAGCCTGACCCTCGACCTCGACCTTGTCGAGATTGTCCTGGGCGCGCTGCAGTTCGGCCTGCGCATTCTGGGCCATTTCAAGAATGGCGTTGAGGTCGGGCATTTCGGGCATGCTGTTACGCTCCTGGTCTGGCGACGGACTCGAGCGTCGCGTTGGGGAATGCGGCGAGCGCAGCGGCGACGGCGGGGTCCGCGAGCACGGCGGCACGCGCTCGCTCTTCCGCCATGTCGTCCTGCTGCTTCAGGGATGGTTCGGCCTCCCCTTCGGCAAGGGTTACCGTCCAGGTCACGCCGGTGGCGCCCTTGAGCTGGGCCGCAAGCTCGCGCGTGAAGTCCGTGCCAAGCGGCTTCAGGGGCTTCAGCGCCAGTTCGGGCGGAGCGAAGCGGACAACCCCGACCTGATCCCGCAGCTTGAGGCCAAGCAGCGCCTGTCCCGACGCTTCGAGCCGGTGGACCAGCTCACCGAACGTGGCCGGAAGGCTGGCCGACGAGGCAGTGGTGGCTGCCGCCGGCCCACGCGACGCCTGTGCCGGGGCGCCGATCGAGACGGCCCCACCCGATTGCAGCTGCGCGAGTATGGTGGCGGGATCCGGGAGCTCGGCGGCGTGGATGACGCGCAGCAGGACCATCGCCGCGGCTTCCTGCGGGTCGGGCGCCTGGCCGACGTCGGCGAGCCCCTTCAGCAGCAGTTGCCACAGCCGGTGCAGGCTGGCCCAGCCGAGCTTCGCGGCGAGGGTTTCGGCGGCCTCGCGTTCTTCGGCGGACGACAGGACGTCGGCCGTGGCACCAGCCTTCACCCGGGTGACCGCGTGAACCGTCTCCATCAGCCCACGGATCAAGGCCGCAGGGTCGAGGCCCAGCGTATGCGCTTCATCAAGCTGGGCCAGCGCGCCCTGCGCATCGCCGTCGAGCACGGTCGCGAGCAGCTGGCGAACCCGCCCACGGTCAGCGAGACCCAGCATTGCCCGCACTTCGGTGGCGGTGACCCGACCCTCGCCATGCGCGATCGCCTGGTCGAGGATGGACAGACCGTCACGCGCCGAGCCCTCAGCGGCGCGCGCGACGATGGCCAACGCCTCGGGCTCCACCTCGACGTTTTCAAGCTCCGCCACCCGCCGGAAGTGCTCGGCCAGCTTCTCGGCCGGAATGCGCTTCAGGTCGAACCGCTGGCAGCGCGACAGGACAGTGACCGGGACCTTCTGGACCTCGGTCGTGGCGAACAGGAACTTGACGTGCGGCGGTGGCTCCTCGAGCGTCTTCAACAGCGCGTTGAAGGCATTCTTGGACAACATGTGCACTTCGTCGATGATGTAGATTTTGAAGCGGGCACTCACCGCCGCATAGCGCACCGCCTCGATGATCTCGCGGACGTCATCGACGCCCGTGTGGCTGGCGGCGTCCATCTCCGTCACGTCGATGTGGCGCCCCTCGGCGATGGCGCGGCATGGCTCGCACACCCCGCATGGATCGATGGTCGGCCCACCCTGCCCGTCCGGGCCGATGCAGTTGAGCGCCTTCGCGACCAGCCGCGCGGTAGAGGTCTTGCCGACCCCGCGCACGCCGGTGAGCAGAAAGGCATGGGCGATCCGGCCGGATGCAATGGCGTTGGCCAGCGTCGTGACCATCGCCTCCTGCCCGATCAGCTCAGCGAAGCTTTGCGGCCGGTACTTACGGGCAAGGACCCGATAGGGCGAGGATGCGGCGCTCTTCTCCAGCGGCTGGGCCGGGAGGTCGAGGCCGAGGCCGGGTTCGTCCTGGGGCGATTCGTCGGTCATTGCGTCTGATGTAGGATGGCCACGCCCCGCTGTCATGCGGGACACCCGCGGCTTGCGCTGTTGCACCTTGCCCGCCATATGGCCGCCCGGGAGTCGGGCGGACGGGGCTGTCGCCAACCTGGTCAGGTCCGGAAGGAAGCAGCCACAACGATTACGTCCCGGGTCGTTCCGGCTCCCACCCGCGCAGCGGGCACTGCCGCAGCGCAGCTGCCGCCGTGCCGTCAGCCGGGCATTCGCACCGTAAGGCTCTCCAGCCGTTCCGACAGGCGTATCTGACAGGCAAGTCGGCTCGTCGCCGTGGCCTCGTGGGCAAGGTCGAGGAGATACTCTTCATCCTCGCTGGCGGCCGGCAGCCGTGCGAAGTCGTCTGGCGCGACTATGACATGGCAGGTGGAGCAACTCATCTGCCCGCCGCACGTGCCTTCAAGGGGCTGGCCGGCCTCCTGCGCGACGTCAAGCAGTCGGGCACCAGCGGGACCGTCAACCTCCTTGTCGAGACTGCCGTCCGCGCGAAGAAAGCGGACGCGTGTCATGCGACCCAGCGCGACTGCACGTCAGCGGCAGCTGTGATCTGGCGGCAGGCGTCAGCCAGTTCATCCTCCGTCGTGTAGCGGCCGAAGCCGAGCCGGATCGACGAGCGAGCGACACCGTCGCCAAGGCCCAAAGTGCGAAGCACATGGCTGGGGCGCCCCGAGCCGCTGGCGCAGGCACTGCCGAGGCTGAAGGCGATGCCGCGCAGGTCGGACAACAGACGGGCCGCGTCCAGGCCCTCACGGCGGATGTTGAGATTGCCGCGGTAGCGCTGGTCAGTGCTGCCGTTGACGGTCCAGCCCGGACCCAGGGCGTCCAGGGCGACCGACCAGAGTCGCTCGACGTGGACCGCATCCTGTTGGCGGCGAGTAATCGCGACGGCCGCGGCGGCACCAAAGCCGGCGCAGAGCATGGGCGACAAGGTTCCTGATCGCAGCCCGCGCTCCTGTCCGCCGCCGTGGATCAGCGGATGGAGGTTGACGCCATCACGGACCCACAATGCTCCAATCGCCTTGGGACCGTGGATCTTGTGGGCGCAGCAGGCAATGAGATCGGGACCTTCGGGGACCGCCATGCGGCCGAACCCCTGGACGGCATCGCACAGCATGAGCGCGCCGTGCTGGTGCGCGATCGCCGCAATCTCGTGGATGGGCTGGATGACTCCGATCTCGTTGTTCACAAGCATGACCGCGACCAGCGCGGTTCGGCTCGTGATCGCCGCCCTCAGTTGTTCAAGGTCCAGCAGGCCGTCGGAACCGACGGGCATCCGCCTGACCGTGCGGCCCTGTCCTTCCAGCCATTCGCAGGTGTCGAGCACGGCGGCGTGCTCGCTGTCGACGGTCACGATCTCATCCCGGCCCGGAAGCACCACGCCGCCCAGGGCAAGGTTGAGGGCCTCGGTCGCGCCGGAGGTGAAGATGACGTCACCGGCCTGCGGAAGCCCCGACGCGACCTGGGCGCGGGCATGCTCGATCGCAGCGGCGGCTTCGCGGCCCGCCCGATTGGGGCTGTGCGGATTGGCGTAATTCTCAAGCCAGGGGAGCATCGCCGCCTTCGCTTCTGGCGCGAGCGGAGTGGTTGCCTGGTAGTCGAGGTAGATCATGCGGCGCGGGCACGCTTGGCGATGCAGCGAACCGCGGCGGCGACCGCGTCGACTTCGCCTTCGGTGGTTGACGGACCGAAGCTGATGCGAATGGTGCTGTCGGCCACGTCGGGCGGCACGCCCATCGCGGTGAGGACATGGCTGCGCTTCATCGAGCCGGACGAGCAGGCACTCCCGGCGCTCACCGCGAAACCGGCGAGGTCGAGCTGGACCAGCAGAGCGGCGCTTGTGACGCCTTCGACCGCGTAAGCGCCGATGGCCGGGCTGCGGGGTGTGTCGGATGCGATGATGGTGGTCGAAAGCGCCGCCTCGAGTTGACGACGCAGCTCGACGATCCGCGGCATGGCGTCGGCAAAGGCGCGGGTGGTCAGGGCGGCGGCGAAACCGGCGATGCCGGGGAGGTTGTGCGTGCCGCGGCGGTAGCCCCGCTCCTGCCCTCCCATGGCAGCAAGCGTGCCCAAGTCCTTGACCAGCAACGCGCCGACGCCAGGTGGGCCGCCAAGCTTGTGGGCGGAAACGGCGATGAAGTCGGCATCCGGGAGCCGGAGTTTGCCGGCGCCCTGGGCGCAATCGGCGAGCAGCAATGACCCGGCCGCGCGGACTCGATCGGCGATCTCATCGAGCGGCTGGAGGACGCCGGTTTCATTGTTGACCTGCTGGATGGCGACGAGCGCGGGCCCTTCGGCCAGTGCGGTACCCAGTGCTGCAAGGTCGATCAGGCCATTGTCCGTCACTGGAAGGACACGGCTGAGCTCGCCCATGGCCGCCGGAACCGCCTCATGCTCCGTCGCGCCGTGCCACCGGCCGCGAACGGTCGCGCGGGCACCGGCGATTGCCAGCGCCTCGCTCGCACCGCTGGTGAAGATGACGTCATGGGGCCAGCCCAGAGCGTCGGCGACATCCGATCGGGCGCGCTCAAGCATGGCGCGGGCGGCGCGGCCGTCGGCGTGGGGGCTGGACGGATTGGCCCACTGGGCCATCGCATCGTCTACCGCCACTCGCGCTTCGGGTAGCACGCGCGTTGTCGCCGCATGGTCGAGATAGATGCGCTGGCCTGTCATGGAACGGGTAAAAAAGCCGCCGATTGCCTGTTGATGAACCCGGCCTATATAGGCGCGGCCACATCATAGTCACACCTTAAGCGTTTAGAGGGTCATGCCCGAAGTCATCTTTCCCGGGCCCGAGGGCCGTCTCGAAGGCCGCTTTCATCCGGGGGTGCGCCCGCGCGCGCCGGTCGCGCTGATCCTCCATAGCCACCCGCAGGCGGGCGGCACGATGAACAACAAGCTGGTGCAGTTGCTCTACCAGGCATTCGTGAAGCGCGGCTTTGCCACCCTGCGATTCAACTTTCGCGGAGTCGGCAAGAGCCAGGGCGTGTTCGACAATGGTGTCGGCGAGCTGTCAGACGCGGCAAGCGCGCTGGACTGGGTCCAGCAGATCCACCCGGAAGCGGAGCAGACCTGGGTCGCGGGTGTCAGCTTCGGCGCATGGATCGGAATGCAGCTGCTGATGCGCCGGCCGGAGATCAAGGGCTTCATCTCGATCGCCCCGCCCGCGAACATGTATGACTTCAGCTTCCTGGCGCCCTGCCCTTCGTCGGGCATCATCGTGCAGGGCGAGGCCGACGAGGTCGTCGCGCCGGCCGCCGTGCAGAAGCTGGTCGACAAGCTTCGGACCCAGCGGCACATCACGATCCACCACGAGACCATCCCGGGGGCGAACCACTTCTTCGCCAACGAGATGGATGTCCTCATGAAACTCGTCGAGGATTACGTCGACATGCGTCTGGCGCAGCCGCTGCCCAAGGCGCCGGTCGGACGCCGCTAGATCGTCCAGATCAGGACGTTCACCAGGATCACGGCACCAGCGATGATCATCAGGGCGCCGTTCTTGCGGTGCTCGGGTCCGATCGTCAGGCGGATGCCAAAGGCCAGTAGGATAAAGGCGGCGATCACCGCCACCGAGAAGATCGCCGCCAATATTCCGCTCAACGCCCCCTCCTGCTTGGCAATTTCTTAACTCGCTCAGGTTAACTAGCACGCTCATGAACGTGCGCGAACAGCAGGCGCGCCTCACCGAGGCGTTCGACCGGATCGAGGAAACCATCCTGCCGTGCATCGCGATGATGCTCGATACGCTGCTCGATGCATCGTCAAATCTGGCGCAAGTCGATCCTAAGGCTCTGGCGGCAGAGCTTCAAACGCTGGCAGCCGAGCTGGAAGAACTGACCCGGAGCATTGAGCGGAGTTCACCGGCTCACGTGAACCCCGGCGAATATCGGACCGCGGCAGCTTAAGCGACGCTACCGCTGACGATTGCGAGGTGCAGCGCGGGGTCGATGTTTCCGCCGGACAGCGTTGCCACCGTACCATTCTCGATGGGCACCTTGCCGGCCAGCAGCGCGGCGAGCGCCACCGCGCCACCAGGCTCTACGACTAACTGAAGCTTCTCCCAGGCCCAGCGCACTGCGCCCTTGACCTCTTCCTCGCTGACCGAAACCCCGCGAGCACCGCTCCGCGCGAGAATGCCGAAGGTGATTGGCGAGACGAGCGGCGTCTGAAGCGCGTCGCAAAGGGTTGGTGGCGGGTTGGGGCCGACCGGCTCGATCGCGCCCTTTTCCAGTGAGCGGCCCATGTCGTCCCACCCCTTCGGCTCGACACACACGATGTCGGCCTGCGGCACCGCCAGCGCGATACCGGCGGCGAGCCCGCCGCCTCCGGTGCAGACGAGGATGCGTCGCACGGGCTCCGGGCATTGCTCCACCACTTCAAGCCCGGCGGTGCCCTGGCCGGCCACGATGTCCGGATCGTCGAAGCTTGGCACGAGGACGGCGCCGCGCTGCTCGGCCAAGGCTGCCGCGATGGTCACGCGATCCTCGGTGGCGCGATCATAGAAGACGATGTCGGCCCCATGCGCGCGAGTGCCGGCGACCTTCAGTGCCGGCGCATCGGATGGCATGACGATGATCGCGGGAATGTTCAGGCGCGCCGCCGCAAGGGCGACGCCCTGAGCGTGGTTGCCGGACGAAAAGGCGACCACACCGGCCCGCCGCTCCGCCTGGCTCAACTGGAGGAGGCGGTTGGTTGCCCCGCGCAGCTTGAAGCTGCCGCCCGTCTGGAGGGATTCGGCCTTGAGCCAGACCCGTCCCCCCGGAAGATCTGCTTCGAGTAGCGGGGTTCGCTCGACCAGCCCGCCGAGGCGCTGCGCCGCTGCCACAATCGAGTCACGATCAATCGTCACTTCAGTACATCTTTCTCTTGTAGATTCATGAACTTGGCCGAGGTGTGTCCGGGCAGCGACGAAGCGTGGCCGCTATGCAAAAAAGGATACGACAAAAATGTTGCGTTAAGGGGACCCCCCCCATATATCGCGCCTCCGCTGCCCCATGGGACTTCCAACCGCAAGGCAGCTTTTCGTCAATGATTGCCGCGAGGCATTTGGAGGTCCCTTGAGTTGCACAAGCATCATCGCGCGCTGGGGCTAGCGTCCGCCCCGTTCGGACCCGCCGTTGTTTCCGGTGCGGCCGAAATCGCGAAGTCGAAGCCGGTGCAGCCGGTCACGCTTCTTCGTCCGCATGCCGCCCGCCGTGCCGCCCGCTTCTTCGTGGAGAAGTTTCCGGGCCGTTCGCTCTATGCGGTCAAGGCCAATCCCTCCCCTGACCTGCTGCAGGTGCTCTGGGACGGCGGGGTCACGCATTATGACGTGGCGTCGATTGGCGAGGTGCGGCTGGTCGCGGGCACGCTGCCGCAAGCGACCCTGTGCTTCATGCACCCGGTCAAGGCCGAGGAAGCGATTGCCGAGGCTTATTTTCAGCATGGCGTGAAGACCTTCAGCCTCGACAGCATGGAGGAGCTCGACAAGATCGTGTCGGCGACGTCGACCGAGGGTGTGGCGGCTACCGACCTCAACCTGCTGGTCCGCCTCCGGGTGTCGAGCGAGCATGCCAAGCTCAGCCTCGCGTCGAAGTTTGGCGCCGCGGCAGACGAGCAGAAGGCGCTGCTGATGGCCGCTCGCCAGGCGGCGGACGCGCTCGGCCTTTGCTTTCATGTCGGTAGCCAGGCGATGACCCCTGCCGCTTACGCCGAGGCGATGGCACGCGTCCGCAACGCGATCGTCGAGGCGGCGGTTACGGTCGACATTGTCGACGTCGGCGGCGGTTTCCCGTCCTCCTATCCGGGAATGGAGCCGCCGGCGCTCGAAACCTATTTCGCCGTGATCCACGAAGCGTTCGAGAAGCTGCCGATCAGCTACTCGGCCGAACTATGGTGCGAGCCCGGTCGCGCGCTGTGCGCGGAATATGCCAGCGTCCTGGTGCGGGTCGAAAAGCGCCGCGGTGACGAGCTGTACATCAACGACGGTGCCTATGGGACGCTGTTCGATGCGGCGCACATCGCCTGGCGCTTTCCGGTGGCACTGGTTCGTGAGCCGGAGTCGGACACCCGCCCGATGCCATTCAGCTTTTACGGGCCGACCTGCGACGACCTCGATCGCATGGCGGGACCGTTTGAGCTGCCAGCCGACGTTCAGGCGGGTGACTATATCGAGATCGGCATGCTCGGCGCTTACGGGTCGGCCATGCGAACCGGTTTCAACGGCTTCGGGTCGGCGACCGCGAGTGCGGTGATCGTCACCGATGAACCGATGGCCAGCCTCTACGCTGCGGTGACCCGTGAGGATCAGCGCTCGAACGTGGTGAAGCTGTAACTCAATACGCTCACTGCCAAGGCGGTGAGCGGTAATGGAGGGTGAGGCTGTCCCCTCCGATGTGAACGACACGCCGCTGTTTATGACCCCCTTCCGCGCCATGCGGGAGGGGGCTCATTGGAGTTGGACATGAACACCGAGACCAAGATCAACGACACGCGCAAGGCCGAGCTCCTGTCGAGCACGGTCGAGCACATCGACATCACCAAGTTCGATGCCCGCCCGATCGTCGATGCGATGGGCAAGATGAGCTTCACCAGCCGCGACCTGTCGCGCGCGACCGGCATCTACAATCAGATGCTGGCCGACCCGGACTGCTCCGTCATCCTGGTGATCGCCGGCTCGACCTCGGCCGGCGGCTGCATGGATCTCTATGCCGAGCTCGTCCGCTCCAACATGGTCGACGCCATCGTCGCCACCGGCGCATCGATCGTCGACATGGATTTCTTCGAAGCGCTTGGCCACAAGCACTATCAAGCGCTTGAAATCCCTGACGATGACACGCTGCGCTCGCTCTACATCGACCGCATCTACGACACCTACATCGACGAGACGCAGCTGCAGGACTGTGACTTCACGATCGGCCGGATCGCCGACAGCCTGGAGCCCAAGCCCTATTCCAGCCGCGCGTTCATCCGCGAGATGGGCAAGTGGCTAAGCGAAGGCAACGCCAAGAAGGAAGGCAGCCTCGTCCAGCTCGCTTACGAGCATGACGTGCCGATCTTCTGCCCGGCGTTCGTCGACAGCTCGGCCGGCTTCGGGCTGGTCAAGCACCAGGTCGACCGGATGAAGGAAGGAAAGCCGTACATGGTGCTCGACGCCATCGCGGACTTCCGCGAGCTGACGGACATCAAGATCAAGGCGGGCACTACTGGGCTGCTGATGATCGGCGGCGGCGTGCCGAAGAACTTCACACAGGACACCGTCGTCTGTGCGGAGATCCTCGGCCACGACGATGTCGAGGTGCACAAGTATGCCGTGCAGATTACCGTCGCGGACGTGCGCGACGGCGCCTGTTCTTCCTCGACCCTTCAGGAAGCGGCGAGCTGGGGCAAGGTTTCGACCGCGCTTGAACAGATGGTGTTCGCTGAAGCGACGTCGGTACTGCCGCTGCTGGCTTCTGACGCCTACCATCGTGGGCACTGGAAGACCCGCGCCAAACGGGCATTCGCCAAGCTGTTCGACTAAGCCGGATTTGCTTTCGGTAACTAAATGAACAACCCTCCTCCGGAGCCATTCGGGGGAGGGTTTCTTCATGTCTCAAGCACCACTTGCAGCGCCGATGCTGGCACTGCTCGGCTGGACGATGGTCATCTTCTTCTGGATGTACCTGACGCGCATCCCGGCCATGATGAAGGCCGGGATCGACCTCAAGGGCCTGCGCGGCGGCACTGGCAGCACTCTGGACGAGGTGCTGCCGAAGGAAGTGCAGTGGAAGGCGCACAACTATAACCACCTGCTGGAGCAGCCGCCGCTGTTCTACGCGGTGTGCCTGCTGCTGATGGTGATGTGCGCGGAAGGCCGGGTGGCAGTGTGGCTCGCCTGGGCATATGTCGTGCTGCGGGTGGCGCATAGCCTGGTGCAGGTGACGTCGAACATCGTCAGGTACCGCTTTGGACTGTTCTTCCTGGCGAGCCTTGCGCTGTTCGGCCTGATCCTGCTCGCCGCCCTCGCCCTGCTCGCCTAGTCTGACGGTTCGAGCACCCGCCGCGGGGCCGTGGGAGCCATCTCCACGGAGCCGCGGCGGGCAACGGTGGTCCAGCCCACCTTGGGCCCGCGCAGCGCCTGCACGGTCGCCTTGATCACCACATAATACATGATCTGCCGGTAGACGAAGCGCATGGGCAGCAGCCACACGATCAGGCGCCACTTCTCGCGCCGTTCGAGTGCGAAGGCGATCAGTCCCGCGACGAGGTCGATCGCGGCGAACAGCAGCCAGAAGGTCGCCATCCGGCTGAGGTCGCCCTGCACATAGGTCAGCCCATGATCGTGGATCGACAGCGCAGTCGTCGTGACGCTGACGATAAGCGCGAGGTCGATCAGCGGCGAGACGAGGGCAAACAGCAGCTGAAAGAGGATGGCCTGAGGTAGTCCGATGAACGCCAAACCGCGCGGCTCGCCGGTGGCCATGACACCCTTGTGCTTCCACAGGCACTGGATGGTGCCGAACGCCCAGCGGAAGCGCTGGCGGGCGAGTTGCCTGATGGTGTGGGGCGCCTCGGTCCAGGCGACGGCGGATTGATCGTAGGTGACCTGCCAGCCGGCACGCTGGACGGCGATGGTGAGGTCCTGGTCCTCAGCGAGCGTATCCGCAGGGTAGCCACCGACGTCGGCGATCGCCGCACGGCGCCAGGCGCCCACCGCGCCCGGCACCACGGTCATTGCGCCAAGCCAGGCCAGGGCGCGCCGCTCGAGGTTCTGAGCAGTCACATATTCCAGCGCCTGCCAGCGGGTGACGAGATTGACCCGATTGCCGACCTTTGCATTGCCCGCGACGGCGCCAAGCCTGGGGTCTGCCGCGAACCAGCGGGCGAGCCGCGCGATGGTCGTCGACTCGAACTGCGTATCCGCGTCGAGAGCGATGACGACCTCGCCCCCGGCGATGGCAAGACCCTGGTTCAAGGCGCGGGCCTTGCCGCCGTTCTCGAGGGTCAGGAGGCGAACCCGCGGCTCCTTTCCGAACTGCTCACGGACGATGGCGGAGGTGCGATCCTTCGAGCCGTCGTCGATCACGATCACTTCGAGGCGCACGTGGGTGCTGGCGAGGACGGTGCGAACAGAGCGCTCGATCACCGCTTCCTCATTGTAGGCCGGAATCAGAACCGTGACGAAGGTTGCCGGATCGATCGGCGGGCGCACTCGCGCGAGCTCACGGCGGGCGTTGAGCAGCGCCAGGCCGCTCAGCGCCACCGCTCGCGCCACGCCGAGGGCCAGCGCCACGGCGAAGAGCACGCCCAGGCTGGTGATCAGGAAGCCAAGAGCCAGAAACAGGAACAGGGAAAATTGCGCGGTTGCCTGATCAGCAGTGCTGAGGGTTGGCATCGCTTGCGCGGGGGTAAGCCCAGCGAGTTCCGACACCGGCACGAACCGGTAACCGCGCGCCTTGAGCTGGGCGATGATCTGCGGAAGTGCGGCGATCGTTTCGGCGCGGTCGCCGCCGCTGTCATGCATCAGGACGATATTGGCGCTTCGCTCGGCATTGGCGCTGAGCACGCCATCGACGACGTTGCGAACGATCGCCGGAACCCCGGGACGGCGCCAGTCCTCGCTGTCGACGTGCAGGCCAACGCTGATGTAGCCGCGCTGCTGCGCCTCGAGTGCTGGCCCGATTTCGTCCGCGGTGGTCGGCTCGGCATCGCCGAAATAGGGTGCCCGGAACAGCTTCAACGAACGACCGGTGAAAGCCTGGAACAGCCGCTGGGTCGCATTCAACTCGAACAGCGTGCGGCTTCTGCCGACGGTCGCCAGGTTCGGGTGAGTGTAGGTGTGGCTGCCGATCTCATGCCCTTCCGCGATCATCCGCCGGAGCAGCCCATATTCGGTCAGCCCATTCTCGCCGACGATAAAGAACGTCGCAGGGACGTGATCGGCTTTCAGGATATCGAGAATGCGAGGGGTCCAGCGCCGGTCGGGGCCGTCGTCGAACGTCAGTGCGACAAGGCCTGGCCGGGCGCCGGTGCGGCTGATGGTGTAGGGCTTTGGCAGCTGCTGAAAAGCGACGTTGCTGATGAGCCCGTTCTGTCCGACGGTGATCTGCCGCCGCCCAGGGGAAGGCAGCGAGGCGATGCGGAGAATCTCGCCATTGTCCTCGACGTCGACATTGCTGACCTCGGGCAAGGATTGCAGTGCGCCGGCGTTGAGCGGGCGCTTGCCGGATCGGCCGAATGCGGACCAGATGGACGGGTCCTCGCCGCCCATACGCCAGAGCGCGACGTTGCGGACCCCTGCCCGCTCGAGCAGGCTCAGCTGGTTGAAGGCGCTCGCGCCGTCGAGGATCCAGACGGTGTGGCGCTGTCCCTGCTCATCATCGAAGGCGAAGGTGGAATTGCCACTCGCCTGATCCCAGGTCGGAACGGCGTCGCTCTCGGCAGCCTCCTGCCACGCTTCCTCGACCGACAGCGGCTCACCGCCCTTGCCGTGCCAATCGTAGGCATAATTGCCGAGCGTCACGACCACCTTGTCGCGCGGTAGCTGGAGCAAGGCGGCGTGGACCTGGTTGGCCCACCAAACCTGCGAGGCAATCGGGCCAGGCTCGCCGTCATTGCTATGCTCGTCATAGGCCATGAGGAAGATGCGGTCCGCTACCCGGGCGAAAGCGCGCAGGTTCCAATCGGCGCCGACCGGAGCCGCCATGGCGATGATCCAGTGGCGGGCGGCAAAGCGCTTCCTGGCTTCGCCGAGCAGCAGGCGGAAGTTGGCCTGTGCCGCGGGATCCAGCTCCTCGAGGTCGAACAGCATTCCCGAGGCGTGGTTCGCGACGAGGAACGGTTCAAGCCGATCGAGCAATTGCTTGCGAAGCATGGGGCTGGCGAGCAGGCGGGCCGTGTTCGGTCCGTCGAACAGACCGTTGGCGGCGTTCTGGATGACGGGCAGGATGAGCGGCCGGTGGGCTGCACTGTTGATGATTGCACGTCCGGCAGTGTCCGGCAGGGCCTGCAGGCGATGATCCGGGCCGTTCACGGTCACCCATACGGGTGCGAGCCAGTCGAGATCATCGACATGCTGCTTGAGCGAGGCCACCGAACTGGGGTCCCACGGCGTGTAGAAACCCACGCTCACCCTTTGGCCGAGTGCCGCCGCGGCGCTCGCGGCGGGTAGTGCGCCGACCCTGCGCGCGCTGGGTGGCCGCGTTCCGAGCAGACGCTGGAATGCGTGGTCGATACTGAGGCTGGTCCGGCGCAGCAGGCTTTGGCGCGGAGGCGGGAGCGGCTTGCCACGTTCCAGTGCGATTGGCAGCGGCGGCTCGGCCGGGAGCAGGCGGATGGAGGCGAACAGGGCGGCCGCGGCGAGCAGGTTCAGAAGCACGAACAGGGTGGCGGCAAGCGTGAAGCGCTTGCGCCGCCGTCCGGTTGGATCGTGAAAGACGCTGCGTTCGGGCATGTGGCTCCAAGTTTACGAGCACGGTCGGCAGGCTGTTACTTAAGTCTTTGTCATGCTTGCGTCAGCGGTCGTTTCGCTTCAGTCATGACCAGAACCGCTTGAAGCGGGCAAGAAGGGGGAGTTCGATCCAATGCACAATCCGTTGCTGGGCCCGGTGGTAGCCCTCGTGATCTGGACCCTTCTGATGCTGGTGTGGCTGGCCGCGACGCGCTTGCCGGCGTTGAAGCGCGCCGGAATCGAACCGCCGCCCGGGAGCCGCGGCGTCGATCTGGAGCGGGCAGTGCCGGGCAAGGTGAACTGGCCGGCCCACAATTACGCGCATCTTCATGAACAGCCCACGCTGTTTTATGCCATCGTGCTGACCCTGGTCGCCATGGGCGATCACATGACGCTGAACCTCGCTTTGGCATGGGCGTATGTGGCGATCAGGATCGTTCACAGCCTGGTGCAGGCGACCAGCAACGTCGTTCGGGTCAGGTTCGCGCTGTTCATGCTCTCGACCCTGTGCCTCGCCGCCCTGACGCTGCACGCGACGATCAGCCTGCTCCACGGCTGAAGGCGGCGGCCAGTTCGATATGGGTTGACCAGCGGAACTGGCCCACCGGCTTGACCCAGTCGAGCGCAAAGCCGCCGTCCACCAACAGCCGCGCATCGCGGGCGAAGGTCGCGGGATTGCAGCTGACGTAAGCAAGGCGTGGCACCATCGAACCGGCAAGCTCGCGCACTTGGGCCTCGGCGCCGGCGCGTGGCGGATCGAGCACGACAGAGTCAAATCCGGCCAGTTCTTCAGCCGTGAGCGGCCGGCGGTACAGGTCGCGGTGCTCGGCCGGCTGGCCTGGTCGCGCCGCTTTAAGCGCGAGCACGGCGTCGCGCGCCGCTTCGGCGGCATAGACCTGTCCGGGCAGCGCCAGCGTGAAGGTGCCGAGCCCGGCGAACAGGTCCGCGCTTCGGCTGGGCTGGCTAACGGCGTCGAGCACGGCGGCGACCAGCGCGCCCTCGCCATCTTCCGTTGCCTGAAGGAAAGCGCCGGGCGGCAGCGCGACGGGAGTGCCTGAAAGGGTTACCGTCGCGGGTCTGGGTTCGTAGCGGACCTCGGGGCCGAAGCCTTCATCGAGGCTGAGCCGTGCGAGCGCATAGCGATCGGCAAAGTCGGTCAACGCCTCCGCGGCGGCAAGGCCCTCTGCCACCACGCCGCTGAGCGCCACGTCGACACCCTGATCACAAAGGGTCATTCGCACTTCGCCAGCTGCCTTACGGCCGAGCAACGTCGCGAGCAGCGAGCGCAGCGGGGCCACCAGCGCGAACATCTCGGGGAGAAGAACGTGACATTCGCGCATATCGATCACGCGATGCGAGCGTTCAGCGTTGAAGCCGAGAACGACCCCCTTCCCTGCCCTCAGCGCACGCAGCGTGGCTCGACGGCGGCTCCGCGGTGGAGACAGATGAGGGTCGCGAATGTCTGTTGCGAGGTCGTGCTGGGCAAGCGCACCGGCGACGCGATCGACCAGATACGCGCTGTAGGCCGCGTCATCGACATGCTGGAGCTGGCATCCGCCGCACTCGGGAAAGTGACGGCATGGCGGCACCTGGTGGTGGGGCCCAGGGCTGAGGGCGCCGGTGTCGTCGATCGTGTCGCCAGGCGCGGCGAGCGCGAAGTGGCGTCCCGAGCCAGTGACACCGTCGCCGCCTGCGGCGATCCGGACGATGGTTTCGCTCACAGGACCAGCGGGATGGACGCGAGCAGGTCGTCGGCGATCATCGCTGGTCCGGCCCGCTCGGCGGCACGACCATGCAACCACACGCCGGCGCTTGCGGCCTCGAACGCAGGGAGCCCACGCGCGCGAAGAGCGGCGATCATTCCGGCAAGCACGTCTCCCGTGCCGGCGGTCGCAAGCCAGCTTGGGGCCGGCGGGGCAAAACCGAGCCGACCGTCGGGCGACGCGACGAGGGTGTCGGGACCCTTGAAGACAATCACGGCACCCGAGCGCTCGGCGGCGGCGAGCGCCTGTTCGGCCTTGGTGCCGGGCAAGTCCCCGAACAGCTTGGCGAACTCACCCGCATGGGGGGTGACGATCGCATCCTGGCCACGCAGTCGCTCGGGCTCACCGATCTGCCCGATCCCATCGGCATCGATCACCTTGGGGGCATGGCTGGTGAGCGCCAAGGTGAGGATCTGTGGCAGGTCCCCCATGCCCGGGCCAACCAGGATGCAGCCGATGCGCGGATCGGCCAGGGTAGCGGTATCGGTCTGGACCACTGCGGCAGGGAGATGCTCGATCACGCGGCTGGTCGAAACACGCACATAGCCGGCGCCGGTGCGCGCAGCGGCGCTGGCGGCGAGTGCGATCGCCCCGGGCATCTTGCCGGCCAAGGCATGGACGAGCCCGCGATTATACTTGTGGGCATCGGGAGCAATCGGCGGAAGTTCGGGGCGGGTGATTTCGTGCCAGCGCAGATCAGCGGCGATGCCGATGTCGGCGAGCACCAGCCGGCCCGTGCACGCCATCGCTGGCATGAGGCGATGTGCCGGCTTGAGAGCGCCGAAGCTGACCGTGAGGTGGGCCTTTGGGACAGCGGAGAGAATGGCACCACTGTCCGCTTCGACGCCGCTTGGCAGATCCGCGCAAACGGTCAGCTGCGAACGGCGCGAAAGATCACATAAACGTTGCTGGACAACATCTTCCAGACCGCGCTTCAGACCCGTTCCAAACAGGCAATCGACCAACACGCTCGCCGGCTTGGCATTCTCAAGGCGCTCGACAGGCCCGGACCATAGGCCACGCGCCCATCGCGCCACGTCCGTGACCGGCTCGGCCATGGCGGCAATGCGGACATCCACTCCGGCAGCGGCAAGGTGGCGGGCAGCGACATAGCCGTCGCCGCCGTTATTACCCGGTCCGCAGAGAACCAAAGTGGGCTCCGGGCCCGCGAACCGCAGAACGGCCAGGGCAAGGCTTGCCCCGGCACGCCCCATGAGTGTCTCGATGCTGGTGCCGGCCGCGATCGCCTGCTCTTCGGCAGTGCGCATGGCAGCGGCGGTCAGGATCGGGCGCATGCTAGCGAAGCACGCTCGCGAGGTGCCACCAGGCGGTGGGACAAGCGGCCGCGGCCGCGTCCCGCGCAGCCTCGTCAGCGAAGAGGGCGAAGCATGTGGCGCCAGAGCCGGACATGCGCACGTATTGCGCACCGGGCCGCTCCCGTAGCCAATTGAGCACAAGTCCGATCGCGGGGACGAGGTTCCTGGCGGGTGCCTCAAGGTCGTTGCGCCCCATGCGCCAGTCGCCCAGCGGCCCCCTGTCCTGCCCGTCCCAAGCGGCGAAGACCAACCCGGTGGAGAGTGCCTGGCGCGGGTTGACGAGCAGCACCGGCATGTCCGCGACGCCCGCATCGACGAGTTGGAGCTGGTCGCCCGCGCCTGTGCCGCGGCTTGTCAGCGACAGCAGGCAGGCCGGGACATCGGCGCCGAGTTCAGGCGCAACACGTTCGGCGATGGCCGGATCGATGCTCCACATCGCCGTCAGCAGACGCAATGCCGCCGCGGCATCGGCCGATCCCCCACCAAGCCCTGCAGCGACCGGCAGGCGCTTGTCGAGGACCAGCCGCGCTCCCCGACCTACCCGCGCCTCGCTGGCCAGAGCCGTTGCGGCGCGGTGGACCAGATTGTCTGCACCGTCATCGAGCATGGCAGCGAATGGACCGGTGATCGTCAGCGACAGTTCAGGCGCGGGCTCACCCCACAGTCGGTCGCCGTCCGTGCAAAAGGCGAAAATCGTTTCAAGCGCATGGCGACCGTCTGGAAGCCGCCCACGCACGTGCAGCGCGAGGTTGACCTTGGCCGGCGCGACCTCGCTCCAGCGGGCGACGTCGCTCACGTCACTTCGCAGCGTTGGTTGCGCCAAGGCCTGACTGCAGCTTTGACTGGATTCGGGCCCGGCCCTTGTCGTCGGCGACAACGAGAGCGGCGTTCCAGCTGTTACGGGCTTCGAACCGTCGACCGGCACTGTAGAGGGCATCGCCGAGATGCTCGTGGATCTCCGCCTCGGTCGCATCCTTCGTTGCTGCTTCGGTCAGCGTCTTGATCGCCTCGGACAGCTTGCCGCGCTTGAACTGCGCCCAGCCAAGCGAGTCCGTGATGGAGGCATCGTCAGGCGATAGACGATGAGCCTCCGAGATTAGCGCTTCGGCAGCGTCGAGGTTCTCACCTCGTTCGAGTTGCGCATAACCGAGATAGTTGAGCACGGTCGGGCTTTGCGGCGCCAGTGCCCGCGCTTTCTCCAGCGACACGCGCGCCTGATCCCAGCGGCCGGACCGCTCCAGCATGGCACCGTGCAGCAGATAGAATTGCCAGGCGTTCGGCAGGTCAGCGGGCAGCAGGGCAATAGCGCGGGCGTAGGCGCTGGCGGCGTCGGCCTGGCGATCCGAAGCGTCCAGTGCGTCCGCGAGCCGGCCCCAGTCGGTGTAGTCTGCATCACGTGCCTGCGCGAAGGCCTGGGCGCGGGCGAGTGCTTCCGGCTTTCGATTGGCCTTGGTCAGCGCATTGACCTCAGCGTCGTGAGCCTGCGAGGCGTAGACGCTGCGATCATCGATGGTCCGCAAGGCGGCAAGCGCATCGTCGGCCCGATCGGCCTGGCTCATCAGCGAGCCGGACAGAATGCGGTGGTAATCGTTGTCGGGGTCCGCGAACCGCGCGATCTGGGTAAGAACAATTGGCAGGGACTGGCCGCTCTCCCGGTTGAGATCGAGGGCGAGGGCGTCAAGGATGAGCGCCAAGCCCTGTGCCGCGGTCTCGATGCCGGTGCCCGGCCGGCGTCCTGCGGCAACGAGGGCACGGGCTCGCCGGACGGCAGGCTCTGCAGTGTCGAGCAAGGCAAGGGCGCGAGCCTGGTCGCCGGCCTTCAGAAAGGCGTCGGCAAAGGCAAGCCGGAGTGCGATCGCCCGTCCGCCGCCAGCGTCGATGGCTCGGCGCGCCAGCACATCGGCAGCGGCGGTGTTGCGCTGCGCAAGCAAGGCAAATGCACCGAGTTCGACCCGTAGCGGCGAAGCGACGCTTTCGGCGGGGATGGCGTCGATCGCCTGCTGAGCGCGCGGATCGCGCCGCTCGATCAGGGTCCAGGCCAGGACTGGTTGCGCGAGAAACTTGAGGCTGCCCGAGGGAGCGTCGAGCTGGAGTATTTGCACCGCCTGCTCGGGCCGGCGGCCGCGCAGCGCGTCAGCGGCCAGGAGGAGCCGGGCGTCCACGGCCAGAGTGACCGGCGCGCGCTTGCCGATGAGGCGAAGCGCAAGCGCCATGTCGCCCGACGCAATGGCCTGGCCCACAGCGCGGTCGGCAACCACCTTGTTCGATGGATCGGCGGCCGCAAGCGAAGCGTAGAGCGAGGCGGCGCGACGGCTGTCCCCTCGCAGCTCGGCGGCACGGGCGCCGGCAAACAGGGTCATCGCGCTCGGCCGGTAGGTGATGAGGCGCGCGGCCGACGCCGGCGCCGCGAAAAGCACGACTGCCAGCGCTGCGCCCGCAAGACTACATGTTCGGATAGTTCGGGCCACCGCCGCCCTCCGGAGTCACCCAGTTGATGTTCTGGCAGGGATCCTTGATGTCGCAGGTCTTGCAGTGGACGCAGTTCTGCGCGTTGATCTGCAGCCTCGGGGCACCGTCCTCTACCACATATTCGTAAACGCCCGCCGGGCAATATCGCTGCTCGGGACCGTCATATTGCGGCAAGTTGACCCGCGTCGGGATGGTGGGATCCTTGAGGGTGAGGTGGATCGGCTGATCTTCCTCATGATTGGTGTTCGACAGGAAAACCGAGGAAAGCTTGTCAAAGCTGATCACGCCGTCGGGCTTCGGATAGTTGATCGGCGGCGCGATGTCGCGGCGCCACAGAGTCTCATGGTCGGGGTGATGCTTCATCTCGAACGGAAGGCCGACCTTGAGCTGCCGCATCCACATGTCGGCGCCCGCCACCAGCGTGCCGATGGTGGCGCCGAACTTGGCAACGGCCGGCTCGGCGTTCTTCACCTTGCGCAGCTCCTCACCGACCCAGCCGTTGCGGACGGAGGGTTCGTACGTGTCGAGCAGGTCTCCTCGCCGGTCTGCCGCAATCGCCTCGAAGGCTGCTTCGGCGGCGAGCATCCCGCTCTTCATCGCGGTGTGGGTGCCCTTGATGCGGGGCACGTTCACGAAGCCCGCCGAGCAGCCGATCAGGGCACCGCCTGGGAATGCGAGCTGGGGTATCGACTGCCAGCCGCCCTCGTTGATGGCACGCGCGCCGTAGGAGACACGGCGCCCCCCTTCGAGCATCTCCTTGATCGCGGGATGATGCTTCCAGCGCTGCATCTCGTCGAAGGGCGAAAGGTGCGGGTTCTTGTAAGATAGTGCGACCACGAAGCCGATCGACAGCTGATGGTTGTCCTGATGGTAGATCCAGCCGCCGCCCCATGCATCGCCGAGCGGCCACCCTTGCGTGTGGATGACCCGGCCCGGCGTATGCTTGGCGGGGTCGATGTCCCACAGTTCCTTGATGCCGATTCCATAGACCTGCGGCTGGCAGTTCTTTTCCAGCTCGAACTGGCGCTTGAGCTGCTTGGTGAGGCTGCCCCGCGCCCCTTCGGCGAAGAAGGTGTAGCGGGCGTGGATCTCCATGCCCGGCTGGTAATCGGGCTTGCGAGTGCCGTCTCGCGCGATTCCCATGTCGCCGGTGGCAACGCCCTTCACCGAACCGTCGTCATTGTAGAGGATCTCGGCGGCGGGAAAGCCGGGGAAGATCTCGACCCCAAGCTCCTCGGCCTTGCCGGCGAGCCAGCGGCAGAGGTTGGCCAGGCTGCCCGTGAACGTCCCCTTGTTGTCGAGGAAGCCGGGCATCATCAGGTGCGGCAGGTGGAAGTGCTTGCGCTTGGTCAGCACCCAATGCTCGTTCCGGGTGACGGGCACCCGATTGAGCAGGCAGCTCTCGTCCTCGCGCCATTCGGGCAGAAGTTCATCGAGGCTACGGGGATCGATCACCGCACCGGACAGGATGTGGGCGCCGACTTCGGAGCCCTTCTCGAGCACGCACACGCCGAGCTCACGCCCGGCCTCGTTCGCGAACTGTTTGAGCCGGATCGCCGCGGACAGGCCCGCCGGGCCCGCTCCCACGATGACGACATCATATTCCATCGACTCGCGTTCGCTCATTCGCTCTTCGTCCATCCGTGCGGGCCATCGGCCATTCCCCCTGCCCTGCCCTTCAGATGATAGTGGCGTCAATGGCGACAAGGGGTATGATTGGCGGGTGTCGGGTGGGGATCAGTCAGTAGTGGACAAAGCGCTCGCTTCCAGCCTGCTGGGTTGGTGGCTGGAAGCCGGCGTCGACGTGCCCGTCGGCGAAGCTCCGCGCGACTGGCTGCGAAAAGGCGTGTCTCACGATATCGAGGCATCCGCCGCGGTCAGCCACGTCGCCGCCGAGCCCGGGCGCACTCCGATCGGCAGTCTCGACGAATATCAGGCGTGGCTGCGCGAAGGCCTCGACCTGCCGCTATTCCAGGCCGGCGCCGGTCGGGCCCTGCCTCATGGTCCCGCGCAGGCACCGCTGATGATCGTTTCGGACCTCCCCGAGCGTGACGGTTCAGGCCAGGGCCGCCCGATCACCGGAGAGGCCTGGACCCTGACGGAGAAGATGCTGGTCGCAATCGGCTTCACGCCCGGCCAGGTTTATGTCGCCGCCCTCGCCTGCTTCCCCGCGCCCGCCGGCCGGTTGGACCCGCAACTGGCGGCCGAGTGCGGAAATGAGATTCGACGGCATATCGGCCTGGTCGCTCCCAAGCGGCTGCTGCTGCTGGGCGAAGGTCCAGCAAAGGCGCTCACCGGGCAAGGTCTGGTTCAAGCCCGGGGCAAGATCCATCGCGTCGATCATATTCCCGCCGTTGTCACTTTCCATCCCCGCCAGCTGCTCAGCCATCCGCCCCACAAGGCCCATGCATGGCGTGACCTGCTGTTGCTGATGAGTGAAGAGGTTTCATGAGTATATTCCTTGGCTTGGCCGCCGCTGTTATGGCGCAGTCGCAGCCCGTCAACGATCCGCTCGCGCCGCTACCACCAGGCGCCGCAGCGCCGTCGGCCGAGCCGGTCCGGACACCGTTGCCCCCGGGCGAGCCGAGTGACGCGACGCCGGCGGAGGCGCCACCTTCTTCGCCCGTCGTGGTCGCCGTGCCCAAGGACTGGCGGGGAGTGTTCGACGCCATTCGCCTGAACCAGTGGGCGGCGGCTCAGGCCGGCATTGCGGCGCTGCCGAGGAACATCCTGACGCCGGTCGCACGGGCCGAACTGTACACCGCCAAGGGCTCACCGAAGGTCAGCCTTGACGCTCTTTATGACCTGTTGATCGAAGCGCCCGACCTGCCCAAGGCCGACCAGCTGCAGCGCATGGCCGAAGCGCGCGGCGGCATCGACACGCCACGCATCGCTCAGCGGTTCGCGGTGGTTCCGATTGGCTATGCACCGCGCCGCAGCCGGGCGCGGTCGGTCACTGGTGAGCCCGAGGCCGACAAGCTGCGGGCAGAGCTCGACCCGTTGGTCAAAGTGGATGACGCACTCAATGCCGAGCTGCTGGTCAACAGCCGCTCGGCCCTGCTCTCGCCCGAGGCGCGGGCCGAAGCGGCGCAGCGGGTGGCATGGATCTATTACGTCCGCGGTGACGATGCGAGCGCTCGACGCGTGGCCGATGCAGGCCGCCTCGGCACAACCGGCGATTGGGCGGTTCAGAATGCCTGGGTGTCGGGCCTCGCGGCTTGGCGGCAGAACGACTGTGTCTCAGCGGCGCAACTGTTTCGGGTCGTCGGCGGGGACGCCAATGAGACATCGCTCCGAGCTGGCGGGCTCTACTGGGCGGCACGGGCCGAAATGGCGTGCCGGCATCCCGCCGAAGTTACCCCGCTGATGCGGGCGGCAGCGCGATATAACGAGACGTTCTACGGCATGATCGCGCGGCGTTCGCTTGGCATGGATACCAAGCTTCCGCCCCTGGCGGAAACCGTCGATCCGAGGGTGGAGGCGCTGCCCAATGTTCAGCGGGCGGTCGAGCTGGCACGGATAGGGGAGCGTGATCTTGCCGGCCAGTACCTCCGCTTCCAGTCCAGGTTGGGGAGTCCCGCCGACCAGCTTGGGCTGATCAACGTCGCACGCCGGCTGGAGCTGGCAGCGACGCAGCATTATCTGGCGCATTTCGGCCCGGCTGGGGCGCAGGTGCCCTCGGCAGCCCGTTATCCCAAGCCGTCGTGGGGTCCGCGCAGCGGGTGGCGGATCGACCCGGCGCTGGCGATGGCTCACGCGCTGCAGGAATCCAGTTTCCGGGCGGAGGCGATCAGCCCTGCCGGTGCCGTCGGGCTGATGCAGGTCGTGCCCTCGACCATGAACGTGCTGGCGCGCATCGGTAACGTGCCCACAGGCGACCTGCGCGATCCCGCCACCAACATGGAGTTCGGCCAGCGCTGGATTGAGGCGATGCGAAACCGGGCGGAGACGCAGGGCCAGCTGCCCAAGGTGATCGCCAGCTACAATGCCGGCTCGCTTCCGGTTGGCCGTTGGCAGGTCAACGACCGGGGCGACCCCCTGCTGTGGATCGAAAGCGTGCCCTACTGGGAGACGCGCTTCTATATTCCCACAGTGCTCAGGAACATGTGGGTCTATGAGCAGCTCGATGGGCGGCCGGCGCCGAGCCTGACGGAGATGGCGCAGCACAAGTGGCCCGCTTTCCCGGTCGCTAGCCGGCGCTGATGTTCAGTTGCGAAAGAGGTAACTGAGCGGAAAGCCGTTGCGGGGCTGACGGGCGCGGCGGGCGCGGTCAGCGTCGTCCGCACGGCGCTGCTCCTCGGCAAGGCTGAGCCGCTCGGTACCAGTGCGGACCTCGGGAGTTCGGCTGATCACGGTCAAGCCTTTGAAGCTAAAGCGTTACAATTCGGAATCAACCATGTGGCGGATGCAATACGGCTGCGAATGAGCCGACTTGTTCCGGGTTTGTTCCCGGTGTAATTCGATGCCATGCCTGCCGAGTCGATCTCCGGCCGCGGGGCCACCCGCAATCTCACCCCCACCCGCTTCAACCTGGGTGAGCGAACGGCTGAGGGCGACTGGCTGGATCAGGTCGAGGCGTTGGACGGCGTGACCAGGCGCCGGACAACCGTCACCGTGGAGCGGCCCAAGTCGATCATCACCCGCAATCGCTCACCCGACATCGGCTTTGATCGCTCGGTCAATCCCTATCGTGGATGTGAACACGGCTGCATCTATTGCTTCGCGCGGCCGACCCATGCCTATCATGATCTCTCACCCGGCGTGGATTTCGAAAGCCGCCTGTTCGCCAAGCCCGACGCGCCAAAGCTGCTCCATGCGGCGCTCAGCCAGCCTGGGTATGACGTGGCGCCCATTGCGCTCGGAACCAACACCGATCCCTACCAGCCGATCGAAGAGCGGTGGGAGATCACCCGCTCGATCCTCGAGGTGTTGGTCGAGACCCGGCATCCTTTCACCATCACGACCAAGAGTGACCGGGTGCTTCGCGATCTCGACCTGATCGCCCCGGCCGCGCATGAAGGGCTCGCCGCCGTTGCGCTGTCGGTGACCTCGCTCGATCCCGCGATCAGCCGTACGCTTGAGCCGCGCGCGCCCGCCGGACGCAAGCGAATCGCCGCGATCAAGACCCTCAATGAGGCGGGCGTACCAACCTTGCTGGCGGTGGCTCCGGTCATTCCGCAAATTACCGACCATGAGTTGGAGTCGATCGTTGCCGCGGGCGCCGAAGCGGGTGCGCGGGGTGGCTTCTACCTACCGGTTCGTTTGCCGCACGAAGTTGCGCCCCTGTTCCGCGCATGGCTTGACGAGCATTATCCCGATCGCGCGGCCAAGGTGATGGCGACCATCCGCTCCATGCGCGACGGCAAGGACAATGACCCGAATTTCTTCACCCGGATGCGCGGCTCGGGTGTTTGGGCCGAGCTGCTGCGGACCCGGTTCGAGAAAGCGGTGAAGCGCTACGGTCTTGGCACGACCCGTACAGTCCTCCGGCGCGACCTGTTCCGTGCCCCCGACGGGCAACAGCTGCGCTTGTTGTGAGCGACTGGCGCGACTAGTCAGAGGCCCATGATCAAGCATCTGACCGCCGCCTTGATGGCTGCTGCCGCTTCCCAGGCGTTCGCTCAACCCGCGCCGGCGCCGCTGCCGGCGCCCATCGTCGTTCCGTCGGCTCTGGCCAGCCTTCGTGACGATGCGCTCAACAATGACCATTACGCGTGGGACATCGTCGAGGGGCTGACCACGGAGATCGGGCCCCGTCTCGATGGGACCGAGGCGGAGGCGCGGGCGCGGACATGGGCAGTCAGCCGTCTTACCGCCCTGGGCTTCAAGAATGTGCGGATCGAAACCTTCCCGCTCCAGGTCTGGACCCGGGGCGCCGAAAGTGCCGAGATCCTGGCGCCCTTTCCTCAGAAGCTGGCGGTGACCGCGCTGGGGAACAGCGCATCCACCGGTCCCCAGGGGGTCAGTGGCGAGATCGTCGCGTTCGATAGCGTGGATGCGCTTCGCGCCGCACCTGACTCGGCCGTCCGCGGCAAGATCGTCTTTGTCGATCACCACATGGCGCCGACGCAGGATGGCAGCAGCTATGGTCCAGGCGGCACGCCCCGCCGGCTGGGACCGACAGTCGCTTCCCAGAAGGGAGCGCTGGCCATTGTCGTCCGCTCTGCCGGGACCGACCATCATCGCAACCCGCATGCCGGGGTGCAGACCTTCGGCAACGGCGCCACTCCGATACCCGCGGGCGCGCTGAGCATCCCCGATGCCGAGCAACTCGCCCGGATCCTGAAGCGTGGGCAGCCAGTCCGGCTTCACCTGACACTCGTCAGCGAAACGCATCAGGGTCAATCGGGCAACGTCATCGCCGAACTTCCCGGGCGCGATCCGAAGCTTGCTCCCGTCCTGGTCGGTGGGCACCTCGACAGCTGGGACCTTGGCACCGGCGCGATCGACGATGCCTCGGGCGTCGCCATCGCGACCGCCGCCGCCAAGCGGATCATGGACTCGGGACAGCCGCTGAGGACCATCCGCATCGTCTGGTTCGGGTCGGAGGAAACCGGCCTCTGGGGCGGGCAGGACTACCGCAAGCGCTACGGCCAGCAGCCGCACTGGGCGCTGCTCGAGAGTGACTTCGGCGCCGACCGCATCTGGCGGGTCACCAGCAAGCTTGGCGAGCAGCGGCGCGATGAAGCGCGGATGATCGGCGCAGCCCTGGCACCGCTCGGGATCGTCACCGGGGCGTTTGACAAGGCCGATGGCAGCGACATCGAGCCGCTACTGGATGACGGGCAGCCCGGCGTCGGCCTGAGCCAGGACGGCACCCGCTACTTCGATTATCATCACACGCCCGACGACACGCTCGACAAGGTGGATCCTGTGCAGTTGCGGCAGAATGTCGCGGCGTGGACAGCAACCCTGGCGGTCCTTGCCGGCCCTATCGAGCGTGCGCCCGCCGCACGGAGCCGCCGCCGGTGAAGCTGCTCGGCCCAGCCTTGCTGCTGCTCCTCGCAGGCTGTGGCTCGTCGAAGGACGACAGCATCGAGCCGATCCGTGACCAGGGCAACGCCGGCAGCAACGAGTTGTTGTCGGCGGCCGATCAGGCGGCAGGGAACGCAGCGGCCAGGATGAGCGCTGAAGCGGGCAGCAACAATCAGGCGAACCTGCAAGGGGAGACAAGACGATGAACGGCAAGCTGATGGTGGGCGTGGCGATGGCTCTGGCGCTGGGCGCCTGCTCGGCCCGTGACGAAGGCAATGGCAGCACGGTGATCTCCGTCGACAAGAACGCCGTGCAAGGTGGGCTGAACGAGGCCGGCGCGGCGCTCAAGGACGCGGGCAACGAGGTCAAGGACGCAGCGGACAAGGCAGCCCCGGCCGTCAAGGATGCCGCCGACAAGGCTGGAAGCGCGATCGGCAATGCCGCCGACAAGACCGGCGACGCGGTCTCCAACGCTGCCGACAAGACCGGCGCTGCTGCCCGTCATACCGCCGACAAGGCCGACAATGCGGTCGACAAAACCCATGTCACTGTGACGACCAATAGCAGCGACCGCAAGCACTAGGCTGGCGGACGCGGCCGGACGCTGCTAGGCGGCGCGGCGTCGGGGAGTGGCGCAGCCTGGTAGCGCATCTGCTTTGGGAGCAGAGGGTCGCAGGTTCGAATCCTGTCTCCCCGACCACCATCATCTCCAGGAGCCCCGCCGGTGAGCGCGGACAACCCGACCTACCTCCGCGACCGTGAGCTCCTCGAAGCCGAGCTTGGAGACGAGCTTGTCGCTTTGGATGTCGACGAAGGGCTTTGCTTTGGCTTCAACGATGTGGCGACGGCCATCTGGCGACTGTTGAGGGAGCCAAGGACGCTGGCTGGACTGGTCGAGCAACTGACAGACGATTATGAGGTCGCGCCAGACGAATGCCGCAGCGACACGCTTGCCGCATTGGAAATCCTCCAAAAACATCGGCTTGTCCGCGCCATTTAGCTGCTTGCCACTCGCGCGAGTTCCACTTACGACGACTGTGGCCATTTCGGATCGACGTTGATCCACTCAGGGGAGGCTCGGTTGGCAAAGAAGACTTGGCGCAGACCAGAAATCAGAACGCTGCGCGCCGGTGAGGCCGAGAACGGCTCCCGCAACGTCCGCATCGACGGGGTCAACAACCAGCGTTCGTAAGCACGAATCGATCAGCGTTTCCGGGCGCCGTCGACTGGCATGATCGCTCCGGCGACGCCGCGGTCGTTCCCCGGGTTAGTGTTGACGGCCACCTTTACCGCCTAACCGAACTGGCGCGCCGTATTGGTGCGCCCTCTTCCATCGATCTTCCCACCTTGCTTGGCGAAGCATTTCGCCAACTCGGCCCGAAGCTGTTCAATCAGCTTGAGGGCAGTTTCGCGCTTGCGATCTACGAGCCCGCCAAGCGGCGCCTGACGCTCGTGCGCGACGCGACCGGGCAGCGGCCACTTGTCTTTGCCCGAACGCCTGACGGTGCACGGTTCGGGTCCATCCCCAGCGACCTTCAACTGGCGCTCCAGGTCGATCTCGACGACTTGGGAGCCTTTCTGGCTGGCAGTGCCGCTCGGTCGACTACGACCCCGCTATGCGGCGTCGAGCAGGTTCGGCCCGGTGAGATGGTGGTGCTCACCCCGGGAGCTTGTGAGCGGCGCTACTGGTGGCAGCCGGAGGTGGGTCCATCAGCGCACGACCGTTCGCGCGACTATGCCGGGGAGTATCGCAGCCACCTGACGCGAGCCGTCGAACCCTGGCTCGGCCAGGGGCTCACTGCCTGCCAGCTCAGCGGTGGATGGGACAGCGGCGCGGTCACGGGTGCCGCGGTCAGCCTGCGCGGAACCGCGAACGTCCGCGCCTACACGGCGGTGCCCGCAGCACCCATTCAGGGTAAAGCGATGCGGCACACCAATGTCGATGAGACAGGTCTGGCAAGCGCTTCCGCCTCGGCGCTCGGGGTGACGCACCAGCTGATCAACGCTCGCGCCGAGCCTTTTGCTCTGGCACGGTGGTTCCACGAGGTCGCGCAATCGCCCTTGGTTTCTCCCTTTCCGCTGACGTGGTGGAATGCGATCCGAGACCAGGCGCGCGCCGACGGGGCCACTGCAGTCCTCACCGGCGAGATGGGTAATCTATCCCTGAATGCCGGCGGGCTGTCCGCGCTCGCAGTTCTGATCGCCCAGCGGAGACTGGCGAGTGCATGGCGCGAGGCCCGTCTGCTTGCCAGAGCGGGAACGATTCGCTGGCGAGGGGCGGCAGCTGCCGTGCTGAGCGGACACGTGCCAGACACTCTCTTGCAGTGGTTCGGCGAGCGCCTCGCCGGTGGTCCGCCCGCGAGGCCCGAGACGTTTCTGCTTGAGCGCGGAACTGGTGACAGGCGAGCCGAGACGCTCCCCGCGGATGCCTACGAGGCCCGGCTCGCCATGATCAGGGAGACCGAATCGGGCGTCCATCGGGTCCTCAGCGAGCGCCATTGGGATCTGATCGAAGCGGACCCGACGGCTGATCGGGCGCTGATCGAATGGAGTCTAACCTTGCCGCCGGAGGCTTTCCTGAAGAATGGCGAACTACGTCCAATGGCGCGGCGCGCATTGCAGGGCTGGCTTCCCGACCCGGTGCTGAATTCCCATCTGCGCGGTCTTCAGAGCGCGGATTGGTACCAGATGACGTCGGCCGCAGAATGCCGCCATGTCCTGGCCGAGATCCGCGAGCATCAACCCGTTCGTGAATTCCTCGACATTGCGGCGCTGGACCGGGCAATATCGGAATGGCCCTCGAGTGACTGGAACAGCGCGGCCCACTACGCCCGTTTTCGCGTGGGCGTGGTCGGCGCCCTCTGCACAGGACTGTTCATCGCTCGGTTTGCGGCGTGATGCTCGCCAACAGCTTTCTGATGTGCTGCTCGAATGCTGCGGTGTCCCAAGGGCGGCTCCACCGACGAACCCGGATCTGCGTTGCGAGACGGACGCAGGCGCGCCACGCTTCCTCATGTTCGCGGCCGGCGAGATACTCGCCGCGGTAGATGTTGCCAAAAAGGACGGAGAGCGCATCGGCCGGCGTGAGTTGTTCAACGCCGTGCTCCTGCGCACGCTCAAGCTGAAACACCCCACCGAGGGGGACGGGTCCTGATGGGATGACGCCGGCGCGCGCCGGGACATCATATTTGTCCCAGTCGTCGCTGTCCTCTTCGTAGGAGCGGCTGAAATGGTCGAGGTTACGCCCGCTCCGCTCGATCGCGTCACGCCACAGCCGAAGGCGCGGTAGCCCGGGCCAGGCCACCGCCGCGCCGTCCTGACCAAAGCCGATGACACAGACGTCATCGCTAAGCAGCGGGAAGCCGTTGTCCTGAAACCATGCCGCCAAGGTGGACTTGCCCGACCCAGATGGCCCTGTGAACGCGTAGGCAAGACCATCGATGACGACGGCATTCGCGTGCAACGGAAGCAGGCCGCGCTGGTGAAGCAGCATGCCCATGGCGGAGCCGAGGAGGTAAAGGCGGATATTGCGCTCTGGGACGCCGGGCTGCGCCTCGACCAGCAGTTCGCAACCTCGGCTGGCCAGGTAACGCCCCACCCGTTCGATCGCCAGAAGCCCTCCGCCTTCAACGCGGTGGAAACCGGGCGCCTGAGGCCATTCCCCCGGCAGGGTTGCCGTGCGAATGATGATATCGGGCGCCGTGCCGGCGTGCTCCGCTTGCAGTTCGATCAGTTCGAGGTCGCTTTGCACATGGAGCCCGAACAGCCGGTAGGAGAAGACACGCGGGTGCGTCACGCAAGGCCTCCTGCCGGATGGCCGGTCGTGCTAGCCGCAAGTGATATGCTTCTGCGCCGTCCCTGCCCGTGCCGCTGACCGCATCGCCCGTGCTGCGCTGGCTTGCGGCCGCCTGCCGCCAGGACGGCGCCCCGCTCTCTCCGACCCCCATTCCTTGGTCCGAGATCATCTCTCTCGCCCGGCGCCACCGGGTGCAGAGCCTGCTCTACGCCGGAGTGACAAGGCGCGCTCAGGAAATCCCGCCGGAAGTCGCGAGCCAGCTTCGTGCGGAGGCGCATCGGGTTGCCGCCGAGAATCTGCAGGCCGCAGCCGAATGCCGCCGCATCCGTGACGCGTTCGACAGTGCCGATCTGCCGCTGCTGTTCGTGAAGGGACTGACACTCTCGCAACTCGCCTACGGTGCAAGCACGCTCAAGCTCAGCCGCGACATCGACTTGTTGGTTCTGCCAGAGCAGGTCGGACGCGCCGGAGAAGTGCTTGCGCTGCTGGGTTACCAGGCTCAGGTCAGCGCCGATTCTCGACGTCTGGCGCGATGGCATCGCTGGTCGAAGGAATCCGGGTGGATCGCCCCTTCCGGCCTGCTCGTCGAGTTGCATAGCCGGCTGACGGACCACCCGGGCATCCTTCCAGACCTGCGGGCGAACTCGGCCTCGCAACTGGTGGAGGTCATATCTGGGCTTGCGCTGCCGACACTCAGACGCGACGCCCTCTTGGCTTATCTGGCCGTTCACGGCGCTTCGAGCGCCTGGTTCCGGCTGAAGTGGCTCGCCGACCTCCAGGCCTTGTTGGGCGAAGCCGACGCCACTGGCCTGGATGAGGTGCATGAAGCCATGCGCCGGCTGGGTGCGGGTCGGGCGGCGAGCCAGGCCATGCTGCTGCTTCATTGGGTGTACGGCATGCCGCTGAGCGATCGCTTGGTCACGGTCCTGGCTGCCGATCGCCGAGCGCGCTGGCTCGCCTCCGAAGCACTGCGCCAACTCGAAGCCCCGGTTGAGCCGACCGCTCGCCGCCGGGGAACGGTAGGCATTCACGCCAGCCAGCTGCTGATCGGCGAGCATTGGACCTTTCCGTTGTCCGAAGGAAAACGCCGCCTCGGAGAAATATTGTTCCGCCACTTCACCGCAGGCTGACGTGCCGGGCTGCGCGGCGCTCGGTCGTCCCGCCCTCTGATTTCCGCCATTCGCGAGGTTCGGCCATGAGCGCGACGGCAGTGGCCAGAACGCTTGCCACCGCCATGGTGCGCGCCGGGAAGTCGACCAGCGAATGCGCGAGGATCGCGGCGGAGGCGATCGTTCCCGCCCGCTCGTACACGGTGCTCGCAGGCGAGCGCCAGATGGCACCCAATCGCCTGAACCACCACCAGAAGAAGGCTGCCAGGATCAGCAGGCCGGCGAGACCGCCCTCCATGGCAATTTCCAGATATTCCTCGTGGGCGTGGTTGACCATCGCGCCAAAGAAGACGCCAGGATCCTCGTAGAGCGCGTAGACGCGCGGGAACGAGCCAAGGCCGGACCCGACGGGGAACAACTGCCAGGCGATTTCGGCGGTTTTCCCGTAGAGGTGCCTGCGGATATCGGTCGACAGAGCATTATTGGGATCGTTGATGGCGGGAAGCTGAGAATAAGCGAGCACTGCTATCAGTGCGCATCCGACGGCGAGCAGTCCCACGGCGATCCAGCGGCGGCCGTTGTCCTTGAACAGCAGCAGTGAACTCGCAAGCGCGATCGGCACCGTGAGCATCAGTGCGGCCATGGATTTGCTGATCACGAGACCCATGACCAACACCAGGAGCGGACCTAACGCCAAGCCGAGGCTACCCACCCGTTTGCGGTGCGAGCGACGCTCCTGCATGCCCTGGGCAGTGAGTGCCGCCAGGAAGGGGATGGCGGCCAGGAGCAGCGTTCCCAGATAATTGCCATTCGCAAAGAAGCCCGAGGCCGAACCCACTGTTGAAAAGGGGAAAAGATAGTAGCGTCCAGTGCTGATCTGGAGTGCGCCAAGAAGGATGTTCAGCACGGCGCCGGCGCCGATCGCCAGTGCCAGCCACCCCGCCCGGTATGCGCCCAGGCGAAGAATGGCGGCAAGGAGCGCAAGCGGCGGGATGAGCGCCAACGCCGCCGCGAGACTGTCGTAAGGAGCCAGGGAGATGGGTAGCCAGGGCAGCGGCTCACCAAGCAGGCAGAGGTTGACCACGGCCGCCTCGCGCCCCGGCAGCGCCGTCCAGAAGGCGGGCGGCAACGGGACTAGCTGAAGCAGGATGAGCAGCACGACAGCTGCCATGATCCAGCCGATCTGACGGGCCGACGTTCCAAGTGCTTGTTTCGGGTCGGCCCAGAAAGCGCTGCCGAGCAAGGCCACTCCGATGAGTTGAAGCACCAGTGGGCCCCACACGCCCTGCCCGCTTCCACCCAGAATCAAGCAGGCAAGAAGATAGGTGGGAGCAATCCCCTGGCGCAGGGTGGCTGTCACTCCGCTCTCCCCCGCGTCAGCACCAGCGGGCCGAGGTTGACGTCAACCGTCATGGGATAGTCGCCCATCGTCCCGCGCAACTCCAGTCGCTGTGCCGCGCAACCTGCCGCCGGAATCACGAAATCGAAGCGGTTCTGCGTCAGTGCGGCCTCCTGTCGGGTTGAGCCCGGAAGGCAGGTCAGCGCCCAGAACAGTCCGGTGGGCTCGCCGCGGAGCGAGTGACTCAATCGGTAGTGGCCAGCGGGCAGCAAAAGGATCTGATCGGCAAGGACGGTATCGTCGCGGCCGAAGTAGAGCAGGTGAAGCCCACCGCCTGCCTGGGGTTCAGCGGTCCCTGCCGGACTGCTCGAAAGCCGCCAGTTGAAGGGCGGTGGCGCCCCCCCGACAAGGAAGCGCGGGTTGTAGATCGCGGCACGCGGCGACGATGCGACGTTCCCGAATTGCTGCCATAACGCATAAGCGCGGGCGTAATCTCGATGGTCGACGAGGCTGCTGAGGAGGCGCTGGCGCCATTCGACGTCGGCGTCACCACCCTGGTGTGGGGCAAGCTGCAGGATCGACGGCAGGTTGGCCGGATTATCCGCCATGAGCGACAGCACCTGGCCCCTTACGACGGGGCGGCGATCGAGCACGGGCTTGAGCCGGATCGCGGCACCGGGTTGCGCGGCATATTGCGCCAAGGCAGGCACGAGCGGTGCAGCGTCACCATTCAATCGCTCAAACAGGAAGCCGACCTCCGCCAGCCCGGCTTCCGCCCGATTCTGACGAAAGTAGAGCTGCGCAAGGAGGAACCGTGGTGCCGGGGCCAGCGGGTCCAGCCGGCTTGCCTCCTTCAGCAAGCGGTCCGCCTTCGGCAGATCACCGGCGGCAAAGGCCCTCGTCCCCTCCACCAGTAAAGGACCGGGATTGAGCGGATCACGGCGCGCGACTGCCCGCAACTCGGCCGTGACCATGGCAGATGGAGCACGTCCCGCCGCTACCGTTTCGCCAATGGCCTGCATTCCGGCGCTCAGCCGGACGGCGGGGTGCTTCGGCCAGATCGACGCGGCGAGCTCCGGGCGCGTCTGCGCAAAGCCCAGCACCGCTGCCACCCTGATGGCGAGGCCGGCGAGCAGCAGCCCGGCGATGATCACCAGCGCGCGGCGAAGAACGGTCAAACCGCGTCCGCGTCGGCCGCCTGGTGGGTGATCAGCACGACCTTGTCGGGTCGATCATCGTCGATCTGCCCGTAACGATAGGAGTAATAGCCGTACCCGCCATCCCGCTCGACTGACTTGGTCAGCACGGCACCCAAGACACGCGCGCCAGATGCTTCAACCCGGTTGAGCGACTCAACCGCCGCCCGCGTACGGGTACGTCCGCTCTCAACAACGAACAGCGTTCCGGCGACCGCTGCCGCGAGCAACGGAGCGTCGGCAAGCCCGAGCACCGGTGGGCCGTCCACCACCACGAGATCGAAGCGGTGACAGGCGTCGTCGAGGATGTTGGCGAACCGCCGCGTCGACAGCAGGTCCGCCGGGTTCGGAGGCAACGGCCCGCAGGGAAGCAGCCAAAGATTTTCGAACTGCGTCGTGACGACCTTGCCCTCGACGTCCTCGTGATTGGTCAGCAGGCCGACCAGTCCCTGTTCATTGCCTCCGGTCTTGAAGGATGGCTTGCGCAGGTCAGCGTCGATCAACAGCACATTGCGCCCTTGGCGGGCAAAACTCTGCGCGACCGCGAGCGCGGTCGACGACTTGCCTTCGCTTTCCTGAGTGGAGGTAATCAGAACGCTTCGGGGCACCCCGTCTTCGGTCGTGAAGCGAAGTCCGGCCGCGACCGCCGAATAGGCCTCGGCGACGGCGGACGAGGGATCGCGAATGTCGTCCACGAGCGTTCCACTCTTCGCGAGCCGCTTCGGAATGGCGCCAAGGCAGGCGATCTGAAGCTTGTTGCGGACGTCCTCGCGGGTCTTGATCGTGTCGCTCAGGAACTCGAAGCCAAGCGCCGATCCGACACCCGCCAGCAGCCCCAATCCCAGCCCGACCAGCAGGTTCAGCGGCAGGCTGGGCTTGAACGGGGCGCCGGGCGGAAGTGCGCGATCGACGATGGAGATGGGCGCCGCGCCGACGCCGCCGGCCACGCCGATCTCCTTGTAGCGCTGCAACAGGGCGTCATAGAGCGCACGGTTGGTATCCACCTCCCGTTGCAGGATATTGTACTGAACGCTGCGGCCACGCAGGTCGAGCACCGAGCCCTTGAGCGCGTTGACCCTGCCTTGCAGCGAGGCCTCGGCGGCCGCCGCGCCCCGATATTCCTGCGCCAGGCTGTTGCTCCGCCCACCGCTGACTTGCGCGGTCTCCCGGGCGATCTGCTTGTCGAGCTCATCGATCCGCGACCGCAGGCTGACCATGTCGGGATGGTCTGGCTTCAGGAGCGTACGCTTTTCCTGATATTCGGCCTCGAGACCTGCCTTGGTCTGCCGCAGTGCCGAGGTGCTTTCGTTGACCTCGTTGGTCGGACCGGATGCTTGCGCGGCACGATAGGCGCCTTCCGCCGCGACACGGCGCGCCGTTGCCGCCGCCAGAGCGGTGTTGAGTGCCTGCAGCGATTCGCCCTGGAGCGAGCCCGCATCACTCTGCCCGCCGCCTTTGCCGTCGGCTGCTGCGCCCTGGAGGTTGATGATGCCCTCGCTCTGGGCATAGGACACCAGCTGACGTTCCGACCGCTCGAGATCGCCGCGCGTCTTGCCGATCTGCCGCTCAAGGAAACGGCGTGCGTAGTTGGACGACTCGTACTTGCGCTGCAGGTTGGAGTTGATGAAGCCGTCCGCGACCCCGTTCGCGATCTGCGCGGCCAACTGCGGGTTCGGGCTGGTGAAGCTGAAACGGATCAGCCGCCCCTCCTTGGGCGGGATGACGTCGAGCCCGCCGGCAACGATGCCGGCAGCCCTGTTGAGCCGCGCCGTGGCGTCACCCTGGCCGACGACCGATGGCGTGTTCACCAGGTTCAGCTCCTGGGCGACGCGCTCCGCAAGGCTGCGACTGCCGAGCAGTCCTACCTGCGTCTGAACGAAGTCGAACGTGCTGTCGTCGTTGCCGAACCGATTGCGCTGCTGCTCGTCGGACACGTCCACCGTGGGTGGATTGACCTCCAGAGTGACCCAGGCCCTGTAGAGCGGCGTGGTCAGCAGGGTCGCGACCACCCCAAGCGCAAGGCCCAGCGCGGCGGCACCGATGATAAGCCACCGCCACTCACGGATGATGCGAAGAATGGTTCGCGCATCCAGCTGCGGTGCATGATGCGGCCGGTTTGCCACGCCCAATGTCGCATTCGGTGCAACCAGCCTGTCGGACAGGGCCCGACCTTCGGCCGCGCTGAGGGTGAGATCGCGATTCACCTGTCGATGCTTCCTGGTGGCGTGTCTTGAGCCGGCATCAGAAGGGCCGGAAGATCGAGAGCAATGGGATGTTCGTCAGAATGGCTTTCTGGGCGGCCTTCAGGCGCGAGCCGTCGACGACCACGATATCACCGGGATAAATGGTCGGGTCCTGGGCAAGACCGCGCCGGATGTCAGTCAGATCGAAGGCAGCCGCCTGCCGCTTCCCGCCGATGGAACGGAAAATGGCTACCCGTCGGGGGTTGGCGTCCTCGGTGGTTCCACCAGCCTGGGCGATGGCCTGGATCAGCGTCACCGGGCCGACCACCGGGAAGGAGCCGCTGTTCTTGACGCCACCGTCGACGGTCACCGAGCGGCGGGTCGAGGATTTGACGCCCACGCTGATGTCCGGGTTCTCCAGATATCGAGCGCCATATTGCTGCTTCAGGCGGCGATCCAGCTCATCGGTGGTGAGCTCGGCCACCTGAACGTTGCCGATCAGCGGCATGGAAATGTTGCCCGTAAGATCGACCTGATAGTCGCCCGACAGGTCAGGCTGCTTGAAGACCTTGACCGCAAGGACGTCGAGCGGAGCAATCCGGTAATCCTGCTCGAGCGGCACGATTTTCGGTGCATCGGGTGCCGCGAGACTGACATTATAGGGGATCGGTCCTCCCCTGCTGTCGGCACATGCCGACAGGGCCGCGACAAGACCAAGGGTCAGACCCAGGGTCACTCTCACTGTCGCCAATGTCCTATCCTTCCTCTTACGCGCCGAAAGGCGGCCACCCATTCACGCTGCATAGCGGCAAAGCGGGCGTCTTCAATGCCTTGTGCGGTCCGCCCGCGCTTCCGGTGCCCCTATCGCGCGACATACCACCCAAGGGCTGCCTTGAGCCCGGCTTCGAGCCCGTGAGTGGCGCGGTAGCCGAGCAGCCGTTCAGCCTTGCTCACGTCGGCGAGCGAGTGACGCACGTCGCCGTGCCGGAAGGGACCATGGCGCGCCGGGCGGTCATAGCGGAAACCCAGCTCGCCCAGTCCGGCCGCGATCAGCCGATGAAGGTCGTTCAGAGACGTCCGCTCTCCGACCGCGACGTTGTACACCTCGCCTTGCGCATCATCCCCGGCCAAGGCACCGCGCAGGTTGGCCTGGACAGCATTGGCGACGAAACAGAAGTCGCGGCTGGTTTCGCCATCGCCGTTGATCACGATCTCCTCGCCGGCAAGCATCGCCGCAACCCACTTGGGAATGACGGCGGCGTAGGCCCCATCGGGGTCCTGGCGCGGGCCGAAGATGTTGAAATAGCGCAAACCCGTCGCCTTGTAGCCGTAGCTACGCATATAGACGCCGGCGTATATTTCGTTGGCGAGCTTCGTTGCCGCGTAGGGCGAGAGGGCATTGCCGGTCCGCTCCTCTCGCTTGGGAAGGTTCGGCTCGTCCCCATAGGTCGAGCTCGATGCCGCGTAGAGGAAGCGGGGCACGCCGGCCTGCCGGGCAGCTTCGATCATGTTCGCGAAGCCGGTGACATTGACGTCATGGCTGGTCAGCGGATCGGCAATCGAGCGCGGTACCGACCCGAGGGCGGCCTGGTGCAAGATGACATCCACCCCTTGGACCGCGTGGGCGCAGGCGTCGCGATCGCGAATGTCCGCCTCGAGCATGACAAAGCGGCTCGCCGCCTCGGCGCCTACCCCGCCAAGCAGTTCGTCGAGATTGTGGCTATGCCCCGTCGCGTAATTGTCGAGCCCGACGACGTCCTGGCCCAAGGCAAGCAGGGCTTCGACGAGATTGGAGCCGATGAAGCCCGCAGCTCCGGTCACCAGCCAACGCCGGCGACTGGCCAGGACCGACTGCTTCAGGTCATCGGCAAGCCAGTCCACGATGGTCATTGTCCGCTCCGCTGCTGCAGCCAATGACGTTGGGTGCCGTCCACCATCAGCGCCGTCAACACGCCCTGGCGATAACCGCCGGTGTCGATCCCGATCCGGTTGATACGCTCATCGGGCTCGTCAGTGATCGTGTGGCCATGGACCACCATCATGCCATGGTCGCGGGGATCGCTGAGAAATGGCTCACGAATCCAGCGCAAGTCGGCAGGCTGCTGACGCTCGAGCGGGATGCCGGGCCGGATTCCGGCATGGACGAACAGATAGTCACCGAAACGGAAAGTGTCGGCGAGCGACCGCAGATAGTCCTGGTGAGACTGCGGGATCAGCTGGCGAAGGCGCACGATCGCATCGTGTTCCGCCATTGACGAGAGGCGGACCGGGTCCTCGCCATAACTGCGCACACAGGCATCGCCACCGAAGTGGAGCCAGCGATCGAGCAACCCGGGTTCCGCTTCATCCAGCAAGCGAAGCAAGGCTTCTTCGTGATTGCCGCAGAGCGTCAGCGTCTGGAAGCCAGGATGCGGGCGGGCAAGAACCCGCTCCAGCACGCCGCGACTGTCTGGTCCGCGGTCGATCAGGTCGCCGAGCAGGACAAGTAGCGGCCGAGCCCCCTCGCCCCGGGCAATGTGATCGGCCGCGATCTGCGCCAGCAAGCCGTCGAACAGATCGAGACGCCCGTGGATGTCACCCACCGCATAGGCGCGGTAGCCGCTTGCGCCGCGCCATTGACGCGCTTCAGCCTTTCGCCAGCGACCCCACACTTGCCCTACTGCTCCCGATCCTCGCCACCCTCGAGCAGATGGCCGATTTCACGCAGGTAAGCAGCGATGACCCGATCTTCGCCGAACCGCTGCTCCACGGTGCGCCGCGCGCAGTCGCCCATTGTTTGCTGCTCCGCCGGCGTCAAGGCGAGATAATCTCGAACAGCCTTCGCCAGCCCCTCCGCCGACCGCACGGGAAAGAGCAGGCCGTTTACCCGGTCCTCAACCACGTCGCGGCAGCCTGGCACGTCGCTGGCAAGCAACGGTCGTCCGGACGCCGCCGCTTCAAGCAATGAGCGGGGCAGGCCCTCTCGGTAGGAAGGCAGGATGACCGCATGCGCCTGCGCCAGGGCCGGACGCACATCGTCGGCGACGCCCAGGTAATCCAGCAGGTCCTCTGCAAGCCACCCGTCGAGTTCGGCACGGGTGATGGCCGTGCGGTTCTGCGCCCCGAGGACGCCGAGCAACTGGAAGCGAACGGGCGTGCCCTCGTCCTTCAGCAGCCGCGCGGCCGCGGCCAATTCACGGACGCCCTTGTCGCCGAGCAGGCGGCCGACGAACAGCAGGCGCAGCGGACCATCAATCGGCGGAATGGGAACAGCCGGGAAGCGGGCGAGGTCCACTCCCGAGCCGGGAAGCAGGCGCACCTGATCCGGCCGAACCAGGCGCAAATCCACGAACAGCTCGGCGTCCTCGGCATTCTGGAAGAAGACCGCCGGGCAGCGCCCGAAGGCGGTGCGGTAGAGCAGGCAGAGAACGCGTTGGAGCATCCCACCCCGGATGAAGGCAGTGCCAAGGCCGCTGACGTTCGGAAAGGCGGGCACTCCCACCTGCCGTGCGGCCATCGCACCATAGATGTTGGGCTTGGCCGTCCAGCTGATCAGCGCGGCTGGCCGTTCACGCCGGAGCAGGCGGATGAAGCGGAGCAGGAGCAAGCCGTCCTGCAGCGGGTTCAGGCCATCGCTGCTGATCGGCAAGCTGGCTGCGCGGAAAGGCAGCGCATGGCCTTGATTGCCAGGCGGCGCGGCAAGCACCGGCTCGAAACCGGCCGCGGCCACTCCCCGCAACAGACCGCCGCGAAAGTTCTGTAGGTTCCACAGGCTGTTGGCACTCGCGAGCAGCCGCGGTGCGCTTCTCGAAGAGAGCATGACCCTCATCCTAGCCATCTGCGCCCACAGCGCCAGCCGCGGCTTCCGTGGTTACAAAGAAGTCACGGTAACGCATAATAAAGATACGGTTTGTAAGTCGCCGGAAACTCGATAGGGTTAAGACGTTACGGGGGTTCAATTCCGGCGCGGGGCTTGGTAAGAGCCGAAACGTTGTTGCAGGGAGCAAGTTTGTGGTGCGTCCGACCGTGAAGATCATTGCAGTTCTGGCCGCCGCGTCCTTCGCGGCATCGTCGCCGGCTGCTGCGGCCGTTCAGGCGCAGGGCACGCAAGCCGCGCTGATGAGCCCGTGGGTCGCACTCAGTGCCTTTGGCTCCACCACGTCCGGGGCCGCGCTCTGCGCGAACACTGCCGCCGCGGTCGCCGCTGGCCAAGCGGGCACTGTTGGTTGCGTGCTGCCGCAGGTGGACGCGCCGGTCGCCGCACCGGTCGGCGAAGCTGCTCCGGCCGCGCTTCCCGCTGCTCCCGTGGCCGGTGCTGGCGGGCTTGGCTTCTTCCCGATCCTGCTTGGCCTCGCTGCTGTCGCCGCGGGCGTTGCGCTGCTTGCCGGCAAGGGTAACGGAAACAGCAACATCAATCTGCCGCCGCTCTCCCCGAGCTGAGGTGAGCGCCGGCGTCGCCTGAACGGGCCGCGCCATCATTCTCTGGTATCAGGTCAAGCTGTTCGTCGAGCATGCGAGCGGCTTCAGCATGGATAGCCTGCACGTCCTTGTCGGAGTGCTGCTTCAGCTTGGGGCGGCATCGCTGCTTCGTCGTGGGTTGTCCGACTGGAGGCCTTGGCTCTTGGTGCTTTCACTCGAGTTGCTGAATGAGGCGAACGACCTCTGGGTCGAGCGCTGGCCCGATCCCGGCCAGCAATATGGCGAGGGGGTGAAGGACATCCTGCTGACCATGATCCTCCCGACACTCCTGCTGATCATCGCCCGGCGGCGCCCGGCGCTGCTATCATCACCACCGCGATGATTGTGGCCGGCCCGGGCCATCGGTAGGCTTGGCCGTGGCTACACCGCTCCGCACCATCTTGCGCCTGATCTCACCGGCTCGCCGGCGCGAGGCAGTGTTGCTCGTCGGGTTCATGATTGTCGGCGCATTTGCCGATCTGGTCACCATCGGCGCCTTGCTGCCGTTTCTGACACTTCTATCCGGCTCGGGTGCTGGCGGGCGGTGGTTCCTCGCCGCCCATCGCTTCAGCCTGGCCGAGGCGGCACTGTTGTTCGCGGGCGCAGCCCTCGTGGCGGGACTGCTTCGGCTGGCGCTCACCCGCTGGACCCTGCGATTTGCGGCGATGACGGGGCATGAATGCGCGGTCGAAATCCAACGCAGGCTGCTGCTTCAGTCCTACACCTTCCACCTGCAGCAGCATTCGAGCAGCCTGCTGTCTGCGCTGACCAAGGTCGAGGAATTGGTCTGGCGAGTGCTGCTGCCCTTGTTGCAGGGCCTCGCGGCGATATTCGTCTCCGGGGCTATCCTCGGCACCCTGCTGTGGGTCGAGCCGGCGATTGCGGCCGTCACCCTCGCGGGCTTCGGACTGCTTTACGGGGCCATTGCGCTGGCCGTGAGAGCGCGGCTGGATCAGGCCTCAACGGCATTCGATCGGCTGTATGACGAGCGGGTGCGCCTGGTGCAGGACAGCCATGGCGCCATCCGCGACATCATCCTTGACGGTTCGGCGCCGGTCGCCCTGGAGCAATTCCGGCGGACGGACCTCACCCTGACGGAGACGCAGGCACGTGCCGCCGCCATTGCCGCGGCTCCGCGCTTCCTGGTGGAGGCGATCGGGCTTTGCCTCGTTGCTCTTCTTGCCTGGTGGCTCAGCGGACGGCCGGGTGGACTGGTCGCGGCCTTGCCGCTGTTGGGTGCTCTCGCACTCGGCATGCAGCGCATGCTTCCGCTGCTCCAGCAACTGTATCAGAGCTGGGTCGCGCTCAAGACAAGCGACGCGATCGCCGTCGACGTGCTCCGCCTGCTCAGCCTGCAATTGACGCCCGAAGCATCGGACAGCGGCCCGCTTCTCGCCTTCACCAAGCAAGTGGACCTGAAAGAAGTCGAGTTTCGGTATCCGGCACGCGCGACGCCGGCCCTCGTCGGGATCAGCCTGGTGATCCGCAAAGGTGAGCGCATCGCCCTCACCGGGCGCACCGGCAGCGGCAAGAGCACTCTGGCCGACGTGCTGATGGGCCTGCTGGAGCCGAGCGGTGGGGAGTTGCGCGTTGACGGGGAGCCCATCGGACCGGGGCAGCGGCCGCGCTGGCGCCGGCTGATCGCGCATGTTCCGCAAGCCGTCTTCCTGACCGACGACAGCATCGCGGCCAACGTCGCCTTCGGAGCCGGGACAGCGGCGAGCGATCCCGAACGGCTCGCGCGGGCGCTTCAACTGGCGCAGCTGGACACGCTGGTCACCGAGCTTCCAGACGGTGCCGACACGCCGGTGGGAGAGCGTGGTGCACGCCTGTCCGGGGGTCAGCGCCAGCGCATCGGGCTCGCCCGCGCGATCTATCGCGACACGCCGATCCTGGTACTCGACGAGGCGACGAGCGCACTGGACGATGAGACCGAGGCAGCGATCGTCACCGCGCTCGACCGGCTGCAGGCCGAGGGCAAGACGATTATCATCATCGCGCATCGCAGGTCGGCACTTCGCGGTTGCGACCGCGTGGTGCAACTTGAGGGCGGGCGGATCGTGGACATAGACGAGGCAATACCGGCCGGCTCTTAAGCGGCGTCAAGCCAGGCCTGAAACATCAGGACGCTCCACAACGCCTGGGCGCCGTCGCGGCGTCCGGCCAGGTGATCCTGCCACCGCCGCTGGATGAGGGCGGTGTCGAGCCAGCCCTGTGCACTCATCCTTGCCGGATCGAGCAAGTCCTCCGCCCACTCCCGCAGGGGACCCTTCAGCCACTCGCCTACCGGCACGCCGAAGCCGGTCTTGGGCCTGTCGATAAGCGCTGGCGGCACGTGACGGTAGAGCAGCTTTCTGAGGAGATATTTGCCGCGCCCCTCCCGGACCTTGAGCGACGGCGGGATCCGCGCCGCCACTTCGGCCACGCGGTGGTCGAGGAAAGGCACGCGGGTCTCCAGGCTGACCGCCATGGACGCGCGATCCACCTTGGTGAGGATGTCGTCGGGCAGATAGGAAAGCGCATCGGCCGTCGTCAGGCGAATGACGTCAGGCCCGGCGAGTTCAGGGAAGGCCTGCGCCTGCCTGCGGGATGCCGAGAGCACGGGATTGCTCCCAGACCACTCATCGAGGAAATCATCATAAAGGTCGCCAAGCGACTGTGCCCTGCCCGCGACACGCAGCAACTTCTGGACCTTGGCGCCGACATGCGGCTGGCGCTGACCCGGGAGCAGCGCCGCGGCGCGTCGCCACAGCCCCGGTGGCAGCTGCCCGAGCAGTTCACCGGTCGCTGACCGAAGCGGTGCCGGGATGCGCGAGATTCTGCTCCACAGCGCGGGAGCCTGCACATGGCGATTGTAACCGGCGAACAGCTCATCGCCGCCATCGCCGGTCAAAGCGACCGTCACTTCCCCGCGAGCGAACCGGCTGACGAGAAAGGTCGGTATTTGCGAGCTGTCAGCGAACGGTTCGTCATAGATGGCCGGAAGCAGCGGAATGACGTCGCGGGCGTCCGCAGGAGTGACAATCTGCTCATGGTGGACGGTGCCAAGGTGCCGTGCAACGGCGCGGGCATCGTCCGCTTCGTTGTATCCGGCCTCCGTGAACCCGATCGAGAAGGTTCGAACCGGATGCCGGGAATGCTGCTGGTAAAGCGCCGTGATCGTGGAGCTATCGACCCCGCCTGACAGGAATGCGCCGACCGGAACGTCCGCGACCGCCTGGTCGGCGATCGCCAGACCAAGCGCGTCCTCGAGCTCCGCAAGGGCGGTAACTTCATCGGCGATGGGATGTATCAGGCCATCGGCCACCACCTGACGGTAATCCCAGTAGGTGCGCAGTTGCAGGCCGCCGCCGCCCTGTTCGATGCTCGGCGGTTCGGTCAGGGGTGAGCGAGCCGCCGAGCGGTCGAGCGTCAGGATAGACGCGGGTGGGAGCTTGAAGACGCCCCGAAAGATGGTGTGCGGGGCAGGAACGTTGCCGCGGCGAGCAAAGGCGTCGAGGCTCGATCGATCGATCTCACTGCGGAAATCCGGATGACGGCGGATCGCTTTCAGTTCGGAGGCGAAGACGAAGTCGCGCCCGCACCAGCCATAGTAGAGCGGCTTTTCTCCAAAGCGATCGCGGACAAGGTGGAGCCGGCGTTCCCGTGCGTCCCACAATGCGACGGCGAACATGCCGGCAGCGGTAGAGAGCGCCCGATCGAGGCCCCACGTGGCGATCGCCTGGAGGAGGGTCTCCGTATCGCTGTGACCACGCCATCCGCCCGGCGGCCCACCGCCCTCGCCCTCCAGAACACGCCGGAGGTCTCGATGATTGTAGATCTCCCCATTGTAGCAGAGCATCCAGCGACCATCGGCTGAAGCCATGGGCTGGGCGCCGTGCGCGGACAGGTCGACAATGGACAGGCGACGGTGGGAGAGCCCGATACCCGCCGCTGCGTCCGTCCAGATCCCGCCTGCGTCAGGACCGCGATGTTGAAGGCTGGCGCCCATCGCCTCGAGCAGGCGCTCACCAGGCTCACCGCTGCTGAAGATACCGGCGATGCCGCACATGTTGGTTCAGTTATCCCCGCCGCCCGCGCGCGGTCTGGCCAGTCCGGAGGCGCAGCGCAAGCGTCAGGAGCGCCAGCGCCCCGCCATGATATCGTCGATTTCGCGCATCCGGTCGCGATAGGCGCCGGCCATGCAGGCGTTATTGGGACACCGGTCGCGGTAACCGAGGAAGCGGTCGCGGGTCCGGTGAAGCAATGCGTTCTGCGCTGGAGAAGCTTCGCGGAGTGCCTCGACGTAGATACTCGTCATCCTGCGGTCGAGCAGCGCCAGCCCATCGTCGTTGCAGACCGCGATCTCGCCACGAGTCTTTGCATAGCGGCAATTGAACGCCGGGCTTGCACTGGCTCGTGGAGCGGTCGGGGCCGGCGGCGGAGTTTCGGCCCTCGGAACGGGCACAGGCCGAGGTGCCGGAGCGATCGGTTGCGACGGTGGCGGCGCGGCAGGCGCCGGTGCCGGTGCAGGCGCCGGAAGGCTGTCGGCCGGTAAGCCTGGCGCGGCCGCGTTGCCTTCCGTTGCAGTCGAAGCCTGACTTGCGCGGGCCAGCGTCGCGAGTGGGATCGTGATCGGATCGGCGCCAGCAAGCGTCACCACCTGGCCACTGCCATCCGCCGCATTCTGCAACGCATAGTCGAGTTCGGCTGAGAGACTGGTCCGGCCACCTGCGACCACCAGGCCGGGCGGCAGATCGATCGACGCGCGGCCCGAGCAGACGAGCGTTCCGACGTTCGCGTCCTGGCGTTTGAGCACGGGCGCTTCCATTCGCAGTGTGGCATAGGCCGCCAGCCGGTCGAACACCGCCCTGTCGCTGGCACGCGTCGCTGCTGCCTGGCGGAACAGCTCGGCCTTCACCTGGTCATAGATCTGCTTGTTCGCGCAACGCCTGGCCGGGTCGGCCGCCGAGGCGGCGCCGTTGCTCCGCTCCTTGTCGGTGCCAGCGGTACTGCTGCCGTCAAGGCGGTCCTGACCGGGTCCGCCGCGCGTCAGGTTCACTGCAAACAGCGCCATCAGCACCAGCGCGACTAGTCCGGCGAGTATGGCCCAGAGCGGCGGTCCACGCCTACGACCGACCGGCTCCTCCCGACTGTCATATCCACGCCGCTCGCGCGGGTCGAAGCCGCGCTCGCCGGGTGCATATGGGCCCCCTTGTTCACGCTCATAAGGATCGAAGGGCGGTTCGGGCGGACGGCTGGACATGGCCAGTGCAACGCCCAACTGCGGGAAAGGGTCGCAGCGGCTAAAGTAATGCCGCGATATCGGCCGCGATATCCTCGGGCTTGGTTTGCGGCGCGTAGCGCTTCACCACCTTGCCCGAGCGGTCGATGAGGAACTTCGTGAAGTTCCACTTGATTGCCTCGCTTCCAAGCAATCCGGGCGCTTCGTGCTCGAGGTAGCGGTAGAGCGGCGCCGCCCCGTCTCCGTTGACGTCGATCTTGGCAAACAGAGGGAAACTGACGTCATAGGTCAGGCTGCAGAAATTGGCGATTTCCTCGGCATCGCCGGGCTCCTGGGCTCCGAACTGATTGCAGGGAAAACCCAGAACCGAAAAACCTTGCGCGGCGTAGCGGTCCTGAAGCGCCTGCAAGCCGGCGTATTGGGGCGTGAAGCCGCACTTGGACGCGACATTGACGATTAGCAGCACCTTGCCCGCGAACGGCTGCAGACTGGTCTTGGAACCGTCCGGGGCTTGCACCGGAAGGGTGTAGAGCCGGCTCATGCAAGCAGGCCTTCGTGAAGGCGAACGACGCGGTCCATGCGGGCAGCGAGCCGCTCATTGTGGGTGGCAACGAGAGCAGCGCTCCCCTCCCCGCGAACCAGATTGACGAATTCGGCGAAAACCACGTCGGCGGTGGCCTCGTCGAGATTGCCGGTGGGCTCGTCGGCGAGGACCAGTGGCGGACGGTTCGCCAGGGCCCGCGCGACCGCCACACGCTGCTGCTCACCCCCCGACAGCTTGGCCGGGCGGTGATCGAGCCGCTTGCCGAGACGCAAGGTGGTCAGCAGCTCGTCGGCGCGGGCCTTCGCGGCGGCCGGCTCCGCTCCATGGATGAGCTGCGGCAAGACGACGTTCTCGACGGCGGTGAAATCAGGCAGAAGGTGATGGAACTGGTAGACGAAACCAAGCGCGTTCCGGCGAAGCTCGGTGCGACCGCCCTCGTCGAGTTCGCTTGCCTCCTTGCCGGCGATCCGGATCGAGCCCTCGAATCCGCCCTCGAGCAGACCCACCGCTTGCAGCAGCGTCGACTTGCCCGATCCGGACGGGCCGAGCAGCGCCACGATCTCGCCCGGCATGATCGCCAGATTGACGCCGCGAAGGACCTCGATGGTGACCTCGCCCTGCGTGAAGGAACGGCGAAGGTCGCGCGTCGCCAGGACCGGCTCACTCATAGCGAAGCACCTGGACGGGATCGGTACTGGCAGCCTTCCACGCGGGATAGAGGGTCGACAGGAAGCTCAGCAGCAGCGCCAGGACGATGATCGCACCAACTTCGAACGGGTCGGTCTTGCTCGGCAGCTCGGACAGGAAACGGACGGAGGGGTCCCACAGGTTCTGGCCGGTCACGAGCTGGATGACGTTGACGACCGACTGACGGAAGAAGAGAAACACCGCGCCGATCACGATGCCGAGCAGGATGCCGAGCGTACCGATGGTCGTGCCCACCGTCACGAATACCTTCATCATGCTTCGGCGGCTGGCTCCCATGGTGCGCAGGATCGCGATGTCACGGGTCTTGGCTCGGACCAGCATGATCAGCGAGGAGAGGATATTGAACACGGCGACCAGGATGATCAGGGACAGCACGACGAACATCGCCACGCGCTCGACCTCCAGGGCCTCGAACAGCGCGGCATTCAGGTTGCGCCAGTCGACCACCCGGCCCTTGTCACCCACGATCTGCTGCAGCGCGCCGATCTGCGGCTGGATCTTGTCGGGGTTGGTGACCATCACTTCGACCATGCCAACCTGGTCGCCAAGCATCAGCAGGTTCTGCGCATCCTCGATCGGCATGATGACATAGGCGTTGTCATAGTCGTAGACGCCCACTTCGAAGGTGGCCGCGACCGTGTAGCTGACGATGCGCGGGACGGTTCCGACCGGCGTGGCGCGTCCTTCAGGGCTGATCAGGCTGATCTCGCTGCCGGGATAGGCGCCGAGTTGTTCCGCGAGTCGGGTGCCGAGCGCGATCTTGCCGGAGCCGGGCTGGAGCAGCCGAAGATCGCCCGACTTCACGTTGTTCATCAGTGTTGGGTTGGCGAGCAGGTCCTGCCGCCGCATGCCCCGCACCAGCACGCCTTCGACCCGGCCGTTGGCGCTCGCCATCAGAGGCTGCTCCACCAACGGCAGCGCAGAGGTGACGCCAGGCACCTGGCGCGCCTGTGTAGCGATCCGCTGCCAGTCGGACAGGCGGCCTTCGTATCCTTGCACGATCGCATGGCCGTTCAACCCGACGATCTTGTCGAACAGTTCGGCCCGGAAGCCGTTCATGACGCTCATGACGATGATCAGCGCGGCGACGCCGAGAGCGACGGCGCCGAGGCTGATCGCGGCGACCAGGAAGATGAACCCCTCGCCCTTGCCCGGCAGGAGGTAACGCTTGGCGATGGTGCGTTCGTAACGGTTGAGGATCATGCGGTGAGATGCGCCAGCGCGCTCTCGAGGCTGATTTCCTGCTTCTCGCCCGTGCGCCGGTCCTTCAGTTCGACCGTTCCGGCGGCAAGTCCGCGCGGGCCCATGATGACCTGCTTGGGCAGGCCGATCAGGTCCATGGTCGCCAGCTTGGCCCCGCCCCTTTCGTCTCGGTCGTCGTACAGCGTCTCGACGCCTGCGGCAGTGAGCTTGTCGTAGAGGTCGCCGGCCGCGCCCTGGCTCACCGCATCGTCACCGCGCATGGTGACCAGGCCGACCTGCCACGGGGCGATGCTGTCGGGCCAGATGATCCCGTTATCGTCATGGCTCGCCTCGATGATCGCACCGACCAGTCGCGAGACACCAACGCCGTAGCTGCCCATGTGAGGCACGACCGTCTCGCCTTCCTTGCCGGTCACCTTGAGGTTCATCGCCTCGCTATACTTGGTGCCGAAGTAGAAGATGTGCCCGACTTCGATGCCGCGGCCCGTGCGCTGGCGATCGGCGGTCACCTCGGCCCACCGGCCTTCGTCGTGGGTCTCGTCTGTCGCGGCGTAAGTGGTGTTTACCCGGTCGAACAGGCCCTTCAGCCCTCCTTCGTCGGCGTAACTCAGGTCCGCCTGGCTCCAGTCGAACTCGTCATAGGCCGCGTCGTAGAAGACCTCACTCTCGCCGGTCGGGGCGAGAACGATGAACTCGTGGCTGAGATCGCCGCCGATCGGGCCGTTGGCGGCGCGCATCGGCACCGCCTGGATGCCCAGCCGCTGGAAGGTGCGCAGATAGGCCAGCATCTGGCGATAGTAGCTGAGGCGCGCGCCCGCTTCGTCGAGATCGAAGCTGTAGGCGTCCTTCATCAGGAACTCGCGCCCGCGCATCACCCCGAACCGGGGGCGGACCTCGTCCCGGAACTTCCACTGGATGTGATAAAGCGTGCGCGGCAGGTCGCGGTAGGAGCGGGTCTCATCGCGGAACAGCGCGGTGATCATCTCCTCGTTGGTCGGCCCGTAGAGTATCTCGCGATCATGCCGGTCGCGGATGCGAAGCATCTCGGGCCCATAAGCATCATACCGCCCGCTCTCGCGCCAGAGGTCGGCGGACTGAAGGGTCGGCATCAGCAACTCGATGGCGCCGGCGCGGTCCTGCTCCTCGCGGACGATCTGCTCGATCTTCTTGAGCACCCGGAAGCCGAGCGGCAGCCAGGCGTAGATCCCGGCGGCAGTCTGGCGAACGAGTCCGGCGCGCAGCATCAGCTTGTGGCTGACGATCTGGGCGTCCGAGGGGCTTTCCTTGAGGACGGGAAGGAATGCTTGAGAAAGGCGCATGGCGCGCTCCTAGAGACGCCAGCCTGAACAGGCAATGCGGCGGGCCGATGTGGCAGGCGCGCCACAAGCGTCTCGCAAATACGCCACTGACGCAAATTGCGTCGTGACAAGCAGACTGACTTGGATCAGCTTTGCCTCACCAAGCGGGCGATGTTGTTGAATGACGCATCGTCCGGGAGGCTGCCGGGACGGTCAGGGCCGTTCGGTGGGCAGGCAACACTCCAAAGGGGGCTGACGAGCAATCGTCACGCGGACGCCCGGGTCTCAGTCGAGATCCGGGCGTTTGCTTTTGTCCGGGTCAGCGGCGTGGCGTCAGTGCCTGGTCGTGAAGGCCCCGCCATATGCGCAGCGCCTGCACTGTTTCATAGACGTCGTGCACGCGGATGAGTTGGGCACCCTGCTCTGCCGCCTTCATGGCCAGCGCGATGCTGCCGCCAAGGCGACGATCCGCCGCCGCTTCATTGTGGAGCGCGCCGATGGTCCGCTTGCGGCTGGCGCCAACCAGCAAGGGACAACCGAGCCCGTGCAGGGCGGCAAGACCGTTCATCAGCTCAAGGTTATGTGCGACATTCTTCCCGAAGCCGATCCCGGGATCGATCAGGATATTCGATCTGGCGACACCAGCGGCTTCTGCGGCGATGATGCGGTCCTTCAGCCAGAGCCACACCTCGACCAGCGCACCGCGGGGGTAGGACGGGTTTTCCTGCATGGTCTCCGGCTTGCCCTGGTGGTGCATCAGCACGACGGGCGCCTGAGCCTTGGCGACTACCTCGGGCGCGCGATGATCCCAAGTGAGCGCCGAAACATCGTTGACGAGGCGAGCGCCGGCGGCGAGCGCGGCTTCCATCACGATTGCCTTTCGAGTGTCCACCGAGACGGCGACACCGCCGGCTGCAAGTGCCCGGACGACCGGCTCGATCCGTTCGATCTCGTCACCTTCCCACACCGGGCGGGCCCCGGGACGGGTGCTTTCGCCGCCAACATCAACGATGGCGGCGCCTTGCTCTGCCATGGTGAAGCCCGCCTGAGCCGCAGCCGCACCCTCGCCATGCTGACCTCCGTCAGAGAAGCTGTCGGGCGTCGTGTTGAGGATGCCGACGACCTGCGGCTGGTCGAGGCGAATGGTGCGCTCACCCAGCTGCAGCGGTGGGCGGGCAGCGGTCAAGGCGGCCCATTGCGCGGCAGTGTCGTCATCGAGCTGGCGTTCAACGTCGGAAACCGGGACGAGTTCGGCAGGGCCGCCGTCCACCGGAATGAGCTCGACCGCCGAGAACCAGAGCATGCCGCCCGCCAAGCGCGCGACCTTGCCATCGTGGCCGAAGGGCGCGTCGACGAATGCGGTGGGGCGAAGGATGGTGCGGGTCATGGGGCGCGGCTCACTCGAGCCCGGCCAAATGCTCCTGCCGAAGCGTGTCGAGGGGCACGAGCCGGCCCTGGCGCTCGATATGCCAGAAGGTCCAGCCGTTGCAGCTAGGCGCCTTGTTGAGCCCGGCTCCGACCTTGTGGATGGAGCCGGTGTGCGGCCCACAGGAAAGCGAGCCGTCAGCCCGCACCGCAGCCTTCCAGCGGCGCTTGGAGTCGCTCAGCACCGTACCGGGTTTGACCAGGCCGCTCTCGACCAGCAGGCCGAACGCGACCCGTGGTTGGCTGCGCTTGTCGGGGACAGTTTCCATCGCGCTCTCGTCGAGCGGCAACGTGGCGGCGATTCGTTCGCGCGCGACCGCCACATAACTGTCCTCGCGCTCGATCCCGATCCACTTACGGCCGAGCCGGCGAGCAACCGCACCAGTGGTGCCGGTGCCAAAGAACGGATCGAGCACCGTGTCGCCCGGCTTGGTGCAGGCGAGCATGACCCGGTAGAGTAGGCTTTCGGGCTTCTGGGTCGGGTGGGCCTTGTGTCCGTCGTCGTCCTTCAGCCGCTCCGAGCCCGAACAAATCGGCAGCAGCCAATCGGAACGCATCTGCAAGTCGTCGTTGAGCGCCTTCATCGCCCGGTAGTTGAAGGTGTACTTGGCGTTCGCGTCCTTGGCGCACCAGATCAGGGTCTCATGCGCGTTGGTGAAGCGGGTGCCACGGAAATTGGGCATCGGGTTCGCCTTGCGCCAGACGATGTCATTCAGAACCCAATAACCGAGGTCTTGGAGCGCGGTGCCGACTCGGAAGATGTTGTGATAGCTGCCGATCACCCACATTGACCCGTCGTCCTTGAGGACCCGGCGGGCCTCGGTCAGCCAGGCCCGGGTGAAGGCGTCGTAGGCGCCGAAGCTGGAAAACTGGTCCCAGGCATTGTCGACCGCGTCGACCCGCCCGCCCTCCGGCCGGAAGAGATCGCCGCCGAGCTGGAGATTGTAGGGTGGGTCGGCGAAGATCATGTCAACCGACTTGGCCGGGAGCTTCCTGAGCTCGTCGATGCAGTCCCCATGGATGAGTTGCCCGTCCTCGAAGACGGGCGCAGCAGGCGCGCGGGTCCGCGGTACGCGGATTGGCAGGACGAGATTCATGTGAGCTCCCCAGTTCGAACGCCATGCTGAGTCCAGCCGGACTCGCGGTCAACGAGGAAAGGGTTAACGGTGCCGCGGTCGCGGCGAGAACGGAACGAGTCCGCAACGATGCTCACACAAGATGTTGAGTCCGGCAGCCGCGGGAGGACTCAATAGGCTGTGGTGTGGCCGGGAGGACTCGTCGGCGCCGCTTTATTCAGCAGCCAGGGCGAACGGCATTTCGTGCAGCGCCACCGCCTCCCGCACCAAGGCGAAACTGCGGCGATGAAGCGGCGTCGGACCGAGGTCGCGCAAGGCGCGGCGGTGGTCGGGGGTGGGATAGCCGCGATTGGTCTCCCAACCGTAGCCGGGATGGGCCTGCGCATATTCAGCCATGATCCGATCGCGGGTCACCTTGGCCACGATGGACGCCGCCGCGATCGAGCGGCACTTGGCGTCTCCGGCCACGATCGGCACACTGGGACGGCTCCAGCGCGGGGAGCGGTTACCATCCACCATCACCATCGCCGGTTCGAAGCCCAGCGCCTCGACCGCTCGGATCATCGCCAGCATGCGGGCCCAATAGATGTTCAGCGAGTCGATCTCCTCGACCGTGCAGATGCCAACGCCGAAGCGTGCCTGGACCACAAGCTTGCCGTAAATCGCTTCCCGCGCTTCGAGGTCGAGCTTCTTGCTGTCGTCGATCCCGCGAGGGAAGCGCTCCCGATCGAGTACCACGGCAGCGGCGACTACCGGTCCGGCAAGCGGCGCGCAGCCGGCTTCATCCACACCGGCGAGCGGCATGGGGTGATCGCGTTCAAGTTTGAAACAGGGCCGAGCCACGGTCCCTAGGGTAGGACGGCGCGCTTGACCTCGAAAGAGTCGAATGCGGGCTCGGCGCTCGGCTCATCGCTTTTCTGCGGGGCGTCGGCTTCTTCCATCCGCCACGGTGGGTAGCGCCGATGTTCGCCGGCCTTGTAGAGGAAGACGATGTTGCCCGAGGGGTCGCGCAGCCGCGCCTCACGCCACATCCACGGCTGGTTGCGCGGGCCATGCTCGAACGGAAGTCCATTGCGGGCCAGCTGCTCGACGCGTGTGTCGAGGTCGTCGCATTCAAGGTAGATGGCCGTGGTCGGTCCCATCTCTTCCTCCGGGTCGATCTGGATCGAGAGTGTCCCACCTCCCCAGCTTTCGAACCGCGCGTAGCCATTCTCTGGACTGTCGACGATCTGCTTCAGCCCGATCCGGGCGTAGAAGGCCACCGACTTCGCATAATCCTTGCCCGTCAGCGTGACCTGATTGAGCCGCGGACCGCCACCCACGTCGAGGCGGACACGCTGATGCCCCATTGGGCCAGCACCCTGCCCCAGCCCGGGCGCTTCGTAGAGCGCCATACGGACGAATTCGCGAGCGGTGGCGATGGCGCCGGCAAGGTCCTTGCCCTCGGCGAGACCGACCGCAATCGCACTGGCCAGCGTGCAGCCGGTGCCATGGGTATGCGGGGTGTCGATCCGGCTGCCCTGCCAGCTCGTGATATTGTCTTCCTCGATCAGCGCGTCGGCAAGCGCATCGCCCTCATCGTGACCGCCCTTGATCATCACCGCGCAGCCGTGCGCGCCGACCAGCGCCAGCGCGGCTTCGACCGGATCGTCCTTGCCGGTCAGCCGCTGCAGTTCGGGCAGGTTCGGCGTGGAGATGGTCGCGATGTCCATCAAACGATTGAAGGCGGCAACGGTGCTGTCGTCGGCAAGCGCCGCGCCGCTGGTCGCCACCATTACCGGATCGAACACGATCGGGACCAGCGGCTCAAGCTGTTCAAGCCGGTCGGCAACGACGTGCGCGGTAAAGGCCGAGCCGATCATCCCGATCTTGATCGCGTCGACGCCGAGGTCATCGATCACCGCGTCAATCTGCGCCAACACGATCTCGGCCGGGACTGGGTGCACAGCAGTCACGCCAAGCGTGTTCTGCGCGGTGATCGCCGTGATCGCCGTCATGGCGTGGCCACCAAGCATGGTGACCGTCTTGATGTCGGCCTGAACGCCCGCGCCGCCCCCGCTATCGGAGCCCGCGATGATCAGGATGCGGGGGGTGGTGGTGCTCATGCTGCTCCCGCCTGCCAGAAAAGGGCGAACAGTTCGTTAAGCAGCCGCTTGGCGCACGGCATCGCAGATACGGTCGACCACAGCGTGGACCTGCGCTTCGTCGTCTCCCTCGGCCATGACGCGGATCAGCGGTTCGGTGCCCGACTTGCGAATAACGAGGCGTCCGCGTCCCTCCAGTTCCCGCTCCGCGTCGGCAATCGCAGCCCTGACGGCACCGTTCTCGAGCGGTGCTCCGCTCTTGAAGCGGACGTTCTTGAGCAATTGCGGCACGGGCTCGAACTGGTTGAGCAGTTCGCTGGCGGGTTTTCCCTGGGCAACCATGGCGGCAAGGATCTGGAGACCCGCAATCAGGCCGTCTCCGGTGGTGCTGTGGTCGGTGAGGATGATATGCCCGGATTGCTCGCCGCCCACGTTGCAGCCGCTCGCCCGCATCGCCTCGAGGACGTAACGGTCGCCCACCTTGGTCCGGTCGAGGCGCAGGCCTTCTGCCTGTAATTTCCGCTCAAGGCCGAGATTGCTCATCACGGTTGCCACGACGGCCCCGCCCTTCAGCTGCCCCCTGCGGTGCTGGTCCAGCGCGATGAGGGCCATCAGCTGGTCGCCGTCGATCACCTTGCCAGTCTCATCGACGACGATCAGGCGGTCGGCATCGCCGTCGAGCGCGAGACCAATGTCCGCGCCGCTTGCCACCACGGTTTCCTGCAGAAGCGCCGGATGGGTCGAGCCGCATTGGTCGTTGATGTTCGTGCCGTTCGGCGAAACGCCGAGCGGGATGACGTCGGCGCCGAGTTCCCACAGCGCGTCGGGGGCGACGTGATAGGCCGCGCCGTTGGCGCAATCGACGACGATCCTGAGTCCGTCGAGGCGCAGGTCCTCCGGGAACGTGTTCTTGGCGAAGTGGACATAGCGGCCGCGTGCGTCGTCGATCCGCTTCGCCCGGCCGATCGCCTGAGGCTGGGCGCGGATCGGATCGGTTTCGAGCATCGCCTCGATCTCCAGCTCATCCTCATCGCTGAGCTTGTACCCGTCGGGACCGAACAGCTTGATGCCATTGTCGGCGAAGGGATTGTGGCTGGCGGAGATCATGACGCCCAGGTCGGCCCGCATCGAGCGGGTGAGCATGGCAACGGCGGGCGTCGGCATCGGACCCAACAGGACCACGTCCATCCCCACGCTGGTGAAGCCGGCGACGAGCGCCGATTCCATCATGTAGCCGGACAGCCGCGTGTCCTTGCCGATCACGACACGATGGCGATGATCGCCGCGTAGAAAACGCGCGCCGGCGGCCTGCCCTACCTTGAGCGCAACCTCGACGGTCATCGGAGCGGTGTTGGTGAGGCCGCGGATGCCGTCCGTGCCGAAATATTTGCGGGTCATCGGGCGCTCCTAGCCCGCCGTGGTCAGCCTATCCAGCGCCAGATGCCCACCGGGATCGGATGCAGCCAGGTGGCGAGCAGGAATAGAGCCAGGCCGGCGAGCAATGCCGGCCAGCCCGGAAAGACCAGGCCCCGGGCGAACGGCAGGTAGCTGGTGCTGGCCTCCCACTCTGCCCAACGGTCGCCCAGCAGTCGTTCCTTCTTCACATCCTGCCCGGCGGCGCCGACCAGGGCGAGCGTGAGGATGGCTCCGGCCAGGATCATGGCCGTGGGCCGCGGATTCACCAGGAGGTGGGCGACGGACCATAGGGCGAAGCTCCACATCATCGGATGGCGGGTGATGCGAAAGACGCCGTGCGGCGCGGGAATATCCACCTTGGGATTGGTCATGGTGTCCATGGCCGGATTGCGGATAAAGGAGCCCACCAGCAGGATCGAGGCGACCAGCATGAGCAATGCGGCAACTATCCAGAGCGGCTCCGTCTGCTGCCATAGCCATTCTTCGGGTCCGACCTTCCGCCGCGCCATGATCAGCGGAATGAATGTTGCGAAGGAAACTGCGGCATAAGCGGCGGTGAAGCCGCGCGGGCCCAAACGGCGGGCAAGTGGTGCCCGCAGCGGATGAGACATCAGGAGATGGGTGCCGACGAACAGGACCGCGAAAAGGATGACGGCCCCCATGGCATTTACCTCCGATAGGCGGGCGGCAGAACGCCCGGAGTGAGATCCTGGTAACGCTCACGAAGGCGCGTCTGGCGGGTGACCAGCGGCTGCTCGACCCCGTCGATCAACACCGTCTCCGCGGCGGCCATGTTGTCGAGCGGGTCCGCCGACCAGATCACCACGTCGCCGCGGCGGCCCGGCTGAAGACTTCCGATCTCGTTACCCAGTCCGACGACTTCGGCCGGGCTGCTGGTGACCATTGCCAGCGCCTCACCCCAGCTGAGGCCAGTCGCGCCCGGCAGTCTGGCGAGCGCGACAAGGTTGCCAGCATAGTTGCGGGCGCGGAAGGCCATGCGGGTGTCGTCGTCGTTGATCGTGCCGATCGCGACCTTCACCCCCGCCGCGCGCATCCGGCCGACATTGCTCTGCGTCGCGGCAATCGTCTCGAATGCCGCGGGCAGGTCCGATAGCGCGGAAGCGATCACCGGAATACCGCTGCGGGCGAGTTCAGGCGCGACGGTCCAGCCTTCGTCGGCACCGACCAGGACCAGCTTGAGCCGCGGAAACTCGCGGCCCAATGCGATCACCTGGCGGATGTCGGCCGCTCGCTCGGCATGGACCATCAGGATCTGCCGACCCTGGATCACCGACACGAGTGCCGCCGCATCGAAGCGGGTCAGAAGCACGTCCTGGCTGCGGCGGGCTTCGTAGAGCCGGGACTCGTTGGGGTTCCGAACGATCGGCTGGCTCTCGGGCGCGGTCGGGCTGCGCTCCTGTCCTGCCGCTGCGGGGACGCCCCGGCCGAGCTCCGCCGCTTCCCGCAACGCATTGCGGAGGAGGACGTGGGCGGCGGCGCGAGAGCCTCCGGCCTGCTCGGCTCCGGTCTCACCCAACTCCACATATTGGAACAGACGGGCACGAGTAACGGGATTGCCGTCCGCCGCGGTGTCGATGAGCGCCCCCTGGCCGGCGAAGATGCTCTTGCCCACGCCGGGCGCCACGATGGCACGGGTGACGCCATCAGCACGGTTGACCGCCATTGGCTGCGCATTGGGATTGATCGCAGGCGCAATGTCCAGCGCGGCGCTGAACGGACCGTCGCCGCTAATGTCGGTCGCCTGATCGACCCCATCCACGTCGGTCAGGCCAAGGCGCGAGAAGCCCGCGACGATGCCGGGGGTGACCCACTTCCCGGTCGCGTCGATGACGCGCGCTCCGGCCGGCACAGCGACGCCTGCGCCCGCCGCGATCACCCGACCGTCGCGCAAAACGACAGTGCCATTGGGTATCGGAGCCGACCCGTCGCCGATGGCCACGGTGCCGCGGACAATGGCAATCGTTTCAGCCGAGGCCTTGTAGCCGACGACGGCGCCCGCAAGACCGCAAACCACGCCGGTCACGCCCAACCAGGAAATACGCCGACGAGCGGTCATTTGACGTCTCCCTCGCCGGGCTGTCCCAGTTCGAAATCGCTCACCGGACGCATGCGCGGATTATTGGCGTCATACATCAACGCACCGTCGATCCAGACGCGCTCGGGCCTGGTGTAGGTGCTGAACGGGTTGCCGTTCCACAGCACGACGTCCGCCATCTTGCCTGGCGCGAGGCTGCCGGTCTTGTCGAAGATGCCGAGTGCCTTGGCGGGGTTGGCACTGAGCCAGGTCCAGGCGTGCTCTTCCGTGATTGGGATGCCTACCCGGCGCCCGGCGGCGATCGCCTTGCCGGCTTCCTGGTAAAGGCGCTGGATGCCGTTTGGATCATCGGAGTGGACGATGGCGCAGGCACCCGCCTTGTCGACAAGGGCGATATTCTCGCGAATGGCATCATAGGCTTCCATCTTGAAGCCGTACCAATCCGCCCACATCGCCGCGCAGGTGCCGTTCTCGCGGAGCAGGTCGGCGACCTTGTAGGCTTCGACCGCGTGGTGGAAGGCGGCGATCTTGTAGCCCATCTCGTGGCTGAGATCGATCATGATCGCCATTTCATCGGCGCGATAGCAGTGGTTCTGCACCAGGATCTCGCCCGCCAGCACCCCGCGCAGCGTGTCCATGGCGAGGTCACGGTCGGGCATGTCGCCGCCCTTGGCCTCGTAATTGTCCCACTTGCGCTTGTAGGCCTGCGCGTTGAGCCAGGTCTGACGGGTGACGGCGATGTTCCCCATGCGGGTAGATGGCATCTGCCCCTTGGAGCCATAGACCCGCTTGGGATTCTCGCCGCAGGCCATCTTCAGGCCGTATGGAGCACCGGGGAACTTCATCCCCTGCACGGTCCGCGCGGGCACGTTCTTGAGCACGACCGAACGGCCACCGAACAGGTTGGCCGAGCCGGGCAGGATCTGGAGACTGGTGACACCGCCATTGGCCAGCGCCCGGCTGAAACCGGGGTCCTGCGGCCAGACGCTATGCTCGGCCCAGACTTCGGGGCGTGCCGGAGCGGTGGCCTCATTGCCATCGTCATGGGCTGCCACGGCGGGGCTGGGGTAATCGCCCAGGTGACTGTGGATGTCGATGACGCCAGGCGTCACGTACTTGCCGGTGCCATCGACGATGACGGCGCCCGCAGGAGCCGACAGGCCGCGACCGATCGCCTGGACCTTGCCGTCGGCGATCAGGACGTCCCCGCCGTCAATTCGGCCGCCGGCACCGTCGAGCACCGTGGCGCCCTTCAGCAGCGTCGGCACGCCCGGATAGGCATGGTAGGTCGAGGGATATGGGTCGTGGCTGAACCGGGTTGGCGGTTCCTTGGCCGGAGTGGTCGCACACCCACCCAGCAACAGTCCCGACACTGCGGCCAAGGCTACGCCAAGACCCCTCGCCTTCGCCATACCCATATCTCAAGAACCCCGGTTGATGACGCTCAGTCGACCCCGTGCATCCACTTCTTGAGCGGCCAGGAGAGCAGGAACAGCACCACGCCCGCACCGATCGCGATCCAGGCGATGGTGCTGAACGTGCCGGTGTAAGTCTCGAGACTGTTCTTGAGGTTGGTCACCTGCCCGCCGACCGTGTCGACACTGGCGAATTGGGCGACCACGCCCGCGACATATTGCGCGACCGAGATCGACAGGAACCACACGCCCATCATCAAGCCGACGATGCGGGCAATCGACAGCTTGGTGATCATGCTGAGCCCGACCGGCGAGATGCAGAGCTCGGCCAGCGAGTGGATGAGGTAGAGACCCGCGAGCCACCACAGGCCGACCTGATAGTTGTTGCCCGCGCCAGCGAACTGGGCACCGAACACCAGCAGCAGGAAGCCGGCGCCGACACCCATCAGGGCGATCGCGAACTTGATGGGGATGGACGGCTCCAGCCCACGCTTGGCCAGCCGCAGCCACAGCGCGCTCAGCACCGGCGCCAGCAGCACGATGAACAACGGATTGAAGTTCTGGGTCTGCGGCGCCGACAGGGTGAACAGGCCGAACACACTGCGATCCGTGTTGCGGTCGGCGAACAGGGTAAGCGACGAGCCCGCCTGCTCGAACAAGGTCCAGAAGAAGACGTTGAAGACGATGAGGATCATCGCCGCCGTCATCATCTGCGCTTCCTGGCGCGTGCCCTTGGCGTACGACCAGACCAGGATGCCCGGAACCGCGATGATGAAGGTCCCGAACAGCAGTTTGCCCATCAGCGACAGCGAGGCGAGGTAGCCGATGAATCCGGACCCTGCCTCAGCTGGCTGTGAGTTCATCAGGTTCTGGAAGAGGAAGACCAGGACCGGCACCGCAACCGCCGCTCCAATATAGATGAGGATGTCGCGGTTGGGCGCATGATCGGGCCGGTTGCCGTAATCCTTGAGCAGACCGCGATCGAATTGCACAAGCCCATAGCTGATCAGCATCCCGAAACCCGCCAGGCTGAGCCCGGCCCACCAGCCGAACCAGTCCGCGAGCAAGGGGCAGAAGAGCTGCCCACCGACGCTGCCGAGGTTGATACCCATGTAGAAGATGGTGAAGCCGGAATCCCGCCGTCGATCGCCCGTGGCGTAGAGCGAGCCGACCACGGTGGAGATGTTGGGCTTGAAGAAGCCGTTGCCGACCGAGATCAGCGACAGCGCGATCAGCATGATCGTGATGGTGAGCGGGTTGCGCTCGGCACCGGACTCGAAGGAGCCCTTCGGCAGGCGGCGCGCTTCCTGGCCCCCGTTGAGCAGCGAGATGGTGCCGTCGTCATTGCCGCGAATCTGCAGCTTCTGATTGTCGATCACGACCGAGCGGGCCTCATCCGGCCGGCTCGACGGGCGATCGACGAAATTGTCGACTACCACTTCATAGCGCTGGCCGTTGATGGTGGCATAGGGCTTGGCGGGGCTGCCGCCGAAGGCGAGCATGAAATAGCCGGCTGCCATGACCAGCGCGCCGAACTTGATCGCGCGCTTGGAGCCGAGGAACTGGTCGGCAAGCAGGCCGCCGATCAGCGGGGTGAGGTAAACCAGGGCGGTGTAGCCGCCGTAAAGGCCGGTGGCCTGGCTGTCGGTGAACAGGAAATGCTTGGTCAGGTAGAGCGTCAGCAGGGCGCGCATGCCGTAATAGCCGAACCGCTCCCACATCTCGGTGGTGAACAGCCGCGCAAGTTGCCGCGGATGGCCGAACCAGCCCCCGTCGCTACGCCCGACGTCCTCCGTCATTGGCGCGGTGGTGGTTTCCGGTCCGACGTTGACCATGCAATTCCTCTTCCCTGGCGCGCCACCCGGCGCTGAACGACGCGGCACCGTAACGGCGCATTCGCGTCTGCCAAGCACATTGTGACAGGTGCGCGGCGCCTCTATGTCGCGCCACGATGCTGAACGACCGCTCCTCGCCACTGTCGCTTCTCGCCACTCGCCGTTCCGGACGTGCGGCCGAAATGGTCGCGCCAGGACCGTCGGAGGCGGAGCTGAGCCAGATCCTGCAGATCGCCATGCGGACGCCGGATCATGGCAAGATCGCGCCCTGGCGCTTCGTGGTGATCGAACGGGAGCAGCGAGACGCGCTGGCCAAACTGCTGCATCGCGCGCTGGACGAGAATGATCCAGGCGCGGGCCCTGCTCACCATGCCAAGGCGGAGCGGTTCGCCCATCAAGGCGAGGCGCTGGTGGTGGTGCTGTCCGCGCCTGTTGCCGGGCACAAGGTGCCAGTGTGGGAGCAGGAACTCGCGGCCGGCGCGGCGGCGATGAACCTGCTGCATGCTGCGCACGCGCTGGGCTATGTGGGGAGCTGGCTGACCGGCTGGGCGGCCTACGACCCCTCGGTACGGGCCGCGTTCGCGCAGGGACCGGACGAGCGCATTGTGGGATTCATGTTCCTTGGCTCGCCGGGCCTGGAGCTGCAGGAGCGGCCGCGGCCGGATCCTGCGGACATTGTGCGACGCTGGTCTCCGTCCCAATAATTACGTCATTGACTTGCAACTTACCGCGCCGCGCTGTATTAGGACAGCATGACGCCTCGCACCACTCATGAGAAACCGGTTTATGTCCGCCTGCGCGAGACGATTACCGACCGGATCTTGAGCGGACAGTATCGTGATGGCGGCCCCCTCCCCTCCGTCCGCGCGCTTGCCGCCGAGCAGGGTGCGAACCCGCTGACGGTCGCCAAGGCCTATCAGGGCTTCCAGGACGAAGGACTGATCGTGGTCAGACGCGGGGTCGGAATGTTCGTCGCCGAAGGCGCACGGGCGCGGCTGACCAGCAGCGAGCGCCAGACATTCGTAGACCAGGAATGGCCCGCGATCCGCGTTCGGATGCGGCAGCTCGGGATCGATCCCGCTGAGTTGCTCGAGCGGTCCTGACCCGTCAGGCCAGCGCTTCGGCCGGCACCGAATAAAGCAGCTTCGCCCCGGCTTCGGCTCCTGCGGCGAGGCCCAGTGCTTCGGGGACGACCACATCCATGAAGTAACCGGCGGCCGCACGCTTGACCTGCTCGAACGGCGTGTCGCCGACGGCCGCCTTTGCCTGACGCTCCAGCAGCCATCCGGCGGTCAGCACTGCGGTCATCGTGAGGAAAGGGTAACTTCCGGCGAGACGGTCATCATGATCCGCCGTCCGCAGGGTTGCGGCGGCAATCTCGACCGCGTCGGCAAGCGCTTCGATGCTCGGTGCCCTCGTCTCGGCTCGGATGTCCGCGATCACTCCGTCGAAGGCCAGCCCGCCATCAAGTCCGAGCTTACGGCCCACGAGGTCGGCGGCCTGGATTCCGTTGGTGCCTTCATAGATAGGGGCGATGCGGGCATCGCGCAGATACTGAGCCGCGCCGGTTTCCTCGACATAGCCCATGCCGCCGTGGACCTGTATCCCGAGGCTGGCGACCTCGCAGCCGACGTCTGTTCCCCACGCCTTCACCAATGGAGTGAATATGTCGGCGCGCAGTCCGGCCTGGCTGTCGCCGCGATGCGCGCGGTCGACCTGACCGAATGCGTGATAGGCAAGCGCCCGAGCGCCCATCGTCAGCGCCCGCATCCTCAGCAGCATGCGCCGAACGTCCGGGTGATCGGCGATGGCGACCGCATCGCGGCTGACAGCGCCCGCCCGGGCCGACTGGACCCGCCCCAGCGCATATTCGACAGCCCGCTGCGTGGCGCGTTCGGCGATCCCCACGCCTTGCAGTCCGACATTGAGGCGCGCGTTGTTCATCATGGTGAACATGGCGCGCATGCCGCCGTGCTCGGGCCCGATCAGCCAGCCGATTGCCCCGCCTTCGTCGCCATAGGCCATGACGCAGGTTGGTGAAGCATGGATGCCCAACTTGTGTTCGATCGAGGCACAGCGGACGTCGTTGCGGCTGCCGTCCGGCAGGATCTTGGGCACCAGGAACAGCGAGATGCCGCGCGTGCCGACCGGCGCGTCGGGTGTGCGGGCCAGCACGAGATGGATGATGTTATCGGCCAGGTCGTGCTCGCCATAGGTGATGTAGATCTTCTGGCCCGTGATGCGCCATGAGCCGTCGCCGTTGGGCTCCGCCTTGCTTTTGAGCGCGCCGACATCGGAACCGGCCTGCGGCTCGGTCAGGTTCATGGTAGCGGGCCATTCCCCCGACACGATCTTGCCGAGATAGTCTGCCTTCTGCTTATCGGAGCCGTGCGCCTGCAGCGCCTCGATGGCGCCCATGCTGAGCATCGGGCAGAGCGCGAAGGCGAGGTTGGCGGCGTTGAGGTCCTCCATCACGGCGGCGCCGAGTGCCAGGGGAAGGCCCTGCCCGCCCGCTTCTTCGGGCGCGCTGATCGTCATCCAGCCGCCTTCGACGAAGTGCCGGTAGGCATCGTGGAAGCCAGCGGGCATGGCGACGCTCTCGGGAGACCATTTCGCTCCGACTTCGTCGCCGATGCGGTTCAGGGGCTCCACTTCTCCTTCGGCATATTGGGCCGCGCCTTCGAGCACCGCGTCGACGATATCGCTGTCATTGGTGAGTTCGCCGATCCCCACGACGTGGTCGAGGACGAAGCGCTGTTCCTGAACTGGGCACCGGAAGGCCATTACCATTCCCTTGTGAGCTGTTGCCCTTTGCCATAGCGGCGGGAAGATGACGGGTGAAGGGACCGAGATACGGGCATTCGACGAGGCTGCCCTTGCGCAAGCCACGGACCTGATCCTTGCCGGCCAGCTGGTCGCGGTACCTACGGAGACGGTCTACGGCCTCGCCGCCGATGCCACCAATGGCGAGGCGGTGGCGCGCATCTACGCCGCCAAGGGCCGGCCGAGCTTCAACCCGTTGATCGTGCACGTGCCCGACCTCGCCTCCGCCGAAAAGCTTGGTGAGTTCGACGCCGCGGCAAGGCGGCTGGCCGAGGCGCACTGGCCCGGCCCATTGACCCTCGTCGTGCCGCTACTGGACGACGCAGGTATTTCCAGCCTGGTGACGGCGGGGCTGCCGAGCATTGCGCTGCGGGTTCCCGCCCACCCCGTCATGCAGGCACTGCTCCGCGCAACCGGCCGGCCGCTCGCCGCGCCATCCGCCAATGCGAGCGGACGGATCAGCCCGACCACTGCTCAGCACGTGTTCGCCAGCCTGTCTGGCCGGATTGCGCTGATCCTCGACGGCGGCCCGACCGAGCGCGGGCTGGAGAGCACCATCGTCGCGGTCACGGACGGCAGGCTCCGGCTGCTCCGGCCCGGTCCGCTGCTGATCGAGGGCGCCGAACGGACGGGATCCGGGGATATCGAGGCGCCCGGAATGATGGCCAGCCATTATGCACCGACCAAGCCGGTGCGGCTGAATGCGACTCAGCGGCGTGATGGTGAATGGCTGATCGGCTTCGGAGCGATCACGGGTGACGATACGCTGAGCGCCAGCGGCGATCTCACCGAGGCTGCCGCACGCCTGTTCGCCTGCCTTCATCGCGCCGATGCGCAACCTGTGGACGCCATCGCCGTTGCCCCGGTGCCGGACGAGGGTCTCGGAACGGCGATCAACGATCGGCTGCGACGGGCTGCCGCATAGGGAGAACGCGCATGCCGATGGCGATCCAGGCGGGACTTTGGGGATTGCTGTCGGGATCTGCGTTGCTGATCGGCGCCGCGATCGGCTGGTATCTGAAGCTGCCCCAACGCCTGATCGCGGCCATCATGGCATTCGGTGCCGGCGTGTTGATCTCCGCCTTGTCCTTCGAATTGATGGAGGAAGCCTGGCAGCGCGGCGGCTTTCTTCCGGTTGCCGGCGGCTTCCTGGGAGGCGCGGCGATCTACACCGTGGCCAATCTGATCCTCGCCCACCGCGGCGCCCGCCACCGAAAGCGCAGTGGCGCAGAGGGCAAGCGGCAAAAGGAAGCCGATAAGAATCCCGAGAACGGCATGGCGCTGGCCCTTGGCGCCCTTCTCGACGGCATTCCTGAATCCATCGTGATCGGCGTCAGCCTCATCGAGGGAGGCTCAGTCGGCCTTGTAGCGGTTGCGGCCGTGTTCCTGTCGAACCTGCCAGAAGGCCTATCGAGCGCGGCCGGCCTGAAGTCCGAAGGCAAGAGCGCGGCCTACAACTTCGGGCTGTGGACCGGAATCGCGGTCATTTCCGGTCTTGCGTCGCTGATCGGCTACATCGCCTTTGCCGGGGTGGATCCGGCGGCGGTCGCCTTCGTGCAGGCGCTCGCCGCCGGTGCAATCCTCGCGATGATCGTGGACACGATGGTCCCCGAAGCATTCGAGGGAACCCACGACTATGCCGGCCTGATCGCCGTCAGCGGTTTCCTGACCGCCTTTGGCTTGAGCAAGCTGGGCTAGGCCGCCGCCCCGGCCTGACTCTTCAGCCGGTTCTGGAAGCTCTTTCTGAGCTTCTGCAGCTTGGGCGGAATGACGGCCATGCAGTAAGGATTGCGCTGGCCTTCGTTCGCCCAATAATCCTGGTGATAGTCTTCCGCCGGATACCAGTCGGTCAGCGGCTCGATCGTGGTGACGATCCTGCCACCATGATCCTCGTTATGTTCCGCAATCTTGGCGCGAGCGATCTCCGCCTGTTCTTCGTCCAGTGGGAAGATTGCCGAGCGATACTGCGTGCCCACGTCGTTGCCCTGCCGGTTGAGCTGGGTCGGATCGTGGGTGGCGAAGAATATGTCGAGCAGGTCGGCGTAGCTGACCTGCGCCTCATCGAAGGTGATGCGGATGGCCTCGGCATGGCCGGTGTCGCCGCCGCAAACCTGCTTGTAGGTCGGATTGACCGTCTGGCCGCCGATGTAGCCGCTCTCGACGCTGCGCACGCCGACGACGTCGAGGAACACGGCTTCCGTGCACCAGAAGCAGCCGCCGGCCAGAATTGCTTGGCTTTCCGCCATGATGATGTTCTCCGCTCTGATCTGAGCGGGATGTAGGGTGTCGGTTGGCCGGAAACTAGCGGCTCTTGTGAACGGCTTTCAGACTGGCGACCTCGAGCCGCTTGCCGATCCATTCGGCCAGCTCCTCGAAGCGCAGTTCCTCGTCGAACACGATGCCGGCACGCCGGTCGGAGTACCAGCGGACCTCGCCCTTCACCGGGCGCAGGCTCTCGATGACCACCACCACCTTCTTGCCCAGGCAATATTCATTGATCGGCTCGACCTTCATACCGCCGAGCGAGATGTCATGCACGTTGCAGGTGTAGAAGGTCTTGCCGACCTTGACCGAGGCGCGGCAATCGACCTGGAGGCGAGGTGGACGCGGGCGAAACCCGTGGCGCGGCTTGCGGCCGGCGAGCAGCTCTCCAAGGTCCACATTCTGATCGAACTTGATGCCGACGGTGCCTTCGCGGATCCAGACCACGCTCGACGGGATCTTCTGCCCCGAGAACTCGACCTCCACCGCATCGCCGACGGGGGGACTTGCACCGCACTGGGCCATGAGCCCGCCGGCCGAGACATTGCGAATGCGGATGAGTTGCTCACCACCGACGCTGACGAGCTTGCCGACCTGAAGGGTCGAGAGCACCCGGTCCTCCTCACGCCGTTCCACGGGGCGAGGCACGTTGGTGCTGAGCGAAAAGGTCGTCGACTCGAACGCCGCTTCTTCGCTGGCGGGCTTGCGACCCTTTCGGCGTATAAGGGAAACGAACACCAATTATCCCCTTCGGAGGCGCTTTGAGCGAACTATCATGCGCTTGTCAGGGTTAAGAAGGTGTAACGGCGAACATGAACGCAGACTCGGTTTGACCTCGCAGCTACTCGCAGCGCAAGGGAAGCCAGCTGAGGAGAAATGATGACAATGGAGCGGCCGCGCCTGCTGCTGATCGACGATGAACCGGCGCTGGCGGCGTTCGTGGCTTCGGCTGCGCATGAGACTGGGTACCAGGCTGCGATCGGGACGAACGAAACGGACTTCCAGCGGCAGTTCCATGAGGAGCGGCCGGACGCCGTTGCGCTCGACCTTGGAATGCCGGGAATGGATGGTGTCGAGTTGCTGCGTTTCCTGTCCGCCGAATCCTTCAGCGGGCCTGTTCTGATCATCTCCGGGTTCGACCGGCGCGTGCTGGACAGCGCCTTCCGGCTCGGAGAAGCGCTCGGCCTCAACATGGTAGGGCCGCTCGAGAAGCCGACCAGGCTGCATGAGCTGGAAGAAATATTGAAGGAGGTGCGTCCCGCGCCCGCGCGATGACCAGTCGCAAGGATATCGCGCTGCTCGACGGGTTCGAGCGAGCCTTGCTCAACGGGCGGCTGACCATGGCCTACCAGCCCAAGGTCGCGCTCGATAACGGGCGGCTGATCCGGGTCGAGGCACTGGTGCGCTGGGAAGATGCGAAGTTCGGACAGGTGGCCCCGTCCCGCTTCGTCCCTTTGGCCGAGCGCCACGGGTTGATCGACCAGCTGACGCAATGGGGTCTCCGGACGACGCTGCGGCAATGGCTCGACTGGCGTTCACAAGGCCTGGACACGGCCATCGCCTTCAACATTTCCGCTTTGTCGCTGCAGCACCTCGACTTTCCCGACCTCGTAGAGCGGATGTGCCGTGCGCTTGACGTCCCCACCGATCGCCTGGTGCTGGAGCTCACCGAGGGAGCGACCCAGCCACTGGTCAAGCTGATGGACACGCTGACCCGCTTCCGGATCAAGGGCATCGGACTTGCTATCGACGACTTCGGGACCGGCTATTCGACCCTCGTGCAGCTGAAGCAGTTACCCTTCACCGATGTGAAGATCGACCGGGTGTTCGTCGCCGACATGGTGGGCAGCAACGACAGCCGCGTGATCGTGAAAAGCGTCATCGATCTGGCGCACGGCCTTGGGCTGACCGCGACGGCGGAGGGCGTCGAGACTCCCGAACAACTGGCGATGCTGCGCGAGATGGGCTGCGATACGGCGCAAGGCTTCCTCATCGCCCAACCGCTCAAGGCCGACGAACTCGTAGCCTGGAACAGCCGGCACAAACGCCGGTGGAAGCTGCTGGTCAATCCGCCAAAGGACCCGATCGTCCGCCGGCGGATTGAGATGGACGTTAGGGTCTAGCCGCTCGCGAGCTCCCGCGCGCGCAGCATCGCGGCGAGACCGGCGACGATGGTCTCCTCCTTTTTGGCGAAGCAAAGGCGGACGAGATTGGCGGCCGGCGCATCCTCGTAAAAGGGCGACAAGGGAATGACGGCGACACCGGCTTGCTCGACCGCAAGGGTGGCGAATGCCTGGTCATCGAGCGAAATGCCTGACGCAGTGAGGTCGACACACTGGAAGTAGGTGCCTTCGCTCGGCAGCAGAGCGTAGCCGGCTTTGGAGAGGGCGTCGGCCAGCCGATCACGGGCACGGGTGAACGCCCGCCGCATGATAGGCAGCCATTCGTCCTGCCCCAGGCCGAAGGCAACGGCGGCCTGGAGGTTCGGCGCGGTGGCGAAGGTCAGGAACTGGTGGGCCTTGGCGGCAAGTGTCGCGATTTCTGGTGGGGCAACCAGCCAACCGACCTTCCACCCGGTCAGCGAGAAGATCTTCCCGGCCGAGCCGCACTTGAGCGTCCGCACCGCCATGCCGGGCAAGGCGGCGAAGGGGGTGAAACTCCGCTCCTCTGGCAGGACATGCTCCCACACCTCGTCAGCAAGGACGAGGAGATCGTGGGCCTCCGCCACCCGCGCGACGGCGGCAAGCTCGGCGGCGTCGAACAGGCGGCCTGTAGGGTTGTGCGGATTGTTGAGGACGAGCAGTCGGGTGCGGGACGTGACGGCGGCGGCAAGTGCGGCCTCGTTGATCCGCCAGTGAGGCGGGCGCAGGGCAACTTCGCGGACCATTCCCCCGGCGCGGCGGATGAGCGGCGCGTAGGCGTCATAGGCGGGTGCGATGACGATGGCTTCATCGCCCGCTTCAATCAGCGCGAATATGGCGGCGGCGATCGCCTCGGTCGCGCCGCTGGTGATCAGGACATTGTCGGCGTTGAGGTCGAGGTTCTGATGGCGGCGATAATGGTCGGCGACGGACTGGCGAAGGGCCGGAAGCCCGCGCGAGGGAGGATATTGATTGCTGCCGTGCGTAAGCAGGCGGGCGGCTTCTTCCACCAGCGGTTCGGGCCAGCCGAAATCGGGAAAGCCCTGGCCGAGATTCACGGCGCCGTGCGCTGCGGCGGCAAGGCTCATCCGCTCGAAGATGCTGACCGGCATCGCGGCATAAAGCGGGTTCATCGCAGAACCTGCTCGTCGCGCAGTCTGGCGACCTCGGACTCCGAGAAGCCGAACTCCGCCAGGATGGACGGGCCATCTTCACCTTCCCGTCGAGGAGCGCGCGGAGCGTCGTTTGGCGTGGCGGAGTAGCGCGGCGCGGGCGCGGGTTGGATCACGCCGCCCACTTCGACGAAAGTCTCACGTGCTCGATTGTGCGGATGACCGGGCGCATCGCCCAGGCCGAGCACTGGTGCGACACAGGCGTCGGTGCCTTCGAAGCACTCGAGCCAAGCGGATCGCGGGCGCCCGGCAAATGCGGCGGCGATTTCGCTCTTCGTCGCCCCCGGTGAGAGCTTCAGGCCGGCAAACAGGGCGGTGCGGAATTGCGGCTCGATGGCGCCCACGCTGACGTCCAGTCCGTCAGCGCAGACGTAGCAACCGTAGATCGGATCACCGCCGTCGAGCAGATTGGCCCCCCGTTCGTCGCGCCATAGGCCGGCGGCGCGCAGGCCGAAGATCAGAGCTCCGGTCAGCGCCGCACCGTCGGTCATCGCGGCATCGATCACCTGGCCTTCGGCGCCGCGCTGCACCGCCAGCAATGCGCTGACCATGCCGAATGCCAGCATCAGCCCGCCACCGGCATAATCGGCCACAAGGTTGAGTGGCGGCACCGGTGGTCGGTCGGCCTCGCCAATGCAGGACAGCAGGCCGGTGAGCGCCAGATAGTTAATGTCGTGGCCGGCGGCCTGCGCCAGCGGACCCTCCTGTCCCCAGCCCGTGACCCGGCCGTAGACCAGTTTCCGATTCGCACTCAGCAGGTCGTCGGGGCCGAGGCCTAGTCTCTCCATCACTCCGGGCCGATAGCCTTCGATCAGGCCGTCGGCCCGAGCGGCCAGACGCCGGACGATTGCCCTCCCCGCATCCTGCTTGAGGTCGAGTGCGATGCTTTCGCGGTTGCGGGTCAGCGGGTCGTTGGGGACCGACAGATTGCCCGGCCGCTCGACGCGGATCACGCGGGCGCCGTGATCGGCAAGCATCATGCCGGCGAACGGACCCGGGCCGAGCCCCGCCATCTCGATGACCGTCAGTCCTTCAAGCGGTCCGGCCATGCGTGTCCCTCTTCTCCTCTGCCGCTCTACCCACTAGCCTGCGCGGTTCAAGGAGGAGCCATGCTCGATACCAGCACACGCGTCATCTTCGACGAGGATCAGGCGGCGTTCCGCGAAACGGTACGCCGGATCGTCGGCGACCTCGATATGGAGCGGCACGAACGCGAGGGCATCGTGGAGCGCGAGGCGTGGGAGGCGGCCGGTGCCGCTGGCTTGCTCTGCCCCGGGGTCCCCGAAGCCTATGGCGGGCCGGGCCTCGACTTCAGCTGGAACGCGATCGTCGATGAGGAAGTGTCCTACGCGGGCTCGGCGGTCGGCTGGACCCTGCAGAGCGACATCGTCGCCGACTACCTGATCGCCTACGGCAGCGAGGAGCAGAAGCAGCGCTGGCTCCCCGGCATGGTGACTGGGAAAGTGATCACCGCCATCGCCATGACCGAACCCGCAGCCGGCAGCGATCTCCAGGGCATGAAGACGATCGCCCGCAGGGATGGGAACGGCTGGCGGCTAAACGGAAGCAAGACCTACATCACCAACGGGCAGAGCGCCGACCTGGTGATCGTCTGCGCGCGGACGACCGAGGAAGGCGGCGCGCGAGGCATCAGCCTCTTCCTTGTCGACCGTGAGGACGAGGGTTTCACCCGTGGCCGCAACCTCGACAAGATCGGACTTCACGGCAACGACACTAGCGAGTTGTTTTTCAGCGACGTCGCCCTGCCCGCCGACCGCCTGCTTGGCCAGGAAAATGGCGGCTTTGTCATGCTGATGAGCCAGTTGCCACAGGAACGTCTGTCGATCGCAGTCCAGTGCCAGGGCGCCGCGCAGCGGGCGTTCGACCTGGCGGTCGAGTTTACCAAAGACCGCAAGGCATTCGGCAAGACAGTGTTCGAGTTCCAGAACACCCGCTTCACGCTGGCCGACATGAAGGCTCGGCTGCAGGTCGGCTGGGCGCATCTCGACTGGGCCATCGCGCGGCATGTAAAGGGCCAGCTGACCGCCGCCGAGGCAAGCGCGGCCAAGCTGTGGCATTCCGAAACTCAGTTCCAGCTGTGCGACATGGCGCTGCAGCTGCACGGCGGCGCCGGCTACATGAACGAATATCCGATTGCCCGGCTGTGGCGCGACAGCCGCGTGGCACGGATCTATGGCGGAACCAGCGAGATCATGAAGGAGCTGGTCGCGCGGTCGATCTGACCTGGGTGAATGCGGTCAATTGATCATTCTTTTAGAAGCAGGGCATGCGGCTAGTTCGAGCTCTTGCGATTTCCCTTCCAGCGCTGCTGGGTACTGCAGCCATTGGCGGAGCCGCCTATCGCTGGTCCGCGGCACGGGACGAGGAAAAGGTCCGCCGCGGGATCATATCGGGGGCGCCGACGCCGACAGGAGTATTCGACGAGCGGCTGATTGCTGGTTTGCCGGAGGTCGTGCAGCGTTACTTCCGCCACGCCATCGCACCTGGCACGCCGCTGGTCAGCACGGTCGAGCTGCAGATGCGAGGGACGTTCCTGCTCGGCGACACGGCCGCAACAGCCCGGTCCTTCGAGATGACCGCCGAGCAGACACTGGCGCCGACGCGAAGCTCATTCCTCTGGCAGCCACGAATGCGACGAGGCGGAATGGCCATCACCGGTTCCGACGGCCTTCACGCGGGCATCGCGTGGACCCGATTTTGGGTGGCGGGCCTAGTACCGGTCGCGAATGAGCTCAGCGCTGAGCCCGACCTTGTGCGTTCGGCGGCTTTCCGGGCCGCCGCAGAAGCGATCTGGGTTCCCAGCGCGCTGCTGCCGCAAGCCGGCGCGGTGTGGCGGGAAGTCGGGCCCAATCAGGCGGAAGTGACCCTGCCGACGATTGCAGGACCGATTACCAATCGCCTCTCCTTTGATCAGAATGGCGGCGTCCGCGAAATGGTGGGACAGCGATGGAGCAACGCCAATCCGGAGAAGCGCTTCCAACTGCAGCCATTCGGCGGCACCGTAAAGGCCGAACATCGCTTCGGCGGTTTCACCGTTCCCAGCCGCGTAAGCATTGGCAATCACTACGGAACGCCGGACTACCTGCCTTTCTTTCAGGCGGAGATCACCTCCGCGCGCTATCGCTGATCAGATGACGCCCCCTTCTACTCGGGCACGTTCCGCTGCCGCGAGGGCTTTTCGATCAGGCTTGCCGATCATGGTGCGGGGCAACGCGTCACGAAGCTCGAGACCTGCGAGGCGCTCATGCTTGCCTACGTGACCTGCCAGAAAGGCACTTAGGTCCGCTGGCGTGGCGAAGACACCGTCCTTCAGCACGACGAAGGCATAAGGCCGCTCTCCAACGCGCTCGTCGGGTGAGGCAACCACGATTGCTTCCTCAACAGCCGGGTGACTGGCGAGCACCGCCTCCAGTTGACTGGGGAAGACCTTGAAGCCGCCGACGTTGATCATGTCCTTGATGCGGTCGACGATGCGGACGTAACCGTCGGCTTCGATGATGCCGATGTCGCCGGTGCGGAACTCACCGTTGGCGAGCGGTTCGATGGTCTTCTGCTCTGGCCGCCAATAGCCCTGCATGATTTGAGGACCACTTACGACGATCTCACCCGCCTGCCCGAGCGGCTGTTCCGCACCGTCCTCGCCGACGATTCGAATAAGCGTGGCGGGAAGCGGCTGGCCCACCGTTCCGGCGCGGGCCTCGCCTTCGTACGGGTTGACCGAGACGACGCCGGCACTCTCTGTCATGCCATAGCCTTCAAGGACGCGACTGCCGCTCGCCGCCTCAAACCTTTCCTTGAGTGCAGGGGTCATTGCGGCGCCGCCGGAGAAGGCCTGCTTGAGGTCGGTGAAGGCGTCGGCGGTGAAGGCCGGATCCTCAATCATTGCCTGGAACATGGCCGGCACGCCCGCGAAATCCGTGCAGCGTCGGCGCTTAAGCGCGGCGAGCGCCTCCCTCGCCTCGAACTTCGGCAGAAGCACGATCTCCGCACCGCCAAGCACCGAGCGATTGAGGATCGCGGCAATGGCGAAGATGTGGAAGAGCGGCAGGCAACCAAGGACGCGGGACTCCTGCCCGCGCGGCGTCGGATCGATCGCTTCGAGCTGCAGTGCGTTCACCGACAGGTTGGCATGCGTGAGAGCCGCACCCTTCGGCACCCCGGTCGTGCCGCCAGTAAACTGGATCAGCGCCAGATCCTTGGCTGGCTCGACCGACACCGGCGCAGGTGCACCATCGTTGGCAAGAAGCTCGGACCAGCGGCTGATACGCGCGTCGCCTTGCAGCTTTTGGCGATCCCCACGCTTCAGGAGCCGAAACCCGAGCGCTTGGGGCCAAGGCAGGACCTCGGCAAGGTCACCCACGATGACGCGGGAGACCGCCCGCTCATCGAGGAGCCGCTGAATGGGTGGCCAGAGCCGCTTCAGGTCGAGGCAGACGATCGCTTCAATGCCGCTATTCCGCGTCTGCGCGAGAACCTCGTCAGGCGAGTAGAGCGGCGAGAAGTTGACCACCGTCGCGCCGGCCAGAAGCGCGCCGTAGAAGGCTGCGGGGTAGTGCGGGGTGTTAGGAAGGAAAAGGCCGACGCGCTTGCCTTGTAACCCCAGGGATTGCAGCCCCTTGGCAACGTGGCGAGCTCGATCGAGTAGCGCCGCATATGTCGTTGACCTGCCATAGAAATCCAGGGCAACACGGTTGGGCCAATTGGCGGCTGCGCGCTCCAGGAGCGCATGCACCGGAGGGGGATCGAACGACTGCTTCCAGCCCCCCGGATGGCAGTAATGCTCCGTCCAGATCGCGCCCACCAAATTCTCCGCCAACCATTCGTCAACAAGATCGGGCAGCAGAGGTTTCAAAGCGGTAACGCGCTCATCCGGCGCTGCTTGCCTGACGCACGCTCGTGGCTAAGGTCGCTGGCAATGTCCACCGCCCCTGCCCCACTGCTGCATCCCGGAACTGACCCGCGCCTGATGGAGGCGGCGTTAGCACTGAATAGTGAGCGGCTGGATGTCGCTGAACGGCTTCTGAAAAGTTACCTCAAGGACGATCCCTTTGAGGTTCGGGCCATCCGGATGCTTGCGGAGTTGGCGGCGCGGATCGGCCGCATGGGTGACAGCGAAACCCTGTTGCGGCGGGCAATCGAAATTTCTCCTGGCTTCACGCCCGCACGAGCGAACCTGGCGCTGGTGCTGGCCCGGACGGGGCGCGCCGCCGAAGCGCTGCCGCTGCTCGAACAAGTGTTCGAGGCCGAGCCCGATGACATCGGTCACTTCAACCTCAAGGCCGCAACCCTTGGGCGGCTCGGCGATTTCGACGAGGCAATCGCCCTGTACGAGAATGTGCTTGCCCGAGTGCCAAACCAGCCGCGGGTCTGGCTGAGCCTTGGACATATGCTCAAGACGGTCGGGCAGCAGGTGGACGGGATCGCCGCCTATCGCAGGGCGATAGAGCTGCGGCCGCAGCTGGGGGAAGCCTGGTGGAGTCTGGCGAACCTTAAGACCGTTCGGTTCACCGACTCCGATCGTGGCACGATGGAGCAGATGCTGGAAACGGCTGAGTTGACGCCAGAGGATCGATTCCACTTGCACTTCGCGCTTGGCAAGGCGTTCCATGACGAACGTGACGCAGTGCGCGCGTTTCGCCACTATGTGGAAGGTAACCGCCTTCGGCGCGAGCGATTGCCCTATGATCCGGCGACGATCAGCAAGGCCGTCGACCGGGCCATCGAGGTGTTTACCCCCGAACTGTTCGCGCGAGCTGCCGGATTGGGGTTCCTGGCAGCGGACCCGATCTTCATCGTCGGTATGCCGCGCGCGGGCTCAACCCTCGTTGAACAGATATTGAGCTCGCACAGCCGGGTCGAAGGAACGAGTGAGCTGCCCGATCTGCCCGCGATCGCCCGCGAGCAGCCCGGCTATCCCGGATGCGTAAGGCAGATGGATGCTGAAGCACTCGCCGCGGCGGGCCGAGAATATCTCAAGCGAGCTGGCGTTCAGCGACGAACCGATCGCCCGTTCTTCATCGACAAATTGCCGAACAACTGGCTGTACGTGCCGTTCATTGCCCTGGTGCTTCCGAACGCGAAGATCATCGACGCCCGCCGACATCCGCTGGGCTGCGGCTTTGCCAATTTCCGCCAGCACTTCGCGCAGGGGCAGCCCTTCAGCTACGACTTGGCCGACATGGGCAGTTATTACGCCGATTACGTCCGGCTGATGGGGCATGTTGACGCTGTACTACCCGGACGCGTGCACCGGGTTATCTACGAGAGCATGGTCTCGGATACTGAAGCCGAGGTCCGGCGCCTGCTTGAAAGCTGCGGCCTCCCGTTCGAGCAGGCCTGCCTCGAATTCTACAAGACGGAGCGGGCCGTGCGCACCGCCAGCAGCGAGCAGGTGCGCCAGCCCATCTACCGCGGCGGGACCGAGGAATGGCGCGCCTACGAGGCGTGGCTGCAGCCATTGAAGCAGGCGCTCGGGGCGACGCTCGATGCCTACCCAGCGGCCCCAGAGCAACGCTGAGCGCCGAAAGATCGGCACGGAACCGTAACGCCGTTGACATCAGCCTCGCGATTTGGCGCACTGCGGCCCTGCAGTTGAGCAGGGGGACATTGTGACGAATCACACGCTGCGCGCGCTTATTCTCGCTTCCACGGCGCTGGCTACGCCCGCCATCGCCCAGCAGTCTGGCGCGGCTGGAGGTGTCAACAATACGCCACCAACTCCTCAGCAACAGAGCCGAGCCGACGGATTCGCCCCTGACACCACAGAGATCGTCGTGACCGCGCAGAAGCGCGAAGAGAATCTTCAAAACGTGCCGATCAGCGTGCAAGCGATCGGCACCCGCCGCCTAGATCAGCTGAACATCTCCAACTTCGAAGATTATACCAAGCAGCTGCCGTCGGTCAGCTTCCAGACCGCGCAGCCAGGCCTCACCACCGTTTACATGCGTGGCGTTGCGACTGGCGGCGATGGCAACCACTCGGGCTCGCTGCCCAGCGTCGGGACGTACCTTGACGAGCAACCAGTCACAACCATCGGCGGCACGCTCGACGTCCACATTTACGACGTGGCTCGCATCGAGAGTCTCGCCGGGCCGCAGGGCACCCTCTACGGAGCGTCGAGCCAGGCCGGCACGATACGCATCATCACCAACAAGCCCGAACTGAGCGTGACCTCGGGCCGCGTCGACGCCGAAATCAACAGCGTCGCCCACGGTGGGGTGGGGGGGAAGTTGGAGGGGATGATCAACTTGCCGATCACCCGCAACATCGCCTTCCGCGGAGTTGCCTTCTACCAGAAGGACGCGGGCTATATCGACAATGTCGCTGGCCAGCGGACCTACTACATCTTCTCGTCCATTCCGGACGTGACGGTGAACAACCGCAACCTGGTGAAGAACAACTTCAACGACCAGCGGGTGTATGGCGGGCGCGCGGCGCTGAAGATCGACCTGGACGAGAACTGGACGGTCACGCCGACCATCATGCACCAGAACCTGAAGGCGGACGGCGTCTTCTTCTATGACCCGAAGCTGGGCGACCTGAAGATCGACCGGCTGTTCCCCGAGGTGCGCAAGGACAAGTTCACCCAGGCCGCGCTGACGGTCGAGGGCAAGGTCGGCAACTTCGACGTGACCTATGCCGGTGCCTATCTGCATCGCCCGACGTTCACATCGAGCGACTATTCGGATTATGCCGACGCCTACGACCAGCTGTATTCGGCCTACGGCGGCCTCGGCTATTTCTATTACCAGGACGCCGCCGGCAACAACATCGACCCGCGCCAGCACATCGACGCGACCGACAACTTCAAGAAGATGAGCCACGAGCTGCGCATCGCCAGCCCGCAGTCGAACCCCTTCCGGGTGATCGCCGGCGCTTTCTACCAGCGCCAGTCGAACGACATCTTCCAGAACTACCTGATCGACAATCTGGCACCCAATCTGTCAGTCAACGGCCTGCCCGGCACGCTGTGGCTGACCAAGCAGAAGCGGATCGACAAGGACTATGCCCTGTTCGGCGAGGCGAGCCTGGATGTCACGCCCAAGCTGACCCTCACGGCCGGCGGCCGCGTGTTCAAATATGACAACTCGCTGTTCGGCTTCTTCGGTTTCGGTCGCGACCCGGCCTTCTTCCAGGGTGCCGACGGAAACCCGCCCCCCAATGGCGCGGGCAGCACCAAGACCGGCGTCGCAGGCTGCTACACCGCCAGCGGCGACACGCTTCGCGATTCACAGCTGAACGGCACGGACACGACGCTGATCACCGCCGGTGCGATTGCCGGAACGCCCTGCACCAACCTCGCGGACTCCGAGAATGGCAAGCTGGTGCCCAAGCGGGCCAAGGGCAACGGCTTCATCCACCGCCTGAACGCGCAGTACAAGGCGTCCAAGGACGTCATGTTCTACGCCACCTGGTCGCGCGGCTTCCGCCCGGGCGGAATCAACCGGCGCGGCACCCTGCCCCCGTATGAGCCGGATTACCTGAGCAACTACGAACTGGGCTGGAAGACGAGCTTCGGGCGTGGATGGCGCTGGAACGGTGCCATCTATCACCAGCAGTGGAAGAAGTTCCAGTTCAGCTTCCTGGGCGAGAACAGCTTCACCCAGATCCAGAATGGCCGCGATGCCAAGATCAACGGGGTCGAGACCGACATCAGCTACATCGGCGGCGGCTGGTCCATCAACGCAACCGGTGCCTACACCGACGCGAAAACCAAGGGGAACATCTGCTCCGATGTCCGCGATGCAACGGCGGACTGCAGCGCAAGCTACACCGCCGCTCCGAGTGGGTCGCGGCTACCGATTACGCCCAAGTTCAAGGGCAACCTTACCGCGCGGTATAGCTGGCCGGTGCTGAGCGATGCGAAAGCGCATCTGCAAGGGGCGGTCTCGTACCAGAGCTCTGCCCCCGCCACCCTGCGTACGCTGATCGACCTCGTCGGCGCACCCCCGACCCAGGCCAACCCGCGCACCATCCTGGGCAATCTGCGGTCGTTCGCGCTGTTCGACGTCGCGGCCGGCCTCGACTTCCGCCGGTGGAACATCGAGCTGGTCGCGCAAAACCTGTTCGACAAGCGCAACGACCTGAGCCGCGGCGTTGCCTGCTCGAGCTGCACGCGCGTGCTGGTGGTGCCGGGGGCGCCACGGACGATCGGACTGAGGGTCGGCGCGAAGTTCTGATCTGTTCGGACAAGAGGCCGGCTGATCCGGCCTCTTGTCCGGCCTCAATGAACGGCCCGGGCCTGGGCCAACGCCTTGGTGTCCAGCCGAAAACGTGGATCGAGGCGTGAGCCTCCGAGCGCCAGTCCAGCGGCAAGGCGGCCCACTTCCGGACCGTGCTTGAACCCGTGGCCCGAGCCGCCGCCGACCAGCACCGTGTCGCTCCATTGCGGATGGCGATCGATCAGGAAGTGACCGTTCGAGCTGTTCTCATATTGGCAGACCTCCGCCGAGAGCAGCGGCGCGCCGCGCAGGGCCGGGAAGCGGCGGTCCCGGTACGCGATCACCTCGGCGAGCGCGGCATCCGTCGGACGGCGGCTCTGAGTGTCTGGATCGACTTCCACCCCATGCGCATCATGGGCGAACTTGACGCCGCGCGCCTCCAGATCGGGGAAGCCGTAGAAGATGTCACCGCCGTTGAAGTCGGCCCAGCCAGGCATTGCGGCGGGTTCGAAGCGTGGATCGGCGGTCGGCGGAGCGAAATAGAAAACCTCCTGCCGGGTCGCGACGATCCGGCGGCCGAGCAGGTCGGGCAGCAGCTTGGGGAGCCAAGGCCCTGCGGCGATCACGAATTTATCCGCGGCGAGTTCACCGCCGTCGCTCAGGCGTAGGGTGGCCAGGCGATTCGAGGTTGCTCCCGGTGGAAGCACCTGCCCTTCCCGATATTCGCCACCAGCAGCCACGAACCGCTGCACCAGCGTCTGCACCGCACGGCGCGCCATCAAGGCGCCGAACTGCGGCTCGAACAGGCCGGCGACGATGCCATCGAAGTCAATCATCGGAAAACGCCGCGCGAGCGCCGCCCGGTCGAGCAGTTCACTCGGGATGTTCAGCTGGCGATGCGCGACAACGCTGTCCGTCAGATAAGCTTCCTCACGCGGGAAGAAGAACAGCACCCCGCACTGATGCAGGATCGGGAGGCCCGCGACGGCGCTGAGCGCCTTCCACTCAGCGAGGCTGGCGAGCGCCATTCGGCTGTAGACCAGGTCCTTGCCGTAGGCCGCGCGAGTGAGGCGGCTTTCGCCTCCTGAAGAGGCCTTGCTGTTGGCGGGGCCGAAGGCGTCAACCAGCGTGACGTGGTGCCCGGAACGGCGGAGGTGCTCCGCCGTCCAGGCGCCAAACACGCCGGCCCCGACCACGACGATTCGGCCCGACGAGCCCAGCGGCGCGGCGCGCAAGACGGCGGGTGCGCCGATCGCCCCGCCGAGCAGGCCGAGCGCGCCCCGCCGGCTGGTTGTCAGGCCCGGCGGGCGACCGCCGGACCGAGTCACTGACCGAACTTGAAGCGGGCGGTGACGCCGATCGTGCGCGGTTGGCCGATGTTGTAGCCAATCCGCGCGCGGGCGCCGCGCTCACGATCGAACGACAGCAGCGGCTTCTTGTCGAACAGGTTGTTCGCGAAGAGCTGCACCTCGACCCCGCGACCAAGGTTCACGCCAGTGGAGACGTTGACCAGCGTATAGGCCGGAAGCTTGAGTGAGCCGAAGTTGTTCACGCCTGACCCGTAGGCACCAGTCACCGGATCGAAGAACAGCGCGTTCGGGATCAGGCCCGCGCCCGGTTCCTGGTCGCCTGGCTGGGTGAAGCGGCTGCCGATGCGCTGGACGCTGGCAGTGGTGAACCACTCGCGACCATCGCCGAGCGGCACGGTGTAGGTCCCGGTGCCGGCCAGCTGGTAGCGCGGCACAGTGGGCAGGCGATTGCCATCGCGAATGCCCGCGATGACCACACCGGTGGTGGTGGTGACGCTGCTGTCGAACTTGGCGTCGGTGATGCTTCCCGCGAAAGACAGTTCGAGGCCCTGCATCGGACGCGCGCTCAATTCCGCTTCGACGCCCTTGGCATGTGCCTTGGGCACGTTGAATACGACGCGCGACGAACAGCTACCCGCGTCGGCCGTGACCTGCAGGTTCTTGATGTCGTTGTAGAAAGCGGCCGCGTTGAAGGTGATACCGCGACGGCTGTACTTGACGTTCGCTTCGTAGTTCCAGAGTGATTCATCGCGATAAGTTGGGCGGTTGCCGAAGGTCTGCGCATCAACACCGGTCGCCCCGCCCGAGCAGAGCGGGATGTTGAGCGGATCGTTGACGCCGCCAAGACGGAAGCCCTTCGCGGCCTGCAAGTTGACGCTCAGCGAGCGGTCCGGCTGCCAGGTGATGATCCCGCGTGGGCTGAAGCCGTTGGACTTGGTCTTGTCACCGATCCGAGTGTCGCCGTTGGCGAAGATGCCGCCCGAGATGAAGTCGCGGGTTTCCTTGAAGTTGTAGAGGCGGCCGCCGGCGGTGAGCTTGATCTGGCCAAGCTTGTAGCTCGCCTCTCCGAACAGCGCCTTCTGCTTGATCACGTAGGGAATGGACGAATTGTAGGGCGAGTCCGGGGCAAAACCGTTGCGGGTCTGCGCCACCGTCACGCCCGGAGCGGCGACGTTGAGGAACAGCTGGCTGAATACGTCGGAGCCCGGCGTCGGCAGCAGCTGCTGATACTTGCGGTCGACGTGGCTGTAGAAGCCGCCGAACACCCACTGGAATGGCCCGCTGCCGGTCGAGCCCAGCCGCAGTTCCTGGGTCCACTGCTTGAGGTTGGTGGTGTCGCGCAGGTTCGACGGAAGGTTCGCGCCGGGTGCCGCGAGCGCCGTTGCTCCGGCGAAGGAGACATAGACCGAGCCGGTGAGCGCCGAGGCGTCGCGGCTGACCAGGATGTCGCGCTTGATGTAGCTGGTGACCGAGGTCACCTCCACGTTGCTGCCCAGTTCCGCGCTGGCGGTGAGGTCGGCAAGCAGGGTCTTGTCGCGAAAGGCTTCGCGCAGCTTCAGATACTGCTGATACTCGCCCAGCCGCGGCTGCGAGGTGGTGAACTGGTTCGAGAAGAGGTTGTAGCGCTCTTCGCGGTTGAAACCGTTCGCCTTGACCTTCTGGTAGACGACGCGCGGCGTGAGCTTGATGCCCGGCGCCGGCTGCCACAGCAGCGACACGCGGGTGCCGATGCGCGAGCCGTCGTTGACGTTCTTGCCGCCGGCCGGGCCGATGGCGTCGATGAAGCCGGGATATTTGGTGCCGTAGGCGACCACCCGCGCGGCGGCGGTGGGCCCGAGGGGCACGTTCACCGCACCCTTGAGGTCATAGCCGACATTGCCGTGCGCGACCGTGTTGATCCCCGCCTCGACCTGCCCGTCCGTATGGCCGAGCCGCGGCTGGTTGGTGATGTAGCGGATGGTGCCGCCGACGCTGCCCGAGCCGAACAGCGTGCCCTGCGGGCCGCGCAGGGTCTCGACACGGTTGAGGTCGAACAGGTCGAAGTCGGGCGTGAACAGCGACAGCGAGACGACGCTCTCGTCGAGGTAGACACCGACCTGCTCCTTCACGCCGGGCTGGTCGCGGACAATCTGGCCGGCCGACACGCCGCGGACCGAGACCTGGCTCTGCCCCGGCCCGAGGTTCTGGACGGTGAGACCCGCGACGTTACGGGCGAGGTCCTCGACCGTGGTGGCATTGGCGCGCTCGATATCGCGCTGGGTCTGGGCGTTGACGGAGAAAGGCACGTCCTGGACCGTCGACGCACGCTTGGTGGCGGTGACGATGACTTCGGTGACGTCGCCGTTCGGTCCCGCCACGCCCGAGCCCGGGTTGGCGGCCTGCGCCTGGGCTTCGCCGGCGGTCTGCGCGGCGGCCGGAACCGCAAGTGCGGCAAGCGCCGCGCCGATCAGCAGCTGAGGCTTGGAGCTGGTCATCGTTCATTCCCCCGAACGTTGTGAAGCTGGGGTGGAGGCTATGCCTCTGCCCGGTCCAGGTGAAGAGTCGGTGAGCTATTCGAAACGCTTCCGTCACAACTGTGGTAAACGGGTCACTAATGCTGACACGAAAGCGGGCCTTAACCCTCTTGGGCGCAGGAAGACGGCGCCGGATGGGAGGACGCAAGTGAGCGGTTTGAGAAAGCGTCAGACGGCCCAGGTGGAGGACCAGCGGGTCCATGACCGGGTGACCGTCCGCTGTCCGGCACGGGTTCGGATCGGCAATCGCCAGCACGCGGCCTATCTGGAGAACATCTCCGCCGGGGGCGCCCGCCTGCGGACGTTCGGGACGATCCGGGACAAGGGCAAGGTCACGCTGAAGCTGCCGGACCTGCCGCCGCTGATGGGCGAGTTGCGCTGGGTCGACGATGCGGCGGGCGGCGTGATGTTCGCGCTGCCGGAAGTGTCCGAGCTGGTCCGCCGCTGGATCGCTGAGCGCAACGCTAAGGGGCGCGACCCCGGCAACGACTAGACCGGCAAGCGTTTGAGGCCATGCGCGCGGAGCTTGCGCCATTCGCGGGCCGCTTCGAGCAGAACTCCGCGTGGCGAGAGGTCGACGCGCTTGACGTCGAACAGGGTGACCGGACCGGCCTCTGACAAGGTATGAAGCCCTCGATCGAAGGGTGCCACATCGTTCGGTGGAGCGATGGCGTCGCCGATCTCATGCGCCGCGGTGGCTGGCGTGAGTTTCAGACGCAGAATCCGCAGCGCGCCGCCATAGGTCCGCCGGCAATCCTGCACTGGCAGAAGGATGGAGTTGCCGTCGGAAATCGCGCGGCCGCCCGGTCGTGAGCCATCAAGGCCGCGCCTGATCGGATTGCCGGGGTGCGGTGTCCATGGCCCCTCCAGACGCTCGGCCGAGGCTGCGTGCAGGGTACCCTGCTTGTCGAACTCACTCGTCGCCGGGCAGTAGAGCAACCACCAGCGGTCTTGATGAAAAACAGGCGTAGCGTCCACCGGCACCTGCGGGAGGTCGATCCGCGCAGCCGGCGTCCAGCCGGTGGGAAAGTCGCTTGCCCGATAGAGGGTCAGCTTTCCTCCCCGATGCGCCTCCGGAAGCATCCAGGTTTCGCCCTGCCATTCGAACACCAGAGGGTAGGACAAGTGCCACGGCTCAGCGAGCGCCGGACCGCGATCGAGCAGCCGGAGGTCACGGTCGTAGGTGAACCGCTCGATCGTGCCGATCCTTACCCGGTAGTCGTACGCTTCGGCGAAGACGTGCAACTGGCCGTCGCGCCAGAGCCCGAAAGGGTCCGCGAGGAAGCGGAATGGACCAGGGTCCGGCAGCCATACGACGTCGGCCCCGGCGAGCGAGCCGCGAGTGAGGACGGCCGTCAGCGAAACGCGGGCAATGCCGCAGCGCCAGATATCCTTACGAAGCGCCACGCCTTGGCTCCTGGTGGAGCGTGCTTAAAGCGCGGTGACGCCTTTGGCGCAATCCGGGGACAGGGCAGCGGTGTCGTTCGCCGCCGTGAGCAGCCGCGCGGGATGCCCGTCGAAGCCGGGCGCGATCCCCACCAGGCTGAGGTACCGCCTGGCGACGGGACCAATGCGGAAGCGTTCAACAAGGTCCGCAAGCTTCTGCGGGTCGGCGGCCGGTCGAGCGAGCATCGCCTCTATCGCCAGAGCCATGGCGGGAACGTTGCCAATGGGAATGACCGTGCCCGCGTCCGGGCTGTCGAGCAGTTCGTGCACCGCGGGCGTGCAATCGGTCGCAAGAACCGGACGACCGGCGGACAGCGCCTCCACGATCACGGCGCCATATCCCTCATGGTCCGAAGGCATGACGAGAAAACTCGCCCGGTCGAGAAAGGGACGGATATCGGGAACATATCCGAGCAGCTCCACCCGTGAACCGATGCCAAGCTCTGTGATGAGGGTCCGCACGGAGGTTTCGTTCGGCCCCGAACCGGCAATCACAAGCCTGGCGGTGGGGTGGCGGACAGCGGCGAAGGCGCGCAACAGATGCTCGACGCCCTTGCCGGGAACGAGGCGGGACGCCGCAAAGACGACGGGCGAAGCCGGGTCGATCGGCGAACACAACGGGCCGCGTTCGTCGCCAAGCGCCGGAAGCGGAATTGCGGTGATGTCGTTCCGGCCGAGCATCCTCATCGCCTGGCGGGCAGCGCCCCAGCACATGCCGACGACCTGATCCACGCCCCTCAGTTTCTGCCGCATCCGGAGTTCGAAGACGCGCTGCCGAAGAGCGCCCCTTTGCGGCTTCTGCAGGGCGGCGCTGATCTGCGCGATGATGCGCGGACGACATTCCGGTGGGAGCGTCGCAAGCGGCCGGGCGACAGGCCAGTGGGTGTTACCGGGGACGTAGACGGCGGCCACTGGAAACGCCCCGAAGTGAACGCGCGCGGCCTGGCCGAGACGGCGGAGGGAACCACGCTCACGGCGGATTGGCTCGGCGGGGCTGTGGACCATCACCGATGGGTGGAGCAGGTCCATCAACGGACCTGTTCGCGCACCGCAGAAAATCTCGACCTCGACGCCAAGCTCGGACCATTTGTTCGCAAGGCGGACGGCAATGCGTTCGGTGCCCCCAAGGGCAAAGTCGTGGATCACAATGCCCACCCGAGGACGCGGGCGAGCCTCACGGGCGTCGTGCGCGGGAATGCGAATGCCGAAGGAGCGGTGAGCGGAAGAAAGCGCGGCGGCCCAGACCATAGTTTTTTCGTACAATCGTCGGTGGTGACTATTGGGTAGACGACGCCTGAGCGGCAAAGCCGCAGCGCATTACTTGCATTTAATCTTTGCTCCTCCGATGCTTGCCGCATGGAAGGCGGGGCGGCAGGGCTGAAGGCAGTATTCCTTGCGCAGCGGCCGTTGCTGCTGCGCATGCTGACCGCCCGCCTTCAGAGCGCAGCCGACGCCGAGGACGTGCTTCAGGATTTGTGGCTGAAGCTCGATCAGATCGGCAGCCGTCCCATCAGCGCCCCCGGCCCTTTGCTGTTCCGAGCGGCCACCAACCTTGCCACCGACCGTCGCATCGCCGCGAGCCGGCGCGCGGCCCGCGACTCCGCCTGGGCGCAATATCAGCCGGGTCCGGACGAAATGCCGGGCATCGAACGGGCGATGCTCGCGCGGGAAACCGTCGAGCAGGCGAACCAGGTCATCGAGAGGATGCCGCCAAGAATGGCGGCGGCCTTGCGGCTCTTTCGGATCGAAGGGCGAGGCCAGCGCGAGATCGCCGAGCAGCTGGGTGTGAGCGTCAGCGCGGTCGAGAAACTGCTCCGCAAGGCTTATCACCAGATACTTACGGTTGCGAAGGAGCATGCGGGTGAGGAACCGTCGCTGCGGCGGCGTCTAGAGAGCGAAAGGCGGTCCGGACGTGACGATTGAGGGTGGATCAGTGCTGGACGAGGCGATTGCCTGGCACCTCCGCCTTGCGACGGGGGATGAGGCCGATTGGGAAGCCTTCACCCTGTGGCTGGAGGCGTCACCAAGCCATGCGCTGGCCTATGACCAGGTAACGATGACCGATGGGCTGCTGGCGGACTCGGATGCGCTGGCGCAAGCCGAACTGTTGCGCGCGGCCGACAATGCAAATGACAACCTGCCAGCGCCTGTGCGCGGGAAATGGTGGCTGGTCGGCTTCGTGGCGAGTGTCGCAACCGCAGCAGCCGTGACATTGGCGATCCTCCCTGGCGTCGGCCGGGAGCCGCCATCGACCATCTATGAAACGCCAACGGGCGTCGCCCGGACAGTGGAGATGGCTGACGGCTCCAGGGTCGAACTGGGCGGCGGCTCGCGCCTGACGGTCGATGGCGCGACGCCACGGCTGGCGGCGCTCGACCGTGGCGAGGCCGTGTTCCACGTCCGGCACGATCCTGCCCGGCCGTTCACGGTCAAGGTCAATGACGTGGCCGTTGAGGATCTGGGCACCGTGTTCTCGATCAGACGGGACAGTGACGCCGTGCGGGTCGCGGTGGCGGAGGGATCGGTCGGCGTGAGCCGGGCCGCCCGCCGGGTGACGCTTGGTCCTGGAGAAATCGCAACCGCGACGCAGGGCGACATCGCCGCCGGTCGGATCGACCCGAAGGCGGTCGGAAGCTGGCGTAACCGCAGGCTGACCTTCCAGGGTGAACCGCTGTCGATCGTCGTGGAGCGGCTTAATCGTTTGTACGCACTGCATATCTCGCTGGCGCAGAACTTGTCGGGCAGGCCGTTTACCGGCATGGTCCAGCTGACTGGAGATGCCGCGCGTGATGTTCCGCACCTGGCGGCCTTGATTGGGACAAGCTGGCGGCGTGACGGCGAAGGATGGCTTTTGTCGAGCGCGGACTCGAGTCAGCGCTAGGACGCTCGCCGCCGCGCTGGCGCTGTTCGCAAGCACCTCGGCAAGCGCCGCCCCACCCTCCACCATCGACATCCCGGATGCGACGCTTGATGTCGCGGTGCTTGCGCTGGCGCGTCAGTCCGGTGCCGAGATCGTCAGCACGGAGCCGGACCTCAACCGTATCCGCTCGAGACCGGTTCGTGGCCACCTCCCCGTCGAGGAGGCGCTTGCGAGATTGCTCGCGGAAACGGCGTTCGAGGCCAGCAGACTGAGCAACGGGGCGTTCGTCATCCGCAGACGAGCCAAGCAGCCGTCGCCGGTCAGGAAGCGGCGTCCGAGCGAAGTGCCGATGGTGCGGCGACCGCTTGCCCCGGAGCCGCCCGCCCCCGTCATCATTGTTCAGGCAAGCAAGCAGCAGACCCCCCTGATCCGATACCCGGGCACCGTCACGTCGGTCAGCGCGGTCGACGCGCTCCGCGCCGGCTCGAGTGGCCGTGCCCGCGACCTCACCGACCTGGGCGAACGCCTCCCGGTGCTGCAGGGCACGCACCTGGGTCCGGGTCGCGACAAGCTGTTCATTCGCGGGATCGCCGACAGCAGCTTCAACGGCAGCACCCAGTCGCCGACGAGCCTCTACTGGGACGATGTTCAGCTCAACTACACTGGGCCCGACCCCGGCTTGCGGCTGTATGACGTCGGCAGCGTGGACGTCCTCGAAGGCCCCCAGGGCACCTTGTACGGAAGCGGCGCCATTGGCGGGGTGATCAGGGTCAACTCCAATCCGGTCGACCTTCATGCTCGCGCCGGGGCCGCCACCGTCGGCTTCACCGCTACGCAGTCCGGGGAAGCAGGAGCGGACGGTGCGGCGATGGTCAACTTGCCGCTGCTGGACGGAGTGCTCGGTTTGCGGGCGGTGGGCTATGCCAGCAGCGAGGGCGGATATCTGCACGACGTTCGCCGCGGCAAGGCCGACATCAACCGGACCTTCACCCGCGGCGGGCGGCTGACCGTGCGCCTTCGTCCTGGTGACGGCTGGCAAGTGGAAGCCGGTGGCGTGTTGCAGGCGATCCGGTCACGCGACGGTCAATATGCGCTGCGCAGTGCGCCCCCGCTTGCCCGCCGCTCGGCAATGGCCGAACCCTATCGCAATCAGATCGCGCTGGGGCGGCTGTCGCTGTCCCGTCCGTGGGAGTCCGGGCTGGAGCTTCAGTCGACCACGGCGATCGTGGGTTACCGCTCGACCGACCAGTTCGATGCGAGCGCGCTGTCCGGACGGTTGCCTGTCACCTACGTCGCCGAACGCCGCAAGCGGCTGCTCAGCCATGAGAGCCGGCTGAGCCGCTCCGCCGCCGACGGGTCGAGCTGGGTCGTCGGCGTGAGCCTGATCGACAATCGCGACCAGCTGTCGCGCACCTTTGTGTTTGTCGATTCGCCGGTGACGGTGACGGGAGTCACCAACCGCACCTCGTCCGTCTCCGCGTTCGTGGAAGGCACGCGTCATCTTACCCCGAAGCTTTCGGCGACGCTTGGCGCCCGCTTCACCGCCGCACGGGTGGACGGCGAGCCGTCGACCAGCCTGCGCGCCGCTTCGGTCGTTCGGGGCCATCCGACGCGGCGGGTCGATCCGACGCTGGCCCTGTCCTGGCTGGTCCGGCCGGATACGACCATCTTCGGACGGCTTCAGTCCGGCTTTCGTACCGGCGGCCTCGCTGTGGCGCCTGGCATCGGACGAGTCAGCGATTTCGAGAGCGACACCGTCCGAATGGCGGAGCTTGGGTTCCGCCGCCTGCGGCAGGGAGCGGCGGGCGTCTCGCTAAGCAGCAGCGTGTCCCTGACCCACTGGAACGACATCCAGGCCGACCTCATCACCCGCCGCGGAGCGCCCAGCACGGTGAACCTCGGCGACGCGCGGATCCTTGCCTGGGAGGGAAGCGCGGAGTGGTCGCCGGTGCCTGACCTCACTGCCAAGGGGTCCTTCCTGCTGAGCCGCAACCGGGTAACGGGGAGCATGGCCCGCCTGTCGCAACGCCACAATCGGCGTCTGCCGGACACGCCCCTGTTCTCGGCATCGGGCGAGCTTGGCTATCGCTGGCGTGAGGTACCGGGCCAACCCAGCGTGCGCGTGACGGGCAGCTACATCGGGCGGTCGGTGCTGGGGACCGGCGACCTGTTCGACATATCGCAGGGGCGCTACCTGTTGCTGGGAGCGACGGTGGGAGCCGACTGGCAGGGCTATCACTGGTCCTTGTCGGCGGAGAACCTCGGCAACGCGCGGGCCAATCGCTTCTCGTTCGGCAATCCCTTTACCCTCGCGACCCGCGAGCAGATCACCCCGCTGCGCCCACGCAGCGTCCGGCTGGGCGTGTCGACCCGCTGGTAAGGGTCAGTCCTGTGGACGCCAGCAGAGCATGAAGCTTGCAACGGCGGTATCGACCTCGGCGGCGCGCTGCTCGTCCGGATAGTCTTCCACCAGGCCGAGCAGCAGCCAGTGCCAGGAGCGCGCCTGGAGCAGGCCGACGAACTGGCTGGCGGCAAGCGCGGGATCGGCGCGGCGCAAGTCGCCCCGCTCCATCGCTGCTTCAACCAGACCCGCGAGCCGCGCCTTGCCCCGTGCCGGGCCACGCTCGAAGAACAAGCGCGCCATTTCCGGGAAGCGCGACGCTTCGCCGATCACCAAGCGCTGGAGGTCGATCATCGGCGGGCTCAGCACGGTGTCGAGCAGGGCGCGGCCGAACAGGCGCAGTTGGTCGGCGATCGGCTCCGCCGGATCGATCGGGGTGGTGAGCGCGCGGCCGTAGCGTTCGACAAGGTCGTCGCACACGGCCGCGAACAGTGCTTCCTTGCTTGGGAAATAGGTCCACAAGGTCGTCTTGGAGCCACCGGCGATGGCTGCGATGCGCGACATGGAGGTGGCGCCAAAACCATGCTCGAAGAAGGCCTCTCGGGCGATGCCGATCAGCCGGGCGCGCCGGCGCTCCACCGGGCAGTGAGGCTCAGTCAAGGTTTCTATACCGGCCAGTATCTTTCTCCTTGACTTGCCTGGAACGGGGCGTCAGGGGCGAACCGTACTATCCAGTATGGTCTTTTGCATGCGCTTGATCAACTCACTCCCGGTCCTGGCCATGCTGGCAGCCGCCGGTTGCGCAACGGTCCCTCGCCTTCCGCCTGCGCCGTCGCTGGCGCAACACTCAGCCACCGCCACCGCGACCAGCCTTGCCGGCGGCACCGCGGCGTTTCCGACCGAGCAGTGGTGGGTGAGCTTTGGCGACCCGCAGCTCAGCGAGCTGATCACCGAAGGGCTGCACGGGTCACCCGACGTCGCGGCTGCCGCTGCCCGGATGCGCGCCGCCGAGGCGCTGGCCGAGGAGAGCCGTGCCGCGAAGCTGCCGAGCCTGAGCGCCGACGCGGCGGTCGGCATTCAGCAGCAGAGCAAGAACCTGGGCATCCCGCCGCAGTTCGTGCCGCCCGGTATCCAGGACACGGGCCGAGTGAGCCTGAGCGGCAGCTTCGACCTTGATCTGTGGGGCCGCAACCGGGCGCGTCTGCGGGCGGCACGCTCCGAAGCGGAAGCCGCGCGGGTCGATGCAGCGCAGGCGGCGCTGCTGCTGTCCACCAGCATCGCGGCCGCTTATGCCGATCTGACGCGGCTCTTCGCCGAGCGTGATGTGGCCGCGACGGCGCTGCAGGTTCGCAGCACGACGGCGACCGTCACCGGACAAAGGGTTCGCGCGGGCCTTGGCACCCAAGGCGACGTGTCCGCGGCCCGAGCCCGGGAAGCGGCCGCCGGCGCCGATCTTCAGTCTCTTGACGAGCAGATCGTGTTGACCCGCAACCGGCTGGCGGCCCTGACCGGGGCAGGTCCCGATCGCGGCATTGCGCTCTCCCGCCCCGCCGTGCGGACCGGGGCGGTCGCCCTGCCCGCCAACCTGCCCCTGGAACTGCTCGGACGACGGCCCGACATCGTCTCCGCCCGGCTGCGGGCCGAGGCCGCGGCATCGCGGATCAAGGCCGCACGCGCGTCTTTCTATCCGAACATCAACCTGATGGGGTTGATCGGGCTCCAGTCGCTGGGGCTCGACAAGCTGTTCTCATCCAACTCGCTCACCATCAACGCGGGACCGGCCATCTCACTGCCCATTTTCGAGGGCGGACGCCTTCAGGCGCAATATCGCGGGGCCCGCGCCACCTACGACCTCGATGTCGCGCAGTATGACAGCACCATCGTGACCGCGCTTCGCGAAGTGGCGGATGCGGCGGGCAGCCTGCGCGCACTCCAAGGGCAGCTCGGCCAGCAACGGGCGGCGCTGGCCGCAGCGCAGGACGCCAAGCGGGTCGCCGAACTGCGGTACAAGGCCGGGCTCACCAATCAGCTGGCGGTGCTGCTGACCGACGACCAGCTGCTGCAGAGCCGGCGTGCCGTGGCCGACCTGGAGGCGCGCGAACTCACGCTGGAGGTCAACCTCATCCGCGCGCTCGGTGGCGGGTTCACCAGCGCAACCCCGACCTCGAACGGAGCAAACTGATGGCGGACAACCCTGTGGCCGAGCTGCCGAAGAGCGACACGCCGCCACCGTCGGACGCCAGCCAGCCTGCGAACGAGACGGAGCCAGCCATCCCGACGCGCAATCGCCGCAAGCTGTTCGGAATGCTGGCGATCGCCGTAGTCGTCGCGGGACTCATTTGGTTCGGCTGGCATCAGCTCACCCAATCGGGACGGGTCAGCACCGACAATGCCTATATCGGGGCGGAGACCGCGCAAGTGACGCCGCTCGTGTCCGGCAATGTCGCCAAGGTGCTCGTGTCGGGTACTCAGACCGTCAAGCCGAACGACGTACTTGTCATCCTGGACGATACGGACGCGCGGCTGGCGCTGACGAATGCCGAGGCAGCCCTTGCGCAGGCGCAGCAGCGCTACCGCGCCGCCACCGCCGGTGTCTCGACCGCGCAGAGCCAGGCGGCGGCCCGGACGGGTGATATCGAGCAGGCCCGCGCGCGCCTGAGGTCGGCCAGCGCGGAAGTGGCGCGGACCGCCGCCGAACTTTCCCGCCGCCAGTCCCTTCAGGGCAGCGGCGCCGTCAGCGGGGAGGAACTGACCGCCGCCCGCACCGCCTATGCCGCGGCGCAAGCGGCGCGCGACCAGGCCGCAGCGGCCGTGCAAAGCGCGCAGGCGAACCGCCAAGCGTCGATCGGCCAGGTCGAACAGAGCGCCGCGGTAATCCAGGGAACGACCATCGCCACCGCCCCGGACGTCCGCGCAGCGCAGGCGCAGGTCGAATCCGCCCGGCTCAACCTCGCCCGCACTGTCATTCGCGCACCCATCGCCGGAGTGGTGACCAACCGCACGGTGCAAGTCGGCCAGCGGGTCGCGGCGGGCACGCCGATCATGACGCTGGTCCCCATCGCGCAGGCCTATGTCGATGCCAACTTCAAGGAAAATCAGTTGGCGCGGGTTCGGCCCGGGCAGCCGGTGGAGCTGACGTCCGATTATTATGGCGGCGATGTCGTGTTCCATGGCCGCGTCACCGGCTTTGCCGGCGGGACGGGCGCGGCCTTTGCCCTGATCCCGGCCCAGAATGCCACCGGCAACTGGATCAAGGTGGTGCAGCGCTTGCCCGTTCGGATCGCACTCGACCCCAAGGAGCTTCAGCAGCACCCGCTTCGGGTCGGACTCAGCATGGACGCGACGATCGACACCAGGGGCCGCTGATGGCGCTGAAATCGATCAAGGCGCGAGAGGTCGAGCCGGAGCCGCTGCACGGCGGCAAGCTGCTGCTTGGTGCCTTCGCGCTCGCCTTGTCGAATTTCGTGGTCGTGCTCGACACCACTATCGCCAACGTGTCGGTCCCGCACATCGCCGGCGGCCTGGCGGTATCTCCGACGCAGGCGACGTGGGTCATCACCTCTTATGCGGTGGCCGATGCCATCACGGTGCCACTGACGGGCTGGCTGTCCGCCCGGTTCGGCACCGTGCGCTGGTTCGTCTTGTCGCTGATGGGCTTTGGCCTGTTCTCTTTCCTGTGTGGCGTGTCATCGTCACTCAGCATGCTGGTGCTGTTCCGCATTCTGCAGGGGCTGTCGGGCGGACCGCTGATGCCACTGACGCAGATCCTGCTGATCCGCATCTTCCCCAAGAACCGCGCCACGGCCGGCCTCGGCATCTGGGCGATGACAACCACCGCGGCGCCGATCCTGGGGCCGATCCTGGGCGGCTGGATCAGCGACAATTGGACCTGGCCGTGGATCTTCTTCATCAATCTGCCGGTCGTCGCGACCTGCATCATCTTCTCGATCCGAATCGTCGCCCCGTTCGAGACCAAGCGCTTGAAGCAGCCGATCGACATCGTCGGGCTGGGCCTTCTGATCCTGTGGGTCGGGGCGTTCCAGATCATGCTCGACACCGGCCGTGACAATGACTGGTTTTCCAGCTGGTGGATCACCGAACTGGCGATCGTGGCTGGTGTCGGCCTGCTCGCCTTCATCATCTGGGAGCTGACCGACCGGCACCCGGTGGTGGACATCAAGGTGCTTCGGCACCGCGGCTTCCTCTTCCCGTCACTGGCAATCGGGCTTGGGTTCGGCGCCTTTTTCGCGCAGGTGGTGCTGACCCCGCTGTGGCTGCAGCAGTCACTCGGCTATACGGCCAGCCAGGCCGGACGAGTGGTGGCGTGGACCGGCGTGTTCGCCGTGCTGCTGTCGCCGGTTGCGGCCCGGCTTGCGACCAAGGTGGACCTGCGGGTGACGGTATCCATGGGGATCATGTGGCTGTGCTTCGTCACCCTGCTTCGAACGCGCTGGGACCCATCCCCCGATTACTGGACGCTCGCGATCCCGCACCTGTTGCTGGGCCTGGGAATGCCGTTCTTCTTCATCGGTCTGACCCAACTCGCACTGAGCGCGGTACCGGCCAACGAGGTCAACTCCGCCGCCGGTATCCAGAGCTTCATGCGGACGCTGTCGGGCGCCATCGGAACCGCCCTGGCGACGACGGCGTGGGACAATAGCGCCAACGTGTCGCGCTCGGAGATCGTCGGGCGAATGAACGATGCAGGCGGAACGCTCGACCGGATGCAGGGTGCCGGCCTGACCCTCGAACAGGCCCGCGCGTCGCTCGAGCGGATCGTGCAGGGCCAAGCATCCACCCTCGCCCTTCTCCACATCTACTATCTTGCGGCTGCGGTGTTCGTGGTGGCGGCCGTTTCGGTGTGGCTGGTCCCCAAGCCCAAGAAGCCCGCCGGGATGACAGCCTCGCATTAAGCCGTCATGTAAGCGCCTGGCATGATTGCTGCGACTGCGGCATCGCTCGATGCGCGTACCGCTTCTGTTTGCCGCCTCGCAGCCGCCGTATATGCCTGTAGGCGTGATTCGACGGGGTTTGAATTGACGGCAAGCGACGACGAGAGGGAGGAGCTCCTCCGTTCCATTCGCCTCTCCCCGATCGCGTCGATCGTCACCGATCCAAGGCTCGACGACAATCCCATCATCGCGGTCAAGAAGACGTTCGAGCAACTTACCGGCTACACGGAAGAGGAACTCGTCGGACGCAATTGCCGCGTCCTTGCCGGGCCGGAGACAGAACGTGCGCAGTCCGACGTTCTGAGCCGCGCCATTGCGACGGCAACACCGCAGGTGGTTGAACTGACCAACTATCGCAAGGACGGCAGCAAGTTCCTGAACGCCGTCATGGTCGCCCCGATCTTCGATGAGGCGGGAGAAGTGGCGTTCTTCGTAGGGAGCCAGATGGAGGTGGATGGGCGCAAGGCGGACGCCGTTCGCGCGGCCGCCAGCCAAAGGATCGCGGGCCTGACAGCACAGCAGAAGGCGGTGCTTCGCCTGATGGCGCTGGGCCGTCGCAACCGGCAGATCGGAGAGGAACTCGGCTTGACCGAGAAGAGAAGGGCTACGCCGAAGACGAGGTGCTGGGGCGGCATTTCTCGCTTTTCTATACGGCCGAGGACCAATCGGCCGGTGCGGCGGAAGCGGCGCTGAAGACAGCGCTCCACCAGGGCAAGTTCGAGGCCGAAGCCCAGCGGGTGCGCAAGGACGGATCGCTCTTCTGGGCGCATGTCGTGATCGACCCCATCTACGATGAGGCGGGCGAGCATATCGGATTCGCGAAGATCACGCGCGATATCAGCGAGCGGAAGCAGGCGGAGCAGCAACTGCGGCAAGCTCAGGAAGAGCTGCTGCAATCACAGAAGCTGCAGGCACTGGGCGAACTCGCCGGAGGAATCGCGCACGACTTCAACAACCTGATGACGGTCATGCGCGGCTCGGCCGACTTCATGCTGAGGCAGCCGGACCTGCCGGTGGAAAGGCGGAACCGGTACCTGAGCGTGATGCTCGAGACGGCGGAGCGCGCCACCAGCCTCACCTCGCAGCTCCTCGCATTTGCCAGGCGCCAGCCCCTCGAGCCCGAGGTGATCGACCTCAGCGTTCGGCTGGATGCCCTGGGAGAGATGCTGCAACGTTCCCTTGGTAGCCTTTACCTGCTGGACCTCGACCTTGCTCCCGGGCTGTGGTCGGTGGAAATTGATCCAGCCGGCCTTGAAGCAGCCTTGCTGAACGCGGTGGTCAACGCGCGCGACGCCATGCCCGATGGCGGAAAGATCACCATCTCGACCCGCAATGTCAGTGGGCCGAAGGGAGACGGCGTCCTGCTGTCAATCCGTGACACCGGAGAAGGCATCCCGCCCGAAACGCTGGAGCGGGTTTTCGAGCCGTTCTTCACCACCAAGGCCACCGGCAAGGGAACGGGGCTCGGGCTTTCCCAATTCCACGGTTACGCTGTCCAATCGGGGGCCACGGCCAATATCGAATCCGAAGTCAGCAAAGGCACTCTGGTTGAACTTTGGCTTCCCCGAAGCACGAAGCAGCGGCCAAAACAGCATCATCTCGAGATCGAGGCCTCGATACCTTACGGGCTGCGGGTCTTGCTGGTCGAGGATAGCGATCATGTTCGCTATTTCGCGCGGCAGTTGCTCGAGGATCTTGGCTGCAAGGTCACCCAGGCGGCGGACGGTCCTGAAGCACTGGAGCGCTTCTCGACCGAAGCCATCGACCTGGTGTTCTCGGACATCGTGATGCCGGGAATGAGCGGCCTCGAACTGGCGAAGCGCATTACCGAGATCGCTGGAAACGTTCCGGTCCTGCTGGCGAGCGGTTACAGCAGCAAGCAATTCATTCCAAAGGACGAGCGCGAGTTTCCCATTCTGCGAAAGCCCTACAAGCTCGAGACACTTGCAGCCGGGATCAACCAGCTCATCAGTCCGACTTCCAACGGCGCACAACAGCAGAGCAGCACGAACGGTGACCTGCAGGGGTCGTCCGCCTAGGACGCACAACTGCTGCTTCGAGCGCTCCTACAAAAGGTTCAGCGGCAGCCTCAGGTAGCTCACTCCATTGGTGTCAGGCTCCGGCACGCGCCCTCCCCGGATGTTCACCTGCAACGAGGGCAGGATCAGCTTGGGCATCGAAAGCGTTGCATCGCGCTTCGTGCGCATGGCGACGAACTCTTCCTCGGTAATCCCATCGGAAAGGTGGACGTTGCCCGAGCGCTCGGCGGCGATGGTGGTTTCCCACGCATATTCATCGCGGCCAGGCGCCTTATAGTCGTGGCAGAGGAAGACGCGGGAGGCATCGGGCAGCTGCATCAGCCGCTTGACCGATCGATAAAGGTCGCGGGCGTCGCCGCCGGGGAAATCGGTCCTGGCCGAGCCGTAGTCGGGCATGAACATGGTATCGCCGACAAACACCGCGTCGCCCACCACATAGGCAATGTCGGCGGGTGTATGGCCCGGTACGTGCAAGGCGACGAGCGTGAGGTCACCGAGTTCCAGCGTGTCGCCGTCCGTCAGCAGGCGATCGAATTGCGATCCGTCCCGTGCGAACTCGGCCCCCTCGTTGAAGACCTTGCCGAACACGCCCTGGATGGCGACGATCTCCCGCCCGATCGCGATGCTCCCGCCAAGCTTTTCCTGGAGGTATGAGGCGGCGGACAGATGATCCGCATGAGCATGCGTTTCGAGTACCCAGTCGACGCTGAGCCCGGCCTCGCTGAGGTAGGCGATGATCTCGTCGGCGCTTCTCGAACTGGTGCGACCCGATGCCTGATCGAAGTTCCAGACGCTGTCGATGATGGCCGCGCGACCGGTTGCCGGATCACTCACGACGTGGCTCGCGGTGAACGTCTGCTCGTCGAAGAACGTGCGCACCTGCGGCGCCTGAAGCCGACCGTCGGTGACGGCATCCACTTGCGCGGCAGCGGCCCGGAGAGGGACATCCATGTCGTGCATCGAATTACCTCCCGCCCCGAGGGAATGCTGCTTCTCTAATGCAAAGGCAGACCGCCTGCCAGCGGATGGCTTGCGACGCTGGTGGGCAAGAGAACCGAAGGATTTTCCTTTGCCTTTCCCTGCAGGCGGAGGCCTGAGGCGAAGGGTCCAGGTGCGGGCGCAGTTTTCCACGTGAGATCTGGCTGGGGCGGCAGGATTCGAACCTGCGAATGCCGGTACCAAAAACCGGTGCCTTACCACTTGGCGACGCCCCAGCAGCCGGCGCGCTTATAGACTGGCGGTGGCGCTCCTCAAGGGCTAAGCGCGGGCAATCCGACGTCGTTGTGATCCGCTCGGCAAATCCGGGAGCACGAGCACGTGCTGGTCGGCGGCGAGCGGCCGGCCGAAATGGAAGCCCTGCAGCTGGTCACAGCCCATTTTCTCGAAGAGGAGCGCCTGGGCAGCGGTCTCGATGCCCTCCGCCGTGACGTCGCAGCGCATGGCCCGGCCAAGCGCGATCACCGCTTCGACAATGGCGCGGGCATCGCTCCTGCCCTCGCCCGCTCCAGCGACGAAGCTGCGGTCGATCTTGATCTTGCTGAACTCACCGCGGGCGAGTGATTTCAACGAGCTATAGCCCATACCAAAGTCGTCGAGCACGAGCTGGATGCCAACGGCGCGAAGTCGCGCCAGCGTGTGGCGGGTGGCCTCGTCATCGGCGAGAAAGACGCTCTCCGTCACTTCCAGTTCGAGCCGTTCGGGCGCCAGGCCGCTGACCGCAAGGGCGTTGACGACGGTTCCAACCAGGTCGCCGCCGGTCAGCTGGACCGCCGACACGTTGACGGCAAGCCGGGCCTCATCCTTCCAGCTGGCAGCCTCGCGGCAGGCTTCGCGCACCACCCAATTGCCGACCTGGCTGATCAGCCCGGTATCCTCGATCACCGGGATGAAGAGATCGGGCGGGATGTCGCCTCGTTCGGGATGGCTCCACCGAAGAAGAGCCTCACGACCAACGATCCGGTGGCTGCCAGCCTCCACGATGGGCTGGTAGGCGAGGCTCAGTTCGCCGCTCTGAAGCGCCACCCGCAAGTCACGCTCGAGTTCGCGCTGGGCCTTGGCGCGCTCCGCCATGGCGGGTTCGAAGAAGTGACAGCGTCCTCGCCCCGCGGCCTTCGCGCTGTACAGGGCGAGGTCCGCGTTGCGGGTGAGGGTGCCCTCGGTCATGCCGTCGTCCGGCGCGAGCGCAATCCCGACCGTGGCGCCGATGGTGAGGTCGGCGCTGCCCACCGCGAACGGCTGCGACAAAGCGGCAATGACGCGCTCGGCAAGCGCGCTTACGTCTGACCGATCGGTCATTCCCGAGGCAACAATCGCGAATTCATCGCCGCCGAGCCGGCCCACTTCGGCGTCGCCCACCACCAGCGCAAGCCGGCCGGCGGCTGCCGCGAGCAGCTGGTCGCCAAGGGCATGGCCAAGCGTGTCGTTGACCAGCTTGAACCGGTCCAGATCGAGCAACAGCAACGCGCAGCCGCCACGGCCCGAACGCTCCTGAAGCAGGGATTCCTCGATGAGTTCGCGGATCAGCAGCCGATTGGGCAGGCCGGTCAGCGGATCGTGGCGGGCGGCCCGGATCGAGTTGCGGCCGGTGCGCCGGGAACGGGTGACGTCCGAGCCCACTCCACGCCAGCCGGTGATCTTTCCGTCCGGGCCGAGCAGTGGCTGACCGGAGAAGATCCACCAGGAGCGGCCGCCCCGCACGGGCACCGCAATCTCGCGAAAGGCGTTGCCCTCCGCCAGCGCATCGAACAGTTGCCGCATGCCGCGTGAGACGCTGCGCGCGTCACCCCTGGGGTCAAGCAACTGACGCACATCGCCGCCGATCAGGCGCTCGACCGGCTGGCCCGAGCTGTTGATGAAGGCCGACGACATGTGTCGCATGCAGAGATTGGGATCGAGCTCCCACAGCCAGTCGCTGCCGCTCGCCTCGAACTGGCGAAGGAGCGCGATCATGGCGGCCTGCTCCTCCACCTCCAGCCGGGCCCGAAGATGGCCCACGAACTGCCGCGCGTTCCAGATGATGGTGTAGGCGAGCGCTCCGCCGAACAAGAGGACGAGGCCGATGAGAAGGACATAGCCGGCCAGGATGAGCGCCCCGATCGCCGCGGTGCTGACGATCAGCACGTAGGTGAGCGCCGCCGGAGGCACCGTCGACAGGGTGACGCTGGCACCGCTGGCCAGTCCGAACAGCATCAGTGCAATGAGGATCTTGTCCTCATCGCCGGACATGCCGAACCAGACGGATGCGGGCACCGCCCACAAGACCGACAGCATGAGGATGGGCGGCATGATGGTATGGACGCTCGACGGCTTGCGAGCGGCATAGGCAGGGTCATGGCGGAGCCGCCAGGCACGGAACAGGCGTTGGGAGCACAGGCCGGCGAAGAGCGCCAGCCAGGCAACCAGCTGCCAATGCGGCACGTCCGTCCACAAGGATGCAACGATTGTCACCGCCGCGACCAGATTGGCACCGACGGTCAGCGGCACCATGGCGATGAGGGCGGCGACCTGCTCTACCTGGACTTCGCGGCCAGTGGCGTCAGTGGGCGGCGACAGCAGGAAGAGCTGATCCACCGGGATTTCGGCAGCCAGGCGGTCGAACCGCGGTCGCTCGCCGCCATTCACCAGCATTTTACGCCCGGTGCCCATTGCCGCCAGCTAAGTGCTGACCGGCAAAGATTGGGTAAAGAACGCGCCGGGCGAGTGGCTTCATCAATCGAGCGGCTTATGGTGCGTTTCGGTAAGCCAGACAGCGCTGACTACGAACGCCAGGACGACCACGGCAATCGTGTACCAAAGACCGGCATAGGCATCCCCTGTCCGCACAACGATATATTGGGAGATCAGGGGTAGAAAGCCCCCAAAGTAGCCCGAGCCGATGTGATAGGGCACCGACATGCTGGTGTAGCGGATGCGCGCTGGAAACATTTCCACCAGGATCGCGGCGACCTGGCCATAGGTCATGGCCGACAAGGCAACCATGACGGCCACGGCCAGGATAATCTTCCACGGCTGCTTCTCGGCCGGATCGGCCTTGTCGGGGTAGCCCGCGGCGACCAGCGCCGCGGTGTAGGAAGCCTGGTCGAAACCGGCGATCCGCTGCTTCCCGACGGTGAGCGCGACATCGGCGGCATCAGCCTTGCGATAGCTCACCCCGCGCTTGGATAGGTAGTTGAGCGCCTGAGAACACGGCGTGGTGTGCTTGCTGGCGAAGACGTTGAATTCACAATCGGCGGGGAGTTGCAGTGTGACGGGAGAGCTTGCCGTCGCGCGGCCAAGGGCCGGGTTGGCGCCATCCGCCATCAGGTGGAACATGGGAAACAGCAGAACCAGCGTCAGGGCATAGCCGAGCAGCAGCAGCTTCTTCCGGCCGACCCGGTCCGACAATGCGCCGAAGCCGACATAGAGCGGAGCGGCGATCATCGCGCCGGCCGCCATGTAGAGCAGCGCCTCCTCCTCCCCAACCCGGGCAGTGCCCTGGAGGAAGTAGAGGGTTCCGAACTGGCTGGTGTAATAGATGACGGTAAGGCCGGCGGCGACGCCAAACAGCGCGACCATCACCTTCTTGAGGTTGCCCGGGTAGGTCAGGCTGTCCTTGAACGGATTGCGGCTGGTCTGCCCGGCTTCCTTCATGGCCTTGAAGACGGGGCTCTCGCTCAGCTTTAGGCGGATGTAGAGCGAGATGGCGAGCATGACGAAGCTGGCGAGGAAGGGCACGCGCCAGCCCCAGGCGTCGAACGACGCCGAGTCCATGGCGTGCCGGCAGATCAGCACCATGATCAGGCAAAGCAGGAACCCGCCAACCACGCTGACCTGGATCCAGCTGGTATATTGGCCGCGCTTGTAGGGCGGCGCATGCTCGGCGACGTAGATCGCCGCGCCCCCATATTCACCGCCGAGCGCAAGGCCCTGGATCAGGCGCAGTCCGACCAGCAGCGCGGGCGCCCACAGGCCGGCCGTCGCGAAGCTGGGCAAGAAGCCGATGGCGCCGGTCGCGCCGCCCATCAGGGTGATGGTGATAAGGAAGGTGTATTTGCGCCCGACCCGGTCACCGAACCAGCCGAACAGCAATGCGCCTAGCGGGCGTACGCCGAAGCCCGCTCCGAACGCCGCAAGGCTGGCCAGCGTCGCGGCGGTAGGATTGTCAGCCGGGAAGAACAGCTTACCAAGCAGCGCGGCGAGAATGCCGTAGAGAAAGAAGTCATACCACTCGAACACCGTGCCCAGCGCCGAGGCGGTGATCACCAGCCGGTCGCGCTTGGGATCGACGACATACTCCGATGCAGCAGGCACGGCGGTGCTGGTCATTTAATCCCCTCTCCTGCCCAACCTTAAGCCGGACAGGAGCAGGAGCAAGCCTCGTTCAAGCCTGGCGGCTGTTGACCAGGTCGTCGTAGTCGCGCTGAAGCTGGCGGGAGAGGTCGCCGACTTCGAAGTTCCACGGCCCGGCCGACTGGACCAACGTCACTTCGGCCGCGGAGCCGGTCAGGAACATCTGCTGGAAGCTTTCCAGCTCCTCCGGCCAGATGGTCCGCACCTCCACCTCGACGCCGCGCTTCTGCGCAAGCTCGATCACCGTCTGGCGGGTGATCCCGTTCAGGAAGCAGTCCGGCGTCGGCGTGATCAACTTGCCGTCGCGGATGAAGAAGGCATTGGCGCCGGTCGCCTCCGCCACCTGCCCACGCCAGTCAAACATCAGAGCATCGTCGAAACCGCGGTCGTCGGCATGCTGCTTGGACAGGGTCGCGATCATGTAAAGGCCGGCGGCCTTGCTCTCGACGGGCGCCGTGTACGGAGCCGGGCGCCGCCAGGGCGCGATGTCGAGGCGGATCCCGCGCTGCTGCTTTTCATCGTCGAAATACTTGCCCCAGTGCCAGCAAGCGATGGCGAGGTGCGGTTCGGTTCCCTTCGGATTGACGCCCATCGATTCCGACCCACGCCAGGCGACGGGGCGCATGTAGGCGTCCTGCATGTCGTTGGCCTTGAGCACTTCGTTGCAGGCCGCGTCGATCTGATCGACGCTGTAGGGAATGTCGAAGCCGAGCAGGTTGGCGCTGCGCTTCAGGCGGCGGCTGTGATCGCTGAGGCGGAAGATGCGTCCGCCATAGGCGCGCTGACCCTCGAAAACGCTGGAGGCGTAATGCATGGCGTGCGTAAGGATATGCACGTTCGCCTCGCGCCAGGGCACGAGCTTGCCGTCCATCCAGATCCAGCCGTCGCGATCGTCAAAACCTGCCATGCCCGTCCTCACTCCAGAGCGGGCGGCTTAGGCGGCGCCCTCGGGCGAATCAATGGCACGGGTGGCGGCGGCCAGCTCGGCCCCTCGCCGGGTCGCCGCGGCCACCGTGCGCTCAAGAAGCGGGGTCAGTTCGGGCTCGAGTACGGCAAGGCCAGCCGCGGTGGTGCCGTTGGGGCTGCGGACACGCCGGACAAGCTCGTCCATCGGTGGATTGTCCGTCACCGCCAGCCAGCCGGTACCGAACACGGTTTCGCGAGCAATGGCGAGCGCAAGCGAGGGTTCCAGGCCGCGATCCTCGGCGGTTTTCGCCAGCGCTTCGATGAAGCGAGCGACATAAGCCGGGCCAGCTCCGCCGATGGAGGCGATTGCTCCAAGCTCTCCCTCGGCGTTGCAGTCGATGGTCAGGCCAAGGATCATGAAGAACTGCCGAAGCCGCGCGCGGAGGGCGTCATTCGCGTCCGGCATGAAGAGCGCGGTCACGCCCCGCCGCACGGCCGTGGCGACATTGGGCATGGCGCGGACAATCGCCTGCGCGTTCGGAAACAGATGGCGCAGAGTGGCGGCCTCGGTGCCTGCCAGCAGCGAGATGACGGTGGTGTTCGCCGTCACATATGGCGCAATCGACGGCGCGAGTTCGAGCAATTGCTGCGGCTTGAAGCCGAGGATGAGCCACTCCGCGGGGCGCCCCGCCTCACCCAGGCTCCGCACCGTGCGCAAGCCCGGGACCGGCGTTCCGCTCGGGCGAATGGCGACCGAGTTGCCGAAGTTCACGCCCGCCGAGCGCCAGCCGGCCACCATCGCCCCGGCCATGTTGCCGCAGCCGACGAACCAGATAGCCGGAGTCAGGACGGCGGATGACGGCTGCTGAGCCGTGACGTTGACCACACTCATGAAGTAAATGCCCTTGCTTGCTCAGGCTTCGCCGGCGGTGTCGATCAGCGCCGCGCTGATGGCCTCACCCGGGGACTTGCCGCCCCACAGGACGAACTGGAACACCGGGAAGAAACGCTCACACTCCTCAAGCGCGGCTTCGGCGATCGCCTCCGCCTGCTCGAAGCTCAACGCATCGCCGTCGCCCGTATCGAGCAGCGCCGAGTAGCGGAAAACGATCAGCCCCGACCCCGACCATAGCTCGAAGTGGCCGAGCCACAGCTGCTCGTTGATCAGTCCGAGTGTCTCGTAGATGGCAGGACGCTTCTCGGCCGCTACCTTGATGTCCGGGAAGGCGAGGAACTGAAGGACCTGGTCGTCGGGCCGCCACACGCCGCGCAGTTCGTACTGCGCCCAGCTGCCGGGTGCGCTGGCCACGATTTCCCCGTCGCCGGCCCGCTCACAGGTCCAGCCCCGGGCCTCGAAATAAGCTTCGAGAACCTCGATCGGAGCGCCATCCTCGCGCTCCTCGGTGCGATCATCCTCGCTCAAATATTCGCTCACTCCTCGGGCGTCTCGACGCCCGTGGAGGGACCAGCCTTCCGCCCAGTGGCGGGCTTGGCAGCAGCGGCAGAAGCGGCCGAACCGGCGGGCTTGCCCTTGCCGGCCTCAAGCGCGGCGAGACGGTTGCGCAGGGCCTCCACTTCCTCGCGGGCCTGCGCGGCCATCGCCTTCACGGCTTCGAACTCGTCTCGCGAGACGAAGTCCATGCCGCCGACCCACTCGCGCATGCGCTCCTTCATCCCGTCCTGAGCCTCGCGGGTCATTCCCGCGACGGTGCCGGCGGCCCCATTCATGATCTTCACGAAGTCGTCGAACAGGCGGTTCTGCGACTGCATGGCTTACTCTCCCGTTATGCCCAGCGGCGCGCGATCAGCGCCGGGGTTGAGCCTGCCCGTCTCATGATTGAGGACCGTGGCGAGGCACAGCCATGCCAGATAGGGCACAAGCAGCAGCGCCGCCACCCTGTTGAGCGGCCAGAAAGCGATAATGGTGGCGGTGACCAGCACGTTCATCGCCAGGATGATCAGAAAGGCCCAGTCGATGAAGCCGCCGCCGAAGAAGACGGGCGACCAGGCAAAGTTGAGCGCGAGCTGGACCGCGAACAGGGTCAGGGCGAGGCTGCGCTGGCGTGACGCAGGGAGCGAGAGGATCAGTGCGACCGCAATGCCCATGAAGGTGTAAAGGGTGGTCCAGACCACGCCAAAGGCCCAGCCGGGCGGCTGGATGCTCGGCTTCTCCAGCGGCGCGTACCAGTTGTTGGAAAAACCACTGTTCGCGAGATAGCCGATGGCGGAGCCCGCGACGACGATCGCGGGAACCGCGACCAGCGCGAACTTCCACCATGAGCGGCGAGGACGCGGGGCGCCTTCGTCGAACTGGTCAGCAGTGGTCGCCATCTTCGCTCTCCTTCACCGCGCCAAGCAGGAACTCGACATTACCCTCTGGACCGGTGATCGGGCTACGCGTCAGGCCCAGAATGCGCCAACCCTGCGAAGCGATCCATAGCGCGACCGCGTCGCACACCCGCTGGTGCACCTCCGGATCACGAACCACCCCGCCCTTCCCCACTTCCTCGCGCCCGGCCTCGAACTGCGGCTTGATCAGCAGGACGGCGTGGGCTCCGGTGCGAGCAAGGCGCAGCGGGGCCTCCATGACCTTGGCAAGGCTGATGAAGCTGGCATCGCAGACGACCATGTCGATAGGTTCCGGCACCTGCTCCGGCGTGAGGTGGCGGGCATTGGTCTGCTCCATGACGACCACGCGCGGGTCCTGCCGCAGCTTCCAGGCAAGCTGGTTGGTGCCGACGTCGATCGCGTAGACCTTGGCGGCGCCGCGGCTGAGCAGCACGTCGGTGAAGCCGCCGGTCGAGCTGCCGATGTCGAGCGCGGTCGCTCCGGTCACGTCGATGCCGAAGTAATCGAGGCCGTGATCGAGCTTGAGCCCACCTCGCGACACCCAGGGGTGGTCCTTGCCGCGGACATCCAGGGCGGCTTCGGCGGCGATCATCTCGCCCGCCTTGGCTATCTTGCGTTCACCGGCGAACACCAGCCCCGCCATGATCAGCGCCTGCGCCTTCGCGCGGCTCTCCACCAACCCGCGCTCGACCAGCGCCTGGTCAGCGCGCTGTTTCATGGTCGATCAGGCCCGCGCCCCTTCCTCGATCCCGACGCTGTTGCGCCGAAGGGCTTTCAGCACGGTGTCGACGATGTTCGGGGCGTTGAGACCGGCCTCGTCATACTGCTTGTCCGGCTTGTCCTGATCCTGGAAACGGTCTGGCAGGCGCATGGTGCGGAGCTTGAGGCCGGCATCGATGAGGCCTTCGTCGCTGGCGAGCGTCAGGACGTGGGCGCCAAAGCCGCCAACCGCCGCTTCCTCCACGGTCACCGCGACCTCATGTGTCGTCAGCAACTTGCGGATCAAGACCTCGTCCAGAGGCTTGGCGAACCGCAGGTCGGCGACCGTGGTGCTGAGCCCCTTCTGCTCCAGCAACTCGGCCGCTTTCAGCGCTTCGCCGAGGCGGGTGCCGAGCGAGAGGATGGCCACCGTCTTGCCCTCGCGGACGATGCGGCCCTTGCCGATCTCCAGCCGCTCGGGACTCGCGGGCATGATCAGCCCTTCGCCGTTCCCGCGCGGGTAGCGAACGGCACTCGGCCCGCTGTCGTGAAGCGCCATGGTGTGAACCATGTTGGCGAGTTCGACCTCGTCGGCCGCCGCCATCACCACGAAATTCGGCAGGGTGCAGAGGTAAGCCAGGTCGAAGCTGCCGGCATGGGTCGCGCCGTCCGCGCCGACCAGGCCGGCGCGGTCCAAGCCGAAACGGACCGGCAGATTCTGGATCGCGACGTCATGGACCACCTGGTCATAAGCGCGCTGCAGGAAGGTCGAGTAGATGGCGCAGAACGGCCGATAACCCTGCGCTGCCAGGCCCGCCGCGAAGGTCACCGCATGCTGCTCGGCAATGCCGACATCGAACGTGCGGTCAGGGAACCGCTTCTCGAATCGGTCCAGACCGGTGCCGGAAGGCATGGCCGCCGTAATGGCGACAATCTTCGGGTCGCGCTCCGCTTCCGCCACGAGGGCGTCGGCAAACACCTGGGTGTAGCTGGGCGGGCCGCTCGGACCCTTGTCCTGCTTCCCGGTGACAACATCGAACTTTACTACGCCGTGATATTTGTCCGCGCTGCTTTCGGCCGGCGCGTAGCCCTTGCCCTTCTGGGTGACGGCATGGATCAGCATGGGGCCGTGATCGGCGTCCCGCACGTTCTCGAGGATCTCGACCAGGCTGATCACGTCGTGACCGTCGACGGGGCCGACGTAATAGAAGCCGAGTTCCTCGAACAAGGTGCCGCCGGTCATCATGCCGCGGGCATATTCCTCGAAGCGCTCGGCGGCGTCGCGGACCGGGCGTGGCAAACGGCCGGCGATACGCGCGGCCAACTTGCGCGGAGTCAGATACTTACCGCTCGACACCAGCCGGGCGAGCGCGTTGCGCAGGCTGCCGACCGGAGGGGCGATGGACATGTCATTGTCGTTGAGGATCACGATCAGCCGGTTGCCGGCCGCTTCGGCGTTGTTCATCGCCTCATAAGCCATGCCGGCGGTCATCGCGCCGTCGCCGATCACGGCGATCGCATGTTCCGGCCGGCCGTCCAGCTTGCTGGCGATCGCAAAGCCCAGCGCGGCGCTGATCGACGTCGAACTGTGGGCCGCGCCGAACGGGTCATATTCGCTTTCCGACCGCTTGGTGAAGCCGGACAGACCCCCGCCCATGCGGATGGTGCGGATGCGGTCGCGCCGGCCGGTCACGATCTTGTGCGGGTAGCATTGATGACCGACGTCCCAGATCAGCTTGTCGTGGGGCGTGTCGAACACATAGTGGATGGCGACGGTCAGCTCGACAACGCCGAGGCCGGCACCGAGGTGGCCGCCGGTGACCGACACCGCCGAGATGGTCTCGGCCCGGAGTTCATCGCAGAGCTGGGGAAGCTGCGCCTTGTCGAGCTTGCGAATGTCGGCGGGAGACTGGATCTGATCCAGCAGCGGCGTCGAGGGACGATCGGACATTCGCTCAGCCCTAACTCACCACGGTCGAACTGTCGAATAGTCCGAAGGGTCAGGGGCTTGGGAGCGCCCGCTGCTCAGCGACCAGGCGTTCGATGGCGGCCACAGCTGCGGCCAGCCGCGCCTCGCCCTGCCCGCTGATCTCGACCACCGGTGCCCGCGTCAGCTTCAGCACGTCGCGGGCGATCCGGTCGAACCGGGCCCGCTGCTCCGGCTCGCCAAAGACGCGAGTTCCGTCATCCACGAACGGAATGTCGGGTGCGAGCATGAGGTAAAGGTCGGCCTGTCGGTGGCAGACCAGCTGGTCTGGCACATAGCCGATCATCATCTGCGACCAGGCAGCGGTCATCAGCGCGTCGGTATCGGCAATCAATAGCCGGTTGCACCAAGCGCGGGCGGCCTCGATCTCCGCCTGCTGGGCCAAGCCGATCAGGAGCAGGTCGCTTTCGCGGCAGTCGGTCCCGTGCGCTTCGCAGTGCGCGCGGCCATACTCGGGTACTTCAACCGTCTGGAAGTGCCGCGCGAGCTGTTCGGCGAGGGTCGATTTGCCGACGCTCTCCACCCCATGAAGGCAGACGGTGAGGCTGTAATGGGCCTTTACCGGCTCGGGCAGCCAGTGCCAGTGGTCCCACCAGTCGGCGCGAATGGCACTGGCCGACAGGCCGCCGATCCCGGCGCGATCGGCCGCCAGCACCCGCCCGCCGAGCGGCACGAAGAAGGATTGGAGGCGCCGCGCCAGTTCCGCTCCATAGTCCTCGCCGGCAAAGACAAAGTCGATCGGGTCGGGATGGGCGTCACGGACGATGGCTGTCCATTGCTCCCAGAAGTCGGGCGCATCTCCAGGTTCCTGCGGTGCGGGGCGATCGAAATAGATGATGCGGCAGTCGGGAAAGAGCTGCCGCATCCAGTCGAGGCGCGTCAGTCCCGGGATCGGGTCGCCATCGCGCGCGCAGACCAGCACAGTCAGCTGATCGACCAGCTGCCGAGCGGAGCGGATCAGTGCCACGTGGCCCGCGTGCGGCGGCATGAATTTGCCCAGGAGGAATCCGCGCTTCACGCCGTCGCCTTTCGCCGCCACTCGAGGAGCCCGGCCACAGCCAGGCACAGGAAGATGAGATAAAGTCCCGCCGTAATCAGCAGGCCGCGCGAGAGGAACAGAGGGATCGCCGCGAGATCGACCATGATCCACAACCACCAGCTTTCCACCTTGCGGAAGCTCTGCAGCAGCTGCGCCACGACGCTGGTGATCGCGATTGGGCCATCGACGAAGGGCGCGGCGGCGTCGGTCAGGCCGGCCATCACGCTACTCCATAAAGATGCGGCGACGACAATCGCCGCCGCGCCACGAAGCCGCTCCGCCGGCGATAGCGAACTCACGGCCACGCCCGCATCGACCTGCTCGGCATGCTGCCAAGCCCACCAGCCGTACAGCTGAACCGCGATGAAGAAGAGCTGGAGCAACGCGTCGGAGTAGAGCCGCTGCTCGAAGAAGACGAAAAAGTAGAGCCCGACCGTCACCAGGCCAAAGGGATAGTTCCAGACGGAGCGGCGGACGACCAGCAGAACGTTCACCACGCCAAGCGCGGCGGCCAGCGCCTCGACAGGACTCACGATCGTTCGGCCGGGCTCAGGAGGTCAGCTGCAGCTCTCGCAGGTGCCGCGCACCTCGATCACCGGCTTGGTGGGCGCGAAGCCGCTCTTCTCGGCCGCGGCGCGAACGCCTTCGGTCAGCCGGTCGTCGTCGATATGCTTGGCCTGCCCGCATTGGTCGCAGATCAGGAAGATGCAGTCGTGGAGACAGCCCGGATGCGAGTTGGCGACATAAGCGTTGGCGCTTTCCACTCGCATCGCGAGATTGGCGCCGACGAACAGGTCGAGGATCCGATACACGCTGTTGGCGGCAACGCGGCGACCTTGCGCGGTGGAGACCGCCTCGGCGATGTCATAGGCGCTGGCCGGACGATCGAAGGAGGCAAGGGCTTCGAACACGGCTTCGCGCATCCCGGTCCATTGTTCACCGGTTTCGGTCAACCGCGCTTTTGCCGCATCGACCAGGCGTTCGCCCTGGTGGCTTTGATGTTGATGGCCGGACATGGCGATGAGATACGCTCACCTTGGTTAAGGAACAAGTGAACCGAGTAAGCGAACCGTTCGTTTGTTGACGAGATGCCGCTCGTTGATGCTCCCCCAAATCCGAACGACCCGCCCCGCCGTGACTCTCATGAAGGGGAAGGTGCGACAAGGGGTACGGGGCGCATGGAGGCCTTCGCGGACGGGGTGTTCGCCATCGCCTTCACCCTGCCGATCTTCAACGTGGTTGCGCCCGAATTCCGGAATGGCGGCCAGTTTCTCGGCAACGACCTTGCTGCGGCGTGGCCGCAGGACCTTGGCTATGTCATCGCCTCCGTGGTGATCGGGCTTTACTGGGTCCATCACCATTTCTCGGGTGCCATCTACCGGACGACGGGTCACTGGTTCCTGCTTGCTACCACGCTCTTTCTGGCGATGATCGGCTATATCGCATTCCCGTCGAGGATCTTCGCGGAAAGCCTCGTTCATCCGGCTGCCCTGCCTGCCGCGAGCAGTTTCCTCGTCGACATGCTTGCGCTGACCTCGGTCAGCTGGCTGCTCAAGTGGAATGTCGGCATGGCGCGCGGCAATGTCGATCCTCGCCTTCTGCCCGACTACGTCCGGCGGCTGAGCCGGCGCTACTGGATCAAGGCCGGATGTTATATTGCAGCAGCCGTGGTGGTTCGCCTGAATTGGCAACTTGGGCTTGGGCTGGCCACTCTCAGCCTGCTCCACCTCATCTGGCCGCCGGAGACACCTCGCTACCGGGAGGAGGCGCCCTTGATCGACGGTGACGATGGTTAGTGGGCGGTCCGCTTACCGAAGGGGTGAACCGTTCCGCGACGATTGAGGTCGTGGCCGAGCGCCAGGATCAGCACGCCGACGATGGTCGCCGCCGCTTCGGTCCCGTCATGCGGAAGAGTGAGCGCCCCGGCCATCACGCCAAGCCCAAGGCCACCAACCGCGCTGGGCATCATGAAACCATGCTCGAGAATTCCGCGGTAGAGGGCGAAGGCGCCAATCCCCATGGCGATCGTCAGCCCGACCTCATGCACCAACTCGGAGCCGAGGATGCCGCCGGCAGCCGACAGCATCGCCACCAGCACGGTGGTTGCGACGCAATGCACCACGCACAGACCGGAAAGGCCGATAGCCAGCCGGTCGAACCGGTGAGTCGAGTGAAGGTGCGCCGTCACGGGCGGTGATATACTGACACGTCGCCGAAGTTACAACATTACATCGCGGCCAAATAACACTGTCTGGTGAACAAGGGCCAATTGCTCACCCCGTCCCTCGACCGTCTTGCTCCTTGTTGGGGCGACCGCCATATCGCGCGCCATCATGACCGCATCGACCCTTCCGCTGGAGCGTGCCCCCGCATTCGATCGGGCCACTGCCCGTCCCCACGCCATCGCGACGTGGCTGCTCACGGTTGCCGGCCTGATCCTGGCGATGGTGGTGGTCGGCGGGATCACTCGCCTGACCGAAAGCGGACTGTCGATCACCGAATGGAAGCCGATCAGCGGCACCCTTCCGCCCCTTACCCAGGCGCAGTGGGAGCATGCTTTCCAGCTCTATCAACAGATCCCCCAATATCAGCAGATCAACCGCGGCATCAGCCTGGAAGAGTTCAAGGGCATCTTCTTCTGGGAGTATGTTCATCGGCTGCTGGGCAGGGTGATCGGGCTTGCGTTTGCGCTGCCCCTGCTCTGGTTCTGGATCCGCAGGGCCATTCCGAAGGGCTATGGCTGGCGGCTGGTCGGCATCTTGGCGCTCGGCGGACTGCAGGGCGCGATTGGCTGGTGGATGGTCGCCAGCGGCTTGAGCGAGCGGACGGAGGTCAGCCATGTGCGGCTGGCAGTGCACCTGCTGACGGCCCTGCTCATCTTCAGCGCCACCGTATGGACCGCGCTCGACCTGCGTTCGCCTGGCAGCGTCAAGCGACGAATTCCGACCCTCGCGATCTGGTCGCTGGCAGCGCTGGCGCTGCAATTAATGTTCGGGGCGTTCGTGGCCGGGCTTCGCGCCGGTTACGCCTTCAACACGTGGCCTCTGATGGGCGACGAACTCTACCCGACGGGCGCGCCTTGGCTTCAGCCACTGCTGCGAAACTTCGTGGATAACCCCATCGCCGTGCAGTTCGTCCACCGCTGGCTGGCTTTCGTGGTGCTGGGCTTCGCCGTCGTGATCGCCCGCCAGGTGAAAAGGATGGGTAGCCGGCGCGAATCGATCATTCTTCATTCGATCATCGGGGTGCAGATCATCCTCGGGATCGCCACGCTTCTGACCGGCGTCGACCTGCATATCGCGGCGACCCACCAGGGGACGGCTGTGCTGCTGCTGGGTTCGTTCCTCCTGACGGGGCACCGGATCGCCGTCCTGCGTGACGAGGCGCGTGGCTGAGGCCGCGAGCATCGTCTCGGTCTACTGCATCTTCGGCAGTGCCGAGGAAGCCAAGCGGATTGGGCGTCAAGTTGTGGAAGAGCGGCTGGCTGCCTGCGTCAACAACTTGGGCCCGTGCCACAGCATCTATCGCTGGCGAGACGTGATCGAGGACTCGCAAGAGGTCCCCGCCCTCTTCAAAACGGCGGCCAGGAACGCGGATCGCCTGGTAAACCGGCTGGCGGATCTGCACAGCTATAAGGTGCCGGCGATCGCGGTTTGGCCCGTCGAACGCACCCTTCCGGCCTATGGGGAATGGGTCGTGGAAAGCACAGGGTAACATATTACCCATCGACAACAGTGCTCATTTGCTTGACTTTTTGACCCTCTCCCGCAATTAGCGGTGCACAAGCGCTGCCCGTCGGGCGGCGTTTTCATGTTTAAGATAAGGGTTTTTCAGCCATGAAGGCGCTGATGAAGACCACCAAGTCGGCCAAGCCGGCGGAGGTCGAACGCAAGTGGCATATCATTGATGCCGACGGTCTGGTGGTCGGTCGCGTGGCGACGATCATCGCCAACATCCTGCGCGGCAAGCACAAGCCGAGCTTCACGCCGCACGTCGACTGCGGCGACCATGTGGTCGTGGTGAATGCCGACAAGGTCCGCTTCACGGGCCGCAAGGCGCAGCAGAAGATCTACTACAAGCACACCGGTTATGCCGGTGGCCTGAAGGAGACTCGCGCTGACAAGATCCTGGAAGGCCGCTTCCCGGAGCGCGTTCTGGAGAAGGCCGTGGAGCGGATGATCCCGCGCGGGCCGCTCGGCCGCGAGCAGATGCGGCACCTGCACCTGTACAACGGCACCGACCACCCGCACGAGGGCCAGGCCCCCGAGACGCTGGACGTCGCCTCGATGAACCGCAAGAACAAGGTGGGCGCATAACATGGCCGACAAGAAGTCCCTCTCCGACCTCGGCGAGCTGACCAGCCAGCCGGCGCCGGCTCCGGCGGCTGCCGAGGCTCCCGCCGACACCGCAGCGGCCCCGACGGCTGACGCTGGCACCGACGAAGCTCCGGCCGCACCGGTCAACGTTCAGCCGGAAGCGCCGCTCCGTGAGCAGCAGCTCGACAAGTACGGCCGCGCTTATGCGACCGGCCGCCGCAAGGACGCCGTTGCGCGCGTCTGGCTCAAGCCGGGCACTGGCAAGATCGAAGTGAACGGCCGCGACCAGACCGTTTATTTCGCTCGTCCGACGCTGCGCCTGGTGATCAACCAGCCGTTCGGCATCACCGATCGGGCCGATCAGTATGACGTGATCGCCACCGTCAAGGGCGGCGGTCTCTCGGGCCAGGCGGGCGCCGTGCTGCACGGCATCGCCCAGGCGCTGAGCCGCTATGAGCCGGTGCTCCGCACCACCGTCAAGCGCGCCGGTTTCCTGACCCGCGATCCCCGCGTGGTCGAGCGCAAGAAGTATGGCAAGGCCAAGGCCCGCCGTAGCTTCCAGTTCTCGAAGCGCTAAACGACAAACAATCCGGGCAACCGGATGCGAAGAGGCGCTCCGCTCCGGCGGGGCGCCTTTTTTCATGGAAGAGCGAGGCGGAACCAGAGGCCGACCTGCGCGCTTGATGAACACACGACAACGGAGGGAATCACGCATGGCGCTCGCCTTCACCCGGCCGCCCAGTCCGAAGCTTGGCGATTGCGAACTGACCCACTTGGAGCGTGAGCCGATCAGCCCGGCCCTCGCCGTCGAGCAGCACCGTGCCTACGAACAGCTGCTGAGCGCCGCCGGCTACGATGTGGTCCAGCTTCCCGCCCTGGCGGAGCATCCGGACGGGGTGTTCGTCGAGGACACGGCCATCCTGCTGGGAGATCACGCCATCATCACCCGTCCGGGGGCACCGTCGCGCCGGGCCGAGGCCGACGACACGGCGGCCGCACTTGCCAAACACTTCACCGTGCATCGGATGCGTCGAGGACGGCTCGACGGCGGCGACGTGCTGCGCGTCGGAAAGCAATTGTTCGTGGGCTTGTCGCGCCGCACCGACAGCGCGGGCGCGATCGCGCTCGCCAATCTTGCCGCGCCGCTTGGCTATGAGGTCATCGGAGTGCTGCACGAGCGTTGCCTCCACCTGAAGACCGGCGTCACCTACGCTGGCCGTGACCCGAGCGGACGCGAGGTCGTGGTGCTTAATCCCGACTGGATCGACCCGGCGCCGTTCAGCGACCATCTGGTCGTTCCCAACCACCCGCTGGAGCCGTTTGGCGCCAATGTGCTGCGCGCGGGCGAGGCACTGATCGTTCCGGCGGACGCGCCCCGGACGGCGGAGCGGCTGCGGACCCTCGGCTTCGAGATCAGTACGGTGGACGTGGGCGAACTGCAGAAGGCCGAGGCCGGCCTCACCTGCATGAGCCTGATCGCCGACTAGGCTCAGGCCACCCGGCGGTCGGCGTGCTCGTCGTTGGTGGCGAGCACATACAGTCCGCGCGAGTCCTTGTCCGAGACCAGCTTGCGGGTCTGGCCGATTACCGTTTCGCCCGCCCCCAGCATCAGCCAGCCGTCGGACGCCATGGCGCTGGCGAGGCGGTCGAACGCCTTTTCGCGTGTCTGCTGGTTGAGATAGAGCAGGACGTTGCGGCAGAGCACGACGTCGAACTCGCCCGGGTGCGGCGGAAGTTCGAGCAGGTTATGAGTCTGGAACCGAACGCTCTTGCGCAGCGCCTCCACCGCGCGCCAGCCGGCGGGCGTTTCCTCGAACCACTTCACCATTTGCGCGATGCCGAGGCCGCGCTGCACCTCGAACTGGCTGTAGGTTCCGGTGCGCGCGCGATCGACCACGGTTTCCGATACGTCGGTGCCGATGATGTCGATGGTCCACCCGGCCCATTTCAGCGGGTCCTCTGCGAACATCATTGCCAGGCTGTATACCTCCTGCCCGGTCGAGCAGCCGGCCGACCAGATCTTCAGCCGCCGCGATGAGGCGCGCCGCTCCATCAGCCGCGGCAAGGCCGACCGGGCAAGCAGGTCGAACGGAGTCCGGTCGCGGAAGAAATAGGTTTCGTTGTTCAACAGGGCCTCCACCACCTTGGCCGAGAGGTTGGGCTCCTTGCCCATGACGAGGATGGTGATCAGCTCGTCGATGCTCACGATCCCCCGCTCACGCATCAGGGAAGAGAGCGCGGTCTCCAGTCGCCAGCGACGATTCATCGTCAGCTGCTGACCGGTACGAGCTTCCAGCAATCCGGCGAGAATGCGGCTCGAGCTGTCGCTTATTTCCATGCAGTGTCTCCCGCCCGGGACGCAACACGGCGGGCGATTTGAAGGGGCGGCAGAACGGCGCTTGCAAGGCCGGCGTCGGTGACCGCCTTGGGCATGCCCCAGACGGCGCAGCTGGCTTCGTCCTGAGCAAGGATGGCGCCGCCTGCCGCGACGAGGCGGGTGGCGCCAAGCTGTCCGTCACGGCCCATGCCGGACAGGATCACGCCAAGACCAGTCGCGCCGTAGAATTCCGCCACGGAGGCGAGCATCGGATCAACAGACGGCAGGCAGCCGCTGCTGACACTGCGGCGATCCAGCCGGACGACGGGTCGCCCACCGCGGTTCTCCACGGTCAAGTGGGCGTCGCCGGGCGCGACCAGGATGACGTCCCTCATGAGAGGCATGCCGTCTTCGGCGACGAGCGCCCGGCGCCTGGCAGCAACGCCAAGCTGGCGGGCGAACACGATCATAAATGCGGCCGGAAGATGCTGGGTCACGAGGATCGGCACGCCCAACTTTTCGGGCAGCGCCGAAAACATCTGCTGAAGAGCGTGAATGCCACCAGTCGACGCGCCGATACCAAGGCACTGCATGGGCTCATTGCCCATGGCGCGAAGCGGGGCAACGGCGCCGTTGCGCCGGACCAGCTGGTCAGCACTGCCGAGCGCCTTGAGTTTTGCGAGCAGGACTTCACTGAACTTGCCGTTGAAGCGACCGATGCCGGGCTTGGGGAGCGTGTCAGCGGCGCCGAGCGCGAGCGCGGACACCGTTACCTGCGCTCCTTCCTCGGCGAGCGAAGAGACGATGATCACCCGGGCACCGCGCGCCGCATCGAGGATCGACGGAAGCATCTTGAGCCCGCCCGCGCCCGGCATCTCCAGGTCGAGCAGGATGACGTCGACGCGGACATGCGCGAGAGCGTCGATGGCATCCTCGGCGGTCCCGGCGACGGCGGCGAGCTCGAACCCGCCGTCCCCCTCGACCATTCGGGACAGGACGGCACGAGCAACCGTGCTGTCGTCGACGATCATCAGCCGGATCGGCCGCCGCTCGTCGCCGCAGGCCTTGCTGGCGAGCGCGGGGCTCATGCGGGGCCCCTTACGCGACGCCGACGAGCTGAAGCTTGATGTGCAGCGTCTCGCGATCAAAGGGCTTCATGACATATTCGTCAGCACCGGCCTCCAGCGCTGCGCGAATGTGAGCCATGTCGTTTTCGGTCGTGCAGAAGACGACTTTCGGCTGGTCGGAATGGCCGCGCTGACGAAGCAGCTTCAGGAACTCCATCCCGCTCATCACCGGCATGTTCCAGTCGAGCAGGACCACGTCGGGCATGGTCTGCTCGCAGCGCTCCAGCGCCTCCTTGCCGTCGCCGGCCTCCTCGACACTGAACTCGAGGGTCTCGAGAATGTGCCTGGCGACCTTTCGGATGACCTTGGAGTCGTCGACGATGAGGCAGGTTTTCATAAAGTCACTCAGTCCTGTCCGGTTCGGGTCTGGCTTAGGGATGAAGGGTAACGGAGGCGTTAAGCCGCTTTCGCTTCGACGCCTTCCACAAGGGCGTTCACGTCGATGAGCAGAAGCGCGCCCTCCTCGGTGTCGACGAGGCCGGTGCTGACATGCTCCCACCCGCGCCCCATGGCGGCGCGGACTGGCTGGGGGTCGGAGGCGGCCTCGACCACATCCTCCACGCTGTCGACGATCAAGGCGTAATGGTGCCCTTCGATCTCCACCACGGCTGCTTCGCACAGTCCCTGGCTGAGGTCGCTTGCCCCAAGATCGAGCGCGCGGCGGCAGTCGATCACCGTCAGCACGCGGCTGCGCAGGGCGGAAAGACCGGCAATGTGCGGCGCGGCGCGCGGCACGGGGATGAGGGCATCGAGTTCAACAACGCTTTCCACCGCAGCGGCGGGCAGTGCGACGCGCTGCCCGGCGATGGTCACGACCAGCAGCAGCTCGTTCACTTGGCACCCCCTTCGGCGGCCTTGAGCGCCATCATCAATCCGGCTCGGTCGTAGCGATAGATGCTCTTGTCGTTCTTGCGCGCCTCGGGCTCGGCACGCAGCCAGATGGTGCGCGCGCCTTCGTCGTTGGCGGGCAGCGGCTGACCTTTGGCGGCGATGACCAGGTCGGCCTCCACATCGCTGTCGCTGCTGACAACCGTGTAGCCGACGGCCTCGACGATCGGGCGCAGCATATGCTGCATCCACGGGTCGTCGGACGGCAGGCGGCAGACCATCGAGCGATCGGCGGTGGCAACGCCGCTGCCGTGACGGGCGAACAGCCAGTGCACGTCAACCAGTTCGGCCGGTTCGCCGCCGATCAGGGTGACGCCCTCGACTTCCCCAGCGGAAGTCGCGGCCAGCACGTCCTCCTCGAGCTCAGCCATGTCGATAACCTCACGGAAGGCCAGGCCGATCTCCCCCTGCCCATCGCTCAGGCGGAACAGGCGGACCTTGGCGTCGCCTTCCGGCACCCGGTCGATACCTGCCAGCGGAACAATCGCCTCGCCAAGCTGAACGCGAAGCTGGCCCGCACCCCATTGGATGGCGTGGGCGGGCACTTCCTCGATGCGGTCGACAAGGCCTAGGCGGACGGCCCGGCGCTGACCCTCAAGAGTACGGAACAGCAGCACCGGGGTGCTCGGGCGGACATTGGCAGTGGCGGCGTTGGCATCGATGATGCGGCTGCCGCGCTCCTGCTGCTCCAGCTTCACGCCGCCAACCTGCGCCAGGCCCGCCGCGTCGAACAGGAGGATGGGGGAGCCGTCGTCGGCCAGCGTTGTCCCCGCATACAGGCCCGTCGCCATGACCGCTGGGGCTGCCGGCTTGACCACCAGTTCCTCGTGGTCGTGCACCTTGTCGACGGCGAGAGCGAATACGTCACCGCCGGCAGGCTTGAGGACGATCAGGGTGCGCTCCGCGTCGGTGAGCGCGCTTGGCAGGCCGAGAATGTCGGCGAGTGCGACTTCAGGCACACGGCGGCCGCGGATGGTGGCCACGCCTGCCCCGCCAACCTGCGCCAAGGTCACGCTCTCGCCATTGGCGCGAACGATTTCCTCGATCGCCGAGCGCGGAATGGCGAAGTGCTGATTGCCGATGGAAACGGTGAGTGCCGGAATGATGGTCAGCGTGAGCGGCACCCGCAGGGTCATGCGGCTGCCGTGACCCGGCTTGCTGTCGACTTCGACGATCCCACCAATGCGCTCGATGTTGGAGCGAACCACGTCCATGCCGACCCCGCGGCCGGAAATGCTGGTGACCTGCGCGGCGGTGGAGAGGCCGGCCTCGAACATCAGAGCATATTGCTCACGCTTGCCGAGCTTGGCGCCGTCGGCGGCCTCGATCAGCCCGGCGGCGACAGCCTTCTCCACCAGGCGCTTGCCGTCGATACCGCGACCGTCGTCGCAGATGTCGATCAGGATCTGGTTCCCCGACTGGCGGGCGGAGACGGTCAGCAGCCCGATCTCTCGCTTGCCGGCCTTGAGCCGGTCGGCGGGTGTCTCGATCCCATGGTCCACCGCATTGCGGACGATGTGGGTCAGCGGATCGCGGATCATCTCGATCATCTCGCGATCGAGTTCGACGTCGCCGCCCTCGATATCGACCAGCACCTGCTTGCCGAGTTCGGCGGACAGATCGCGAACCATGCGCGGCAAGCCGACGAAGAGGTTCTCGATTCGCTGCATGCGGGTCCGGGTGATCGCGTCCCGCATTTCGGCGATGATGGTGGAAAGGCGTTCGAACGCGCCGTCGACCGAAACGTCGGCCTCGCTGTCGCGCAGCCGGCGGGCGAGTTCGTTTCGAGCGAGCACCATGTCGGACACGCCGCTCATGACCCGGTCGAGCAGTTCAACGGAAAGACGAATGGTGCGCGGAGGAGTGGTGACCGCGACCTTTTCGCCCGCGCTCGGCGCTGGTCCGGTGGTGACGGGACCCTCGGCGCCGGGCTGCAGGGCAGTCACCAGGTCGTGATCGTCGCCATCCGGGATTGCGGTTCCGGCGCCGATCATGTCGATCATCTCACCGATGCGGTCGATCACCGCCAATACGGCGCTGACCAAAGCCGCGTCGGGATAGCGGCGGCCGGCGCGGACATCGGCCAGCGCGTCCTCGGCCGCGTGGCTCAAGGCCTCGAGGCGCGGAAAGTCGAAGAAGCCGCAATTGCCCTTCACCGTATGGACAAAGCGGAAGATGCAGTCGAGGCGCGTGCGGTCCTCGGGCGCTGCTTCCCAGGCGACGATCTCGCCCCCCAGGCTTTCCAGCATCTCCCGGCACTCGGCCACGAAATCGGCAATCAGGTCGTCCATTCCGCCCCTACGCAGCGCTGTTCGCAGCGGGGTCTAGGGAGGAAGGAGTTAAGGGGGCGTTAGCCCTCTGCCGAGTTTATCGAGCCGACTGGGTCGGCAAGTCAGCGCCGATCAGGAGGAGCTGCCCGTCCTCCGGTGACAGCTTGATCGACCCACCGGCGCTGTCGGCAAAGCCGTGGGCAAGCCAGGCACCGGCCGCCCGTGCTTCAACCGTTCCACCCGTCGAGCCGCGCACCAGCGTTTCGCGCAGGATGGGATCGAGCAACAGGCGTGGACCCTCCGCGCGAATGACGAGTTCGATGCCCTTGCCGCCGCGCTCCGCCCCGACGTCCAGCCTGCCGCCACGAACCAGCGCATCGCCAGCGATCATGGTAAGGTTGAGCAGCAGCTTCACGGCGTCCTTGGGCAAGCGTCCCTCGGGCACCATCCAGCCAAGCTCGATCTTCTTTTCGGCGCCGAACAGGCCCTCAATCGCGGCCTGCGCCTCGCGGGTATCGATCTCCGCGCCGAAGCCGCCTCCGGCGCCGAAGGCCAGCCGAAAGAACTTCAGCTTGTTGGCGCTCGCCCGCGCGCTCTCGGCCAGCAACTCCAGGCACTTGGCGCGCATCTCGGGGTCCTGCTCGTCGGCGAGCAGTTCGATTCCGTTGTTGAGGGCGCCAACCGGCGACAGCAGGTCGTGGCACAGCCGGGAGCAAAGCAGACTGGCGAGATCGATCGCGTTCATAGGTTGCGTTCGTGGCCGATGGCGCGAATCCGCGCAAGGGCTTGAACTACGACCGGCAACTTCCGATTTCAGGCTGGAATGACCGGGGGGTTGCAGATCATCGACGTGGCGCTGGCGCCGGGCCATGCGGGTTGGCGGCTCGACCGCGCGCTTGCAGACGCCCTGCCCAGCCTGTCGCGTGAACGGCTGAAGGCGCTCGTTAAGTCGGGGGCGCTCGAGCGTTCGGGTACCCCCGTGTGCGACCCAGCCCTCAAGGTTACTGGCGACGAAGCGTTCCGGCTGTCGGTGCCTGAGGCGACGCCGGCCCACAATGAAGCACAGGACATTCCGCTCAACATCGTGTTCGAGGACGAACATCTGCTGGTCGTCGACAAGCCGGCGGGGCTGGTGGTCCATCCGGCCGCAGGCAATCTCGACGGAACGCTGGTCAACGCGCTGCTCCACCATTGCGCCGGACGGCTGAGCGGGATCGGCGGAGTGGCACGGCCGGGGATCGTCCACCGAACCGACAAGGACACTTCGGGTCTGCTGGTGGTCGCCAAGAACGACGTCGCCCATGAAGGCCTTGCCAAGCAATTCGCCGCACACAGCATCGACCGGCGCTATCTGGCGGCAGTCGCCGGCATTCCGAAGACGGCCGAAGGGACGGTGGACGCGCCGCTCGCCCGCTCGTCCAGCGATCGCAAGAAGATCGCTATCGTGGGGGATGGCCGGGGCAAGCGCGCGGTGACCCACTGGACTCGATTGAAGACGGGTGGCGGGGCGGCGCTGGTCGAGTGCCGACTGGAGACCGGGCGGACCCACCAGGTGCGCGTGCACATGGCGTCGATCGGGCATCCGTTACTCGGAGACCCGGTCTATGGGCGCTATGGCAAGCGTTTGCAGGAACTGCTCAAGGGGATGGGTTTCCACCGGCAAGCGCTGCATGCGGCGGTCCTGGGCTTCACCCACCCTATAACGAAGCACAGGCTATCGTTTCAGTCAGCGGTTCCAGAGGACATGCAGGAACTGTTCACGGCGCTTGGTGTATAGGATTTAGGAGGCTAGAGCGGCTCGATTTCAAAGACCGCTCGGCCTGGGAAGGAACGCTAGAACTCATGGCACAGGCGAAGGCACTTTCGATCCCCGCAGCGGGCGGTGAGGCTGGCCTCAACCGCTACCTGTCGGAGATCAAGAAGTTTCCGATCCTCGCTCCCGAGGAGGAATTCATGCTCGCCAAGGCCTGGCGCGAGCACGGCGACACTGACGCCGCGGCCAAGCTGGTCAACAGCCACCTGCGGCTCGTCGCCAAGATCGCGATGGGCTACCGTGGCTATGGCCTGCCTGTGTCCGAGCTGATCTCCGAGGGCAACATCGGCCTGATGCAGGGCGTCAAGAAGTTCGAGCCGGACCGGGGCTTCCGCCTGGCGACCTACGCCATGTGGTGGATCAGGGCGTCGATCCAGGAATTCATCCTGCGCTCGTGGAGCCTAGTGAAGATGGGCACCACCGCCGCGCAGAAGAAGCTGTTCTTCAACCTGCGCCGGATGAAGAACCAGATCGACGCATTCGAAGAGGGCGATCTCAAGCCCGCGGATGTGACCAAGATCGCCACCGACCTCGGCGTCACCGAGGACGAGGTCATCTCGATGAACCGCCGCATGTCGATGGGCGGCGACACCAGTCTCAATGCGCCGCTGCGGGGCAATGAGGATGGCGAGAGCCAGTGGCAGGACTTCCTGATGGATCACGGTCCGCTGCAGGACGAGATCATCGCCGAGGACGAAGAGAAGAAGGTCCGGCACGAGCTACTTGGAAGGGCGATGGAATCGCTCAACGACCGTGAGCGGCATATCCTGGCCGAGCGGCGGCTGGCGGACGACCCGAAGACGCTGGAGGAGTTGAGCCAGGTCTATGGCGTCAGCCGCGAGCGGATCCGTCAGATCGAGGTTCGCGCCTTTGAGAAGCTGCAGGGCGCCCTGCTTCGGATCGCGGGCGAACAGCGGCTTCTGCCGGCGGCCTAAGTCGACAACACGGGGCCCCGCTCAGCATGAGCGGGGCTTACCTGCGCTTCCACAACGCCAGCCCGGCCGCGGTCACGAGTAGCGCTGCGCCCGTCTTCTCTCGGCCACGCCGCTTGAGCATGCCCAGGCCGACCGTCGCGAGGCCCGACGAGATCATCGAAATCTTGCGCGCACCCGCCATCTGGCCCGCGCGCGAACTGACTCGCGAGACCAAGTAGCTGTGGTCACTCGGCGGCGCTGGCGGATTGGCTGGTGGTGAACCTTTCTCCTTGGCACCGCTCCGTGACAGACCAGCGGACTGCGTGGGCTCATCCTTCGTGTCGGTCTGGCCGGCGGCGACATGATCCGCACTCCAGGCGCCGCGCTGACCAAGGGCCTTCTCCGGTCCGCTGGTCGTGTCCCGCTCCGTCTGATGCTCGATCTCGCTGTTCAATTCGGCGGCGAACAGCAGCAGGTACGAGGAGAGATAGAGCCAGGTGAGCATCACCACGATGGCGCTGAGGCTGCCGTAGGTGGCCCCGTAATTGCCGAAGCTCTTGACGTAGAAGCCGAAGCCGAGCGTCAGGAAGATCCAGCCGAAGGCGAAGAGCAGGGAACCCGGGGTGAGCCAGGTCCACTTCGCTTTGTCGCGTGACGGCCCATAGCGAAACAGCGTGGCCGCGGCAGCTGCGGCGACCGCGCCGAGCAGGACATAAGTCAGCAGCTGGAAGAGAAAGGAGCCAACCGGCCCGATGTCTGGCAGCAACTTCTGCAGCGCGGCGAGGACACCGATGGCACCGCCGGCAATCAACGCCAGCAGGACTGCCGCGACCGTCATCAGCAGCGCCAGCACAGTCTTCTTGAGGAAGCTCCGGCTCTCTTCTTCCTCGTAGGCGATGTTGAGCGCGATCACGATCGAACCGGCGGCATTGCGGGCGCCCCACAAGGCGATCACCAGCGCCAGAAGCAGACCGAACCCTTTCTTGCCGCCGCTGGTGTGGACGACATTGACCAGTTGCTGGCCGATCAGCTGCCCTGCCTCACCGGGCAGCATTTTCGTGATCGAACTGGCATGGCGGACCACCGTCTCTGGATCCGCGACGAGGCCGTAAGTGAGGACCGTCGCCCCAAGCAGCGGGACGAGCGCCAGGAAGCCGTAGAATGCGACGCCGGCGGCGACGATCGGGACATTGTCCTCGCCGGTCTCCTTCCACGCGCGAAGGGCGATCTCCTTCCAGCCCTGCGCGGGGATTTCGGTCGGCTTGCCGGCGGTGCGGCCGTGGTCAGCAGATGTTTCGGCAGCGGTGGCCATGGACGAAGGGGCTCCTTTTGCCATGCAGAACAGAAGGGCGCGCCTGCCCGTTCCGACGGATCGCTTCACCGCATCGGCCACTTGCCTTCTTTGGCTAACAGGCAGACGCTTCCCGGTCCCAGAAGGCGCGTGAGGCGCCCTTGAAGGCGACTCGCCGCCCGAGTTTCGGACGAAGGAGAGTCGCACATGCATGAGGCTGTATCGGGCACCCGAGCAATCGCGCTGGTCGGACCGGCCGGCGCGGGAAAAACCTGTCTCGCCGACGCCCTGCTCTTCGCGAGCGGGAGTATCCCCCGGCAAGGATCGACGGGTCAGGGCAGCAGCGTGGGCGACAGCTCACCAGAGGCACGGGCGCGCGGCGGATCGACCGAGCTCAACCTCATGCATTTCAGCTTCATGGACGAGCGGTTCGCGCTCATCGACGTGCCGGGCGGGACCGGCTTCGCGGCGGATGGCACCCGTGCGCTGGCGGCGGCGGACCTGGCGATCGTGGTGGTCGACCCCGACCCGGCGCGGGCGCCGCTGGCCGCACCGGCGTTGCGAATGCTGGACGAACTCGGCGTGCCGCATCTGATTTTCGTCAACCGCATGGATCAGGCGCGCGGCTCGATTCGCGAACTGTTGGAAGCCCTGCAGCCGATGAGCGTGTCGCCGCTGATCGCGCGGCAGATCCCCATCCGCGAAGGCGACCAGGTCACTGGCTTCGTCGACGTCGCCCTGGAACGCGCCTTCCATTACGAACCAGGCAAGCCGTCCGAACGGATCGACATTCCCGAGGCGCTGCTAGACCGTGAGCGGCAAGCCCGCACGCAGCTGCTCGAGCAGCTTGCGGACCATGATGACGCCCTGCTGGAGCAGCTTCTGATGGACGAGCAGCCGGAGGCGGAGCACGTCTTTCGCGATCTGGCGCGGGAGACGGGCGAGAACCTTGGCGTGCCCGTGCTGTTCGGCTCGGCCGGAAACTGCTGGGGCGTCAGGCGGCTGCTGAAGGCACTGCGGCACGAAACTCCAACCCCCGCGAGCACGGCGGCTCGGCTCGGCGTCGGCAGCCCGGCCTTGTGGTGCTTCAAGATCAGCAATGCGGGGCAGATGGGGCGTCTCGCCTTTGCCCGCATGCTCGGCGGCTCGCTGACGGAGGGCCAGGAAGTGCACGCCGGTGACGGACGCGGGCAGCGGCTGGTCGCCATGTTCTCAGTGCAGGGCGAAAAGACGACAAAGCTTGCCAAGGCGGAGGAAGGCGACGTCGTCGCGCTGGCCAAGCTCGAACGGGTGTCGGCGGGCAGGTGGCTTGGCCTTGGCGTGCTTCCGCCAGTGCCGGAAGTGCCCTTCCCGGCCCTCAACTGCGCCCTTGCGATTGAGCCGGTGGATCGCAAGGACGACGTCAAGCTGTCGGGGGCGCTGGCCAAGCTGCTTGAAGAGGACCCCGCGCTTCGGCTCGATCACGATGAAGGCGCGCACGAGATGATCCTGCGCGGAGTGAATGAAGAGCAGCTCCAGACCGTCGTGGCCAAGCTGAAGCGGCGATATGGAGTCAGCGTGAGCAGTCGTGCGCCGAGCATCGGTTATCGCACCAGCATTCGCCGCTCGGTGACGCAGCGTGGGCGCCACAAGAAGCAGTCGGGCGGCCATGGGCAGTTCGGCGATGTGGTGATCGAGGTGCGCCCGCTCGGCCGCGGCGAGGGCTTCGTCTTCACCGAGACCATCCACGGCGGCGCCATCCCGCGGCAATATGTCCCGGCGGTCGAGCAAGGGGTCCGCGACGCGCTTGTGAAAGGGCCGCTCGGCTTCGCGGTGGTGGATGTCGCCGTGACCCTGACCGACGGCAGCTACCATAGTGTGGACAGCAGCGAACTGGCGTTCCGAACCGCGGGCCGGATGGCCATGCAGGAGGCGCTTGCGGGTGCCCAGCCGCACTTGCTGGAGCCAGTGCACCGGGTGACGGTGGTCTCGCCCACGGCGGCAACCAGCAAGGTCAGCTCGGCGGTGGCGGGCCGGCGGGGGCAGATGCTGGGCATGGGTCCGCGCGACGGCTGGGCCGGCTGGGACCGGGTCGAGGCACTCATTCCCGAAGCGGAGCTGGCCGGGCTCGAGGCCGAGCTGCGGTCGCTTAGCCAAGGCCTCGCCACCTACGAGGCGGCCTTCGACCATCTGGCCGAGCTCAACGGGCCGCTGGCCGACAAGGTGGTGAAGGCCCGCGAGCCCGAACACGCCTGACACCGGGGTTGTCATCGGCGGCGAAGCAAAGCAATCCAGTTCATGAACTGGATTGCTTTGCGCGCTCACGCGCCTCGCAATGACGCGTGAGAGGATGACGTAGTGGCCAAACGCCTGACCTGGTACATCTTGGGAGCGCTGCTGCTCGGCCTGTTCACCGGCTGGGCCATCAATGTCGCGCTGGACAACGGCACGCCAGAGGCCGCCGCACATCTCAAGGAGATCGCGGGCTATTTCGGCATTGTGACGACGCTGTTCCTGCGGCTGATCAAGATGATCATCGCGCCACTGGTGTTCGCAACCCTGGTCGCGGGAGTGGCGCATATGGGCGACACGGCAGCCCTGGGCCGGGTAGGCGTGCGTTCGCTGGCCTGGTTCATTACGGCCAGCCTGCTGTCGCTCATCTTGGGCCTCATCCTCGTCAACCTGCTTCAACCGGGCGTCGGCCTTGGCCTACCCTTGCCGGATGTCACCGCCGCCAGTGGGGTCGAGACCAAGGCGTTCAACATCAAGGACTTCGTCACTCACCTGGTCCCCGCCTCGATGATCCAGGCGATGGCGGAGAATGAGATCCTGCAGATCGTCATCTTCAGCCTGTTCATCGGTGTGGCCATCACGGCGGTCGGCGAGAAGGCGCGGTCGCTGGTGCGCGGGGTCGAGGCGCTGGTGGAGGTCATGCTTCAGGTGACCAACTATGTGATGCGGCTCGCCCCGCTGGCGGTGTTCGCCGCGGTAACGGCCGCCATCGCCGAGCAGGGCATCGGCATCCTGGTCTATTACGGCCGCTTCATCGGCTCCTTCTACCTCGGCCTGTTCCTGCTGTGGGTGCTGCTGCTGGCGATCGCGTTCCTGGCGGTCGGCAATCGGGTCCGGCATCTGGTGCGGTTCATTCGCGATCCGCTGATCCTGGCATTCTCCACCGCATCGAGCGAGGCGGCCTACCCCCGCACGCTGGAGGCGCTCGACCGGTTCGGCGTGCCGCCGCGGATCGCCAGCTTCGTCCTGCCGCTGGGCTATTCGTTCAACCTCGACGGTTCGATGATGTACATGACCTTCGCGACCATCTTCATCGCGCAGGCCTATGGCATCGAGCTCACGCTGGGGCAGGAGATCACCATGCTGCTGGTGCTGATGATCACCAGCAAAGGCATCGCCGGAGTGCCGCGCGCCAGTCTGGTGGTGATCGCGGCCACCCTGTCGATGTTCAAGATTCCCGAAGCCGGACTGCTCCTCATCCTGGCGGTCGACCACTTCCTCGACATGGGCCGGTCCGCGACCAACGTGGTCGGCAACGCGGTCGCCGCGGTGCTGGTCGCCAAGTGGGAGGGCCCGATGCACGAGGAACTGTCGCCCGACGTCGACGCCCTGCCCGCACCGTCCCATGTCCCGCCGCCCCCGCCGACCGTGTGAGCGACAATCTCGACGCGCTACCGGCGCGCTATCGCCTCATCCTGTGCGACCTGTGGGGCTGCGTCCACGACGGCTTCCGCCTGCTGCCCGGCGCCGATCAGCGGCTTCGGCGCTGGCGTGAGGAGGAGCGACGGCTCCTCTTCGTGACCAACGCGCCGAGGAGCGCGGCGACGACCCGGCGGCAGCTGGACGGTCTCGGGCTGGACCGCGAGCTCTATGACGGGATCGTCAGCGCGGGAGAGGTCGGGATCGCGGCGCTGAAAGGGCGTCCGGTCGGCTTCTGCGGAACGGCGGAGGATCGGGTGGACCTGACCGCCGCGGGGCTGGAGCTAACCGACGCGGGCTATGCCGAGATCGCCTGCGCGGGGCTCGAGTGGCACGAGACCGTGGCGGACTATGCCGAGCGGCTGGCGGAATGGCGTAGCTCGGACGTGCTGCTCCACTGCCTCAACCCCGACCGGGTGGTGATCCACGGCGGCCGGCGCGTGGTCTGCGCGGGGGCGCTGGCCGATGCCTATGAGGCGATAAGCGGTCGTACGGTGTGGCACGGCAAGCCTTACCCCTCCACCTACGACCATGCGCTGAGCCTAGCCGGCAATCCTCCGAAGGAGACGGTGGTAGCGGTCGGCGACGGGCTGAAGACCGACGTGCTCGGCGCGGCGCGCTATGGCCTCGACTGCGTCTATGTCAGCGACGGTATCCATGCGGGGGAGCCCTACCCCGACGACCTCACCCCTGGCTGGCGGCCGATCATGACGGTGGAGGGGCTCTGACGCTCCCAGGCCCGAAGACCGAAGTTTCCAAGTTTCCCTGGTTCACAGCTTGCTGGGCCAAGTTTGTCTGAACGAAGTTTCCATGTTTCCCTGGTGCGAGGATCGAAACGGGGCCTGTGCCCCGTTTTGATGGACGGGCGATCTGCCGGCGCGGGCAATCCCGAACAGGGGAGCACGCGCCGGCAGAGCCGTGACCGTCGGTGCACTCAGCCAAGCAGCGCTTATCCTATTGATCAAGCACTACTGGCCGTCGCGGGTGATCAGCCGTTCGGCGTCCCCGGATCCGCCTTCCCATTGCCGCCGCCGAGCAGGTCGCCACCGAACGGCTGGCCAGACATGTGCCAGGCATCGAGGTCCGCGTCATAAACGCATTCCCAATTATTCAGCATGTTGATCTCAGCGGCACCATTGCTGGGAAAAAATGATCCCACCCGAATCCGGTCGGTCTTGTCCTGCTGATGCAGCGCGGAATTGCACTGAGCGAAGGTGTCGAAGAGGACTCCGGTCGGATGGGCCAGGGATGGCGAGGCGGTCAGCGAGAGACCGATGAGCAGCAGAAGTTTCTTCATTGCCGATTCTCCACAGTTGAGCGCTCAGCTGTGTTTCGCGAACGCTGGCGCGTGTCATCGACCAGTCGGTCGGCGGCCGGAATGATGGACTCCTGATGAAGTCCCGGGCTCGCCGTCAGGCATTGACGAGAAAGTCCGGCTGGCGACCGCTCGCGCTCCAGTAAGCGGTGAGGCCGAGCCTCTCGCAAAGTTCCGGGAAGCGCGGATCCTCCCGCATCGCGCGGCAGGCGGGCGTGAAGAGTGGCTGTGTCACCCGGCGGTGCTGGTCGTTGATCGAGGCATCTTCCGTCGGCCGCCGGATCGGCACCGGTGCCTCGCCCGCTTGGGCCCAATAGCCGTACGCAAGGGCAAAGGCCTCATCGACGGCGTCAAACAGACCTAGCGCGAGAAGCGCGGCGACCGCCTGTGCCGGGCCGCGCCGAGCCGAGGTGCGGCTGGCTTCCATGACCTGCTCGACCAGCGACCGGTCAGGCCGGATGACAGCACTGGCGACCAGATGAAGGAAGTTGCGCATCGGCTCTGGAAAGGCTGGGCCGCGATCCCGTTCCCCAATGAGCGCCTGCGCCGCCTGCGGACGGCCGGTGTACAGCAGCGTCCAGAACCGCGCGATCCAGACAGCCGGATGCTGTGGCCACAGCTGCACCGCGCGGTCGGCCACATGATCCATGCGGCCAATGTCGCCGATCGACCAATTCTGCCACACCGACTTGTAGTTGAAGCAGGCGGCGAGCGGATCGGCCTCGATCAGCTTATCCATCAGGCGCTTGGCCTCGCGCACGCGCCCGGTGGTCATTTCGACGATGGCGAGTTCGTGCAGAGCCGGGGCACAGCCCGGGTGTTGGCCGCTGATGTCGCTAAGCGCCGAATGCGCGGACAGCCAGCGCCCGAACAGGGGCATGACGGTGGCGAGGGCGACGCGCGCGTCCTGCTGATCGGGATCGAGCGCGAGAGCCTGCGCGGCGCTTCGCTCGCACTCGGCGACATATTCGGCGCTGGCATCGGCCCCGGCATATTCGGCGGCATAGCGGGCGAGCAGCGCCAGCATGCCCCAGGCCTCTGCCCGGTCCGGAGCGGCGCGGCACAGCTGGCGCAACTGCTCCAGCCGGAGATGGTCCGGTTCGGGAATGCCAAGCCGCCAGCTTCGATGAGCGGCCTCGATCACCTGCTCGGCACGAGCGTCATCGCCATCCGATTGCGCTGGACCAACGCCGGCCGTCAATCGCAGCAGATAGCCCGCGGCGGGAACGGTCACGACCTCCACGCTTTTGCCCGCGGCTTGGTTCAGCGCCTTGCGGAGCAGCGCGATGGTGCGGTTGAGGCTGTCATCGCCGACCGCGGCGCTGCCCCAGCAGGCCGTGAAGAGCTGGCGGCGAGTGACCATTTGGCCGGCCTGGCGGCTGAGCGAGAGCAGGACCAGCATGACCAGCGGCTCGAGGTGGACAGCGCCGCCCGGTCCTTCGAGCAGCCGCTGTTGTGGCCGAACGGAAAGTGGGCCGATCTCGAAATCCGACAGGTTGGAGGACGAAATGGGCTCCTCCGTTCAATGTCTCAAGCTGCGATGGCAAACAGGATGACTGGAATAGTGCCTGTCCGCAATGGCTCCGGCCTCGGCGCTCGCTAATAGAGCCGCAGGGCGTGTGTCCGGTCGAGCCAGGCCGCCTCGTCGTGGCAGGCGATCGCCTCCAGATCGCCCGCTTCCGCCGCCGCATCATCAACCCATGCGCGCAGGGCGGGGCCGCCGTTGATGACGTCGATGGCGAGCTTGTCGAACACATACTCGTAGGGGAAGTCACGCCAGAGGTCATAGTCGGGCTGGAGCTGGCGGATGGCCTTGAAGGCGAGCGCCTGGAGGCGCCAGGGCTTGAAGCCCAGGTGGTCGTAGAAGCGGCCTTCGGCGTGGATGAAGAGCCCGGCGTTCAGCTGGTGAGCGTGCTTGTGGAAGGTCGGTTCGAAGAACACTTCCCGAAGCGCGCAGCCGGCCAGCCAGTCGGGCGCGATGCGTTGCATCTCGGCGTGAATGGCGCGGGGATCGAGGCCGGGGGCGCCGAACAGCTCCAGCGCCCGGGTGGTGCCGCGGCCTTCGCTCAAGGTCGTGCCTTCGAGCATGACGGTGCCGGCATAGGCGCGGGCCATGTTGAGGTTGGCGGCGTTGGGGCTTGGGTTGATCCAGATGCGGTCTTCGGGCCAGCCGAAGCCGGGGCCGCCTTCGGGTTCCCACCCCTCCATCTCGATCACGCGATATTCGACGTCGAGGTTGAAGTGGCGGATGAACCAGTGGCCCATCTCCCCCATGGTAAGGCCGTGGCGCATGACCATCGGGCCGGCGCCGACAAAGCTCTCCCAGCCCGGGAGCAGAGTCGTCCCCTCGACCGGACGGCCGGCGGGATTGGGGCGGTCGAGCACCCACACGGTCTTGCCATGCTCGGCGGCGGCTTCGAGCAGGTAGAGGAGCGTCGTAACGAAGGTGTAGATTCGGCAGCCGAGGTCCTGCAGGTCGAACAGGAAGACGTCGGCGCTGCTCATCATCGCGGCCGTCGGACGGCGGACCTCCCCGTAGAGGCTGAACACCGGAATGCCGAGGCGCGGGTCGATCTCGTCCGCGGTCTCGACCATGTTGTCCTGCTTGTCGCCCTTCAGGCCGTGCTGGGGCCCGAAGGCAGCAGTGACGTTGAGGCCGGCGGCGATCAGCGCGTCGATGCTGTGGGTCAGGTCGGCGGTGACGGAGGTCGGGTGGGCCAGAAGGGCGACGCGCTTGCCGTCGAGCGGACGGCGGATGTCGGGGTCGGCGAGGAGGCGGTCGATACCGAAGTGGGTCATTCGTCGGCCACTGGCGGGAGGGTGGCGGCGAAGCAAGCGGCATGGTGGAAGTCCGGCTTGTCGGCCCCATGGGCAAGCGCCCAGTAGCTTTTGGTGCCGCCAACTTCCTCGACCACGGCGGACAGGCCGAAGCGTCCGCCAGCGGGCAGGTCGAGGATGGCGTCCAGCAGGAGCTTGTCGCCAATGTCCTCGACGTCGATCTCCGGCGCGTGGTCGATCGCGGGCTTGGACTGGCCCTCGCGGTAGGCGGTGAAGTCATAGGCCGCCCAGGCGCCCGAGGGTGAGAAGTTGTACTCGCGGTAGCCGGACTCCGTCTGGACAAAGAGCTCGAAGCAGGTGGTCTTCCAAAGCTCGTCCGCACGGCCCCGGCGGGGCTTGTCCGGGATGACCAGCGTGTCGGTGGGAGCGTGGAGGTGGAAGCTGATTTCCGCCCGCCCGTCGTCCCAGCGTTCGACCCAGGCTTCTAGCGCCATGCCGCGGCGTGCCGGTGGCGTCGCGGGGTGCGGGATGAGGGTGAGGTGCATGACCACGGGTGTGGCGGAGGCGCGGGCCTTCGACAAGACGGAGTGAGGCGGTTAGAGGCGCTGGAATGACCGATGCGACGCCTTCCTCTGCCCTGCTCAAGCTGCTGACCGAACGCGGCTATGTTCACCAGACCACCGACGCGGCGGCGCTGGATACGCTGGCGAACCGTGAGGTGGTGAGCGGTTACATCGGCTTCGATGCGACGGCGCCGAGCCTGCACGTTGGGAGCCTGGTGCAGATCATGATGCTGCGCCGGTTGCAGCAGGCGGGGCATCGTCCGATCGTGCTGATGGGCGGAGGCACGACCAAGGTCGGCGACCCGTCGGGCAAGGACGAGAGCCGCCAGCTCCTGACGGATGAGAAGATCGCCGAGAATATCACGGGCATTCGCAAGGTGTTCGAACGGTTTCTTGAGTTTGGGGATGGGCCGACCGATGCGGTCCTGGTGGACAATGCCGAGTGGCTCGACCGGCTGGAATATGTGCCATTCCTGCGCGAGGTGGGGCGGCATTTCACGATCAATCGGATGCTGACGTTCGACAGCGTGCGGCTGCGGCTGGACCGGGAGCAGCCGCTGACGTTCCTCGAGTTCAACTACATGATCCTGCAGGCCTACGACTTCCTGGAGCTGTCGCGGCGGCTGGGCTGCCGGGTGCAGTTGGGCGGGTCGGACCAGTGGGGGAATATCATCAACGGGATCGAGCTGACCCGGCGGATCGACGGGACCGAGCTGTTCGGGGTGACGACGCCGCTGATCACCACCGCCGATGGTGCCAAGATGGGCAAGACGGCGGCGGGCGCGGTGTGGCTGAACGCCGATGGGACGGAGGGCTACCGCCTGCCGGCGTACGACTATTGGCAGTTCTGGCGGAATACCGCCGACGCGGATGTGGGCAAGTTCCTGAAGCTGTTCACCGATGTGCCGCTGGACGAGGTCGCGCGGCTGGAGGCGCTGCCGGGGGCCGAGATCAACCAAGCGAAGGTGGTTCTGGCGACCGAGGCGACCGCGCTGCTGCATGGGCGCGAGGCGGCGGAAGCAGCGGCGCGGACGGCAGCGGAGACGTTTGCTGGCGGCGGATCGGGCGAGGCGCTGCCGCGCCTTGCGACCGGCGGTGAGATCGGCGTGCTGGCGGCGCTGGTCGGCGTGGGGTTCTGCGCGTCCAATGGTGAGGCGAAGCGCAAGATCGCCGAGGGAGCCGTGCGGGTCGATGAAGTGGTGGTAAGCGATCCGAACCATGTGATTTCCGTGGGTTCGGAGGTGAAGCTGAGCCTGGGCAAGAAGAAGCACGGCTTGCTGGTCCGCTAACCGCTCCTGAGCAGATCGACCGCCTGGTCGCGTTCGAACAGGTAGAGGCAGAGGCGGGCGGCCTCGCCCCGCGGACCGGCGAGGCCGCCGTCGCGGTCGAGGAGGAGTCGGGCGTCGTCGGTGGCGGCGGGGGCGAGTTCCTGCACCTGTTCGGGGGACGCCAGGCGGAAGGCAGCTTCGCCCGACTGCCGGGTGCCGAGGATCTCGCCGGGGCCGCGCAGTTTCAGATCCTCCTCGGCGATGCGAAAGCCGTCGCTGGTCTCACGCATGAGCGCCAGGCGCGCGCGGCCGGTTTCGCTCAGCGTCTGGCCACGGACGAGGAGGCAGGTCGACTTTCCCTCCCCTCGCCCCACGCGGCCACGTAGCTGGTGCAGCTGGGCAAGGCCGAAGCGCTCGGCGCCCTCGATGATCATCAGGGTCGAGTTGGGAACGTCGACGCCGACTTCGATGACGGTGGTGGCGACGAGGACCGCGAGGTCGCCCGCAGCGAAGGCGGCCATGACGGCGTCTTTATCAGGACCTTTCATCCGGCCATGGACGAGGCCGACCTTGCCGGGGAAACGCTGCGTGAGGATCGCGGCACGGTCTTCGGCGGCAGCGGCGTCACTGGTCTCGCTCTCCTCGACCAGCGGGCAGACCCAATAGGCCTGGCCGCCCGCTGCGACGTGGCGGCCGAGGCCGTCGACGATCTCCGGCAGCTTTTCGTCGCTGATCACGCGGGTTTCCACGGGGGAGCGGCCGGGCGGCATCTCGTCGATGCGACTGACGTCCATCTCGCCATATTGGGTGAGCGTCAGGGTCCGCGGGATGGGCGTGGCGGTCATCACCAGCAGGTGCGGCGGCCGCTCGGCCTTCGCGGAGAGGAGCAGGCGCTGGCTGACGCCGAAGCGATGCTGTTCGTCGATCACGGCGAGGCCGAGGTTCCGGTAGCCGACCTTTTCCTGGAAGATGGCGTGGGTGCCGACGAGGATGTCGACGCTGCCGTCGGCGAGGCCCATCAGCACGCTGTCGCGCACCCTGCCCTTCTCCCGCCCGGTGAGAACGGCGACGCGCACGCCGATCGGGTCCAATTGCTTGAGCAGAGTGGCGTGATGCTGGCGGGCGAGGATCTCGGTCGGGGCGAGCAGCGCCGCCTGGGCACCGGCCTCCACCGCGTTCAGCATGGCGAGCAGCGCGACCAATGTCTTGCCGGAACCGACGTCGCCCTGGAGCAGCCGCAGCATGGGCGCCTGTTGCGCCATGTCGCCCCGAATTTCCTCGGTGACCCGCCGCTGGGCGCCCGTCAGCTCGTACGGCAGCCGCAGTTTCGCGACCAGGCGGCCGTCGCCCTGAAGCGGGTGGCCGCGCTTGCGGCGGCTGACCTGGCGGAGCAGCTGGAGGGCGAGCTGGTTGGCGAAGATCTCGTCATAGGCGAGGCGGCTGCGCGCGGCGCTGTCGAGATGGTCACCGTGGGCCCGGGCAAGCGCGGTTCGCCAGGCCGGCCAGTTCTGCTGCGAGGCTTGCGACGGTTCGATCCACTCCGGCAGCTCGGGAGCGCGTTCCAGGGCGAGCCCGACGAGCTCCCGGAGGCGGCGGCTGGTGAGCCCTTCGGTGAGCGGATAGACGCTCTCCTTGAGCGGCGGCTCGGGCTTGCCGGGCTCCAGCACGTCCGGGTGGACCATCTGCCACTGGTCGCCATAGGCCTCGAGCTTGCCGGAGACGATGCGGCTTTCCCCGAGCGGCAGCTGCTTCTTCGCCCAGCCGCCATTGTTGAAGAAGGCCAGCGTGATGACGTTGCCGTCATTGTCCGACGCGTAGATGCGGGTCGGGCCGCGGCCGGCGCTCTGGCGGGCTTCGAACGGCTTGACCTCGAGCACCACGAGGCTGCCGAGCAGGACCGGCGATGCGGCGGGGGCGCGGACCCGTTCGACGCTGCCGGTGGGCAAATGGAAAAGCAGGTCGACCAACCGGGACAGGTCGAGGCGATGGAGCAGGCGCGTCAGCTGCGGGCCGACGCCTTTCAGCGTTTCGACTTCGGCGAACAGGGGGTTGAGCAGGTCCGGGCGCATGCGAGCACCACGTCTAGCGAGCGAAGCGCTTCGCGCCTACATGGCAGCGATGCAAGCGGACGACGTCGAACTGAAGCGCCTCAAGTGGCGCGCGCATCATCGTGGGGTGAAGGAAGCGGACCAGATGGTCGGCGGCTTCTTCGACATGCATTCGGCCAGCTGGGGACCGGAGGACCGGGACCTCTTCACCGCGCTGCTGGAAGAGCAGGACGTCGATATCATGGCCTGGGCGATCGGAACCCAGCCGGTTCCGGCTCGCTATCAGGGCGGGCTGATGCAGGCGATGCAGCGGCTCGACTATCTGCCCTTTGCCCGTTGAGCCCCAGTGCCTGACCTGAACCAGATCCTTTCCGCGCGCGAGGCGCTGACCCTGGCGGGGGTGCCGGCCGGCTTCCTGCCCTGGCTTGCGGCCGACCTGGCGCGCGCCGCTCATGGCACCGGCAAGGGCGGCCGTGCGGTGGTGATCGTTCCCGATGAGGCCGCGCTGAGATCGCTGAGCGAAACGGCACCGGTGTTCGCGCCGGAGCTGCAGGTGGTGACCTACCCGGCGTGGGACTGCCTGCCCTACGATCGCGCCTCCCCTTCCCTGCGGGTGATGGCCGAGCGGCTGGCGGCGCTGCAGGCGCTTCAGGCGAGCCGCACCGGGCCGCAGCTGCTGATCGCCACGGCCAATGCCGTGACCCAGCGGACATTGACGCCGTTCCGCATCCGGCAGCTGACCAAGCGGCTGGCGCCCGGCGAGCGGATCGACCGTGACAAGCTGATCAGCCTGCTGAGCGCCAATGGCTACCAGCGGGCCGATTCGGTGGCCGACGCGGGCGACTTCGCGGTTCGCGGCGGGCTGATCGACCTGTTCCCCGCGGGCCAGAACCACGCCATCCGCCTCGACTTCTTCGGCGACGAGATCGAGACGATGCGGGCGTTCGACCCGGCCGACCAGCGGACGACCGGCCCGGCCGAGGGGTTCACGCTGATGCCGGCGTCCGAAGCGCTGCTGGACGAGGAGAGCATCAAGCGCTTCCGCGCCGGCTATCGCGAGAAGTTCGGGGCCAATGCGACGGGTGACCCGCTCTACCAGGCGATCAGCGACGGGCGGCGGCTGGCGGGAATGGAGCATTGGCTGCCGCTGTTCGAAGAGAAGCTGGCGACGCTGTTCGATCATTTGAGCGACGACGACATCATCGTTCGGGATGGCGGCACCGACGGCGCGGTCGATGGGCGCTACGACTCGATCCAGGACTATTTCAGCAATCGTGAGCGGGCGATGGTGGCGGAGCCGGGCAGCTACCGCCCCCTGCCCCCGTCCGCGCTGTACCTTGCCCGCAAGGAATATGACGGCCTGCTGGCAGAGCGGCCGGTGCACCGCACCTCGCCCTTCCCCGAGCCCGAGTCCAAGTCGATCCTCGACTTCGGGGTGACCCCCGCACGCGATTTCGCGCCGGAGCGGGCGCAGAACGAGAATATCTACGAGGCGGTGGTCGCCCACGCCAAGGCGCTGCGACGGAGCGGCCACAAGGTGGTGATGGCCAGCTACACGGGCGGTGCGCGCGAGCGGCTGGCCGGGCTGCTCAAGGACCATGGGCTGACCGGGCTGAAGGGCGCGGCGGGCTGGCAGGAGGCGCTGGGCGGAAGCCGCGACGCGACGCTGATCGTCCTGCCGCTGGACCACGGCTTCACCACACCGGACGTGGCGGTGCTGACCGAGCAGGACATGCTGGGCGACCGGCTGGTCCGGCGGCGCAAGCGCAAGAAGAGCGCCGATGCGTTCCTGTCCGAGCTGGCGACGCTCACGCCTGGCGACCTGGTCGTGCACATGGAGCATGGCATCGGCCGCTACGAAGGGCTGACGCGCATTCCGGTCGGCACCTCCCCGCACGATTGCGTGGCGCTGGAATATGCCGGCGGCAACAAGCTGTACGTGCCGGTCGAGAATATCGACGTGCTGTCCCGCTATGGCTCGGAAAGCGAGGGCGTGACGCTCGACCGGCTGGGCGGTGAGGCGTGGCAGCGGCGCAAGGCGCGGATGAAGGAGCGCATCCGCGAGATCGCGGGCGACCTCATCAAGGTGGCAGCGCTTAGGGCAACGCGGCAGGGAGTGGTGGCCGAGCCGGACAGCGCCTACCCCGCCTTTGTCGACCGCTTCCCCTATGAGGAAACCGAGGATCAGGAGCGCGCAATCGGCGACGTGATCGACGATCTTGGCGCTGGCAAGCCGATGGACCGGCTGGTCTGCGGCGACGTCGGCTTCGGCAAGACGGAAGTGGCGCTGCGGGCCGCGTTCGTGGCCGCCATGGCTGGGCAGCAGGTGGCGCTGGTCTGCCCGACGACGCTGCTTGCGCGCCAGCATTACACCAACTTCGTCGAGCGCTTCAAAGGCTTCCCGATCGAGGTGGGGCGGCTGAGCCGGCTGGTTCCGGCGGCGGAAGCCAAGAAGACCAAGGAAGGGCTGGAGACCGGCCAGGTCGACATCGTGATCGGCACGCACGCCATCCTGGCCAAGGGCATCAAGTTCAAGAAGCTGGGTCTGGTCATCGTCGACGAGGAACAGCGTTTCGGGGTGACCCACAAGGAGCGGCTGAAGGAGCTGCGGGCCGACGTGCATGTGCTGACGCTGACCGCGACACCGATCCCGCGCACGCTGCAGATGGCGATGAGCGGGCTGCGCGAGCTGTCGGTGATTCAGACGCCGCCGGTCGACCGGCTGGCGGTGCGGACCTATGTCACGCCGTGGGACCCGGTGGTCGTGCGCGAGGCGCTGCTTCGTGAACACTACCGTGGCGGGCAGACCTATTTCGTGGTGCCGCGTGTGGCGGACCTGCCCGACATCGAGGATTGGCTGCGCGAGGAAGTGCCTGAAGTAAAGGCGGTGACCGCGCACGGGCAGATGAGCCCGACCGAGGTCGAAGAGAAGATGAGCGCCTTTTACGACCGCAAGTACGACGTGCTGCTGTCGACCACGATCGTGGAAAGCGGTCTGGATATTCCGAGTGCAAATACGCTGATCATCCATCGGGCGGACCGGTTCGGGCTGGCGCAATTGTACCAGCTGCGCGGACGCGTCGGGCGGTCGAAGATCCGCGCCTATGCCTATTTCACCACCCCGCCCGACCGGCAGATCACCGAGACGGCCGAGAAAAGGCTGCAGGTGCTGGCCAATCTCGACAGCCTCGGCGCGGGCTTCCAGCTGGCCAGCCACGACCTCGACATTCGCGGGGCGGGCAACCTGCTTGGCGACGAGCAATCGGGGCACATCAAGGAAGTCGGGTTCGAACTCTACCAGTCGATGCTGGAGGAGGCGATCCTGGAGGTGAAGAGCGGCGCCACCGAACGGCGCGAGGACTTCTCGCCGCAGATCAACGTCGAAGGCGCGGCGATCATGATCCCGGAGGTCTATGTCCCCGACCTCGACCTGCGCATGGGGCTGTACCGCCGCTTGGGCGAGCTGGAGGACAGCCGCGAGGTCGAGGAGTTCGCGGCGGAGATGATCGACCGCTTCGGGCCATTGCCGGAGGAGACGGGCAACCTGCTCCAGGTGGTCGAGACCAAGATCAACTGCCGCAAGGCGTGCATCGCCAAGCTGGACGTCGGCCAGCGCGGGGCGGTGGTGACCTTCGCGCCGAGCGGCTTCCCCGATCTGCCCGGCCTGTTGGGCTATGTGGAACGGCTGAAGGGCCAGGCGAAACTCAGGCCCGACAGCAAGCTGCTGGTCAGCCGCGATTGGCCCAGCGCGTCGGCGCGGCTGAACGGCGCGCTGCAGATCAGCCGCGGACTGGCTCGGGTCGCGGCGGCGGGTGAAAAGACCTCGGTTCGGGAGAAAGTCCCGGCTTAAAGCCGCGCGACGCGGCTGACGATGGGCATGACGACGTGCCGTTGCTGGTCGACCGGCCAAAGCCTTTCGAGATCGGCGAAGGCGCGGGACAGAGCGGCCTCGCCCAACTTCTGCGTGGCCGACCAGCTGCGGATGAGGTCGGCATACTGCCGGCCGGTCCATGCCAGATGGATCGCGGCCGGGCTGAGCCGCACTTCCTCTCCCGGAAAGGGAATGGTCCGGTAGGCATCCATGATGAGGCGGTTGCCGGGCGCCCAGTAAGGCTCGAGCGGCTTGAGGAAAGATCGCGCGATGAGTTCGTCCACCTCTGGATCGACGAACGACCAGCCGTAGCCAAGCGCCGCAAGCACGCCGCCGGGGCGCAGCACGCGGCGGACCTGGGTGAAGAACCTGTCGAGGTCGAACCAGTGGATGCACTGCGCCGCGAGGACGAGGTCGCAGCTGGCGTCGGCAAGCGAGCAATCTTCGGCCGCCTCAACGGCGAAGCGAACCCGCTCATGCGGTGACGCCTGGGCGATCTGCTCGGCACTCGCATCGGTCGCGACGACGGAGTCGAAGTGATCCGCGAGCAGCCGCGCCGCCTGGCCGTTGCCCGTGCCGCAATCCCACGCGCACTGCCGGCCGGGAGCGAGCCCGGCCAGTTCAGCGATCGTGCGTTCCGGATAGGTCGGCCGAGCGGCGGCATAGAGCTTCGCATGACCCGAGAAGAGGTCAGGGAAGCTCATGCGCGTCAGGCCGCCGCGTCGTCCTTCTTCTTGTCGGTGTAGACGCGAACGGGCTCCTTGGTGCCCATGACGACTTCCTTGTCGACGTGCACTTCGTCGACCCCGTCCATGGTCGGCAGGTCGAACATGGTGTCGAGCAGAATGCCCTCAAGGATCGAGCGGAGGCCGCGGGCGCCCGTCTTGCGATCGATCGCCTTGCGGGCGACCGCGTGCAGCGCGTCTTCGGTGAACTCGAGCTCGACATCTTCCATGTCGAACAGCTTGCCATACTGCTTCACCAGCGCGTTCTTCGGCTCGACCAGGATCTTGACCAGCGCGGTCTCGTCGAGGTCCTCGAGCGTGGCAATGACCGGCAGGCGGCCGATGAACTCGGGGATGAGGCCGAACTTCAGCAGATCCTCGGGCTCGCAATTCTTCAGCACCTGGCCCGTCTTGCGCTCATCGGGACCGGCGACGTGGGCGCCGAAGCCGATCGACTTGCCCTGCAGACGGTCGCCGATGATCTTCTCGAGACCCGCGAAGGCGCCGCCGGCAATGAACAGGATGTTGGTCGTGTCGACCTGCAGGAATTCCTGCTGTGGATGCTTGCGGCCACCCTGCGGCGGAACGGAGGCGGTGGTGCCTTCCATGAGCTTGAGCAGCGCCTGCTGCACGCCCTCCCCGGAGACGTCGCGAGTGATCGAGGGATTGTCCGACTTCCGGCTGATCTTGTCGATCTCGTCGATGTAGACGATCCCGCGCTGCGCCTTCTCGACGTTGTAGTCGGAAGCCTGGAGCAGCTTGAGGATGATGTTCTCGACGTCCTCGCCGACGTAGCCGGCCTCGGTCAGCGTGGTCGCGTCGGCCATCGTGAACGGCACATCAAGGATCCGGGCGAGCGTCTGGGCCAGCAGCGTCTTGCCGCAGCCGGTCGGGCCGATCAGCAGGATGTTCGACTTGGCAAGCTCGACGTCCTGCCCGCCCTTGGCGCCGTGGTTGAGCCGCTTGTAGTGGTTGTGCACCGCAACCGAGAGCACGCGCTTCGCCCGGCTCTGCCCGATGACGTAGTCGTCGAGCACCTTGCAGATCTCCGCCGGGCTCGGCACGCCGTCGCGGGTCTTGACCAGCGCCGACTTGGACTCCTCGCGGATGATGTCGTTGCACAGCTCGACGCATTCATCGCAGATGAACACGGTCGGCCCGGCGATCAGCTTCCTGACCTCATGCTGCGACTTGCCGCAGAAGGAGCAGTAGAGGGTGCTCTTGCTGTCGCCGCCGGAAAGCTTCGTCATATTCGTCCTTGTCTGGGGCCACCCGCGAGCGACCACTGGCGGGCGATGCTAGCCCGCTTTCTACCATTATCAAACTCTCAGGAGGCTTAACGTGTTTCGCCCCCCGAAAACTTCCTCTCCGATATGGGCGACAGGCCACACCCCCGCAAGGCCAAGTGATTGAGAATGCTGGAACCATCCTGAGCAAAGCCAATCCGCTGCCAAGATATTGAAGGCCCTTTGTGGCACAGGAGGTCGCATTCGATGAGCGCGGTGGCGTTGCCAGCAGGGCCCGCGGAGCGCCCCCCGGCTCTAGAAGAAGGTGGTCAGCCCGTAGATGAGGGCGGCGACCCCGGCGCTGGCGGGAATGGTGATCAGCCAGGCCAGCACGACATTCTGCGCCACGCCCCAACGCACCGCGCTGGCCCGGCGTGCAACGCCCGCGCCGATGATCGAGCCAGTGATGGTGTGGGTGGTCGAGACCGGGATGCCAAGCCAGCTGGCGCCGAACAGCAGGATCGATCCGCCCGTCGAGGCGGCGAAGCCCTGATGCTGGTCGAGCTTGGTGATCCGGCTGCCCATGGTCTCGATGATCTTCCAGCCGCCGGTCAGCGTGCCGAGGCCGATGGCGATATAGCAGCTGATCGCGACCCAGTGCGGGACGGCGAAGTCGCCCGACAGATAGCCGGTCGAGAATAGCAGGACCGTGATGATGCCCATCGTCTTCTGCGCGTCGTTGAGACCGTGGCCGAGCGAATAGGCCGCCGCCGAGACCAGGTGCAGCGCGCGAAAGGAGCGGTCGGCGCCGCGGACCGAGGCACGGCGTGCGGTCCAGCTGGAGATGAGCATGACGACCATCGCGATCGCCATCCCGAGCAAGGGGGCGAGCGGAATGAAGGCGAGCGTCTTGCTGACGCCGCTCCACTGGATGGTGCCAAGCCCGGCCGAGGCGAGGCCAGCGCCGACCAGACCGCCGACCAGCGCGTGGCTAGACGAGGAAGGAATGCCCTTGAGCCAGGTGACGACGTTCCAGAACATGGCGCCGACAAGGGCGGAAAAGACCACCGACGGGGTGACGAGGTCCTTGTCGATCAGGCCCTTGCCAACCGTGTCCGCGACCTTGTGCAGCGCGGGGAAGGCCAGAGTCAGGAAGTAAGCGGCAAAGTTGAAAAAGGCCGCGAAGGCGACTGCCTGGACCGGGCCGAGCAGCTTGGTTGCGACCACCGTCGCAATCGAATTGGCGGCGTCGTGGAGCCCGTTGAGGTAGTCGAACGCCAGCGCGACCACGATCAGGCCGACGAGCAACGGTAGTGCGAGCTGATGCATCAGGCCCGAGCCTCAGGCATTGTCGATGACGATGCCGTCGATCTCGTTCGCGACGTCCTCGAAGGCGTCGACGATCCGCTCGAGATGCTTGTAGATTTCACGGCGCACCGTGAACTGCATGGCGCCATCGGCGGTGGAGCCGAACCGCTGGAAGGCGGCCTTAAGACCGGCGCGATGGATCTCGTCGGCGTGACCTTCCATGCGGACCAGGCGCTCGGTGAGTTCGTGCAGGCGCCCGCCGTTGGGCCCGACATTCCGCAGCAACGGCAGCGCTTCGGACATCAGCCGACCGCAGTCGATGATGATGGCGACCATGTCGCGCATCTCCGGCTCGAAAGTCGAGAAGTCATAAAGATCGACGGCGTTGGCGGCCGCCTGCATCTCGTCGATGGCATTGTCCATCGAGCTGATCAGCGAAGTGATCGCGCCGCGATCGAACGGGGTGAGGAAGGTCCGGCGGACGGTGTGAAGCATCTCGCGGATGATATTGTCCGCGTCATGCTCCCGCTCACTGATCTCGCGGATATGTTCGGCCCGGTGCGCGCCGTCGTTGAACAACCGGCCAAGCGCATTGGCAGCCCCGCAGACGCTTTCGGCGTGGGCTTCGAACAGTTCAAAGAAACCGCCGGTCTTGGGCAGCAACCGCTGAAACCAGGCAAACATGGGTCCCACCTTTGATTTTTCGGCCATGATCGAGATCAGCGACTTGCGTCGGGCGGCCGTGTTGAATTCGGCGACATTGAACGAGCGGATGAGATCGGCGAGGTCCGGTTCCTCCACCACGCCGGCCGCCTCGGACAGGCTGAACCAGCGGCGGGTCCGCTCATGCGCTTCCTTATATTCGCTCAGTTCCTCGCTGACGCTGAGCGGATAGACGTCAACGTCGAACCAGAGGCTGGCGCCCGTCTTGCGGCGCTTGCGATAACGATAGGAGCCGAGCGGGATCGGGCAAACGGCACCGCGGACCCCGGCCTCTTCCTCCGCCTCCGCCGCCGCGGCGGCGTGCGGGGTCAGGCCCGTACCCTGGTTTCCCTTGGGTACCACCCAGCGACGGCTTTCGCGGCTGGTGACCAGCAGAACGCTGACCGGCGCGTCCAGCCCGGTTCCGCCCGTGCGGTAGGGCAAGGCTGCAATCTGACGAATGATCCCCTCCCCACCCGCCTGCGTCCGAGTGACGCTAAGGTGACGGTCCAATGACAGAACGGGCGGGAAGCACAAGCCTCCCGCCCGCCCGATGTCACGTGATGAACGTGCCGCTTAGGCCGGCGTGTCGGTGCCCGCGCCCGGGGTCAGACCGGCGCCCTCGAAGTCGCCGCTTTCGGGGCGCTTGTCGAAAACGGCGTCGATAAGACCAAACTCCTTGGCCTCGTCGGCCTCCAGGAACTTGTCGCGGTCCATCGCCAGCTCGATCTCCTCGATCGGCTTGCCGGTGTACTTGGCATAGAGCGAGTTCAGGCGCGTGCGCATGCGGAGGATCTCGCGGGCCTGGATCTCGATGTCGCTGGCCATGCCCTGGGCGCCGCCCGACGGCTGGTGGATCATGATCCGGCTGTTGGTTAGCGCGACGCGCATCCCCGGCTCGCCCGCGGCCAGCAGGAAGCTGCCCATGGACGCGGCCTGGCCGATGCAGACGGTGCCGACGCGCGGGCGGATGTACTGCATGGTGTCGTGGATCGCGAGGCCCGCGGTCACCACGCCGCCCGGCGAGTTGATGTACATGAAGATGTCCTTCTTCGGGTTCTCGGACTCGAGGAAGAGCAGCTGGGCGGTGATCAGCGAGGACATATGGTCTTCGACCGCGCCGGTGATGAAGATGATGCGTTCGCGCAAGAGTCGCGAATAGATGTCGAAGCTGCGCTCGCCCCGGTTCGACTGCTCGATGACGATCGGCACGAGAGCCGAGGCGATGTCCTGATGATCCATGGGAAAGACGCGGTCCTTGATTGTGGTGCCGCCTACATCGGGCGGTTCAGGCATGAGTTCAAGCGGGGGTCGGTCCACCGCGGAAACGAAAAGGGCAGCCGGTTTGTGGCCGGCCGCCCCTCCCCTGTCAGCGGCCGGAGCCGCTTACATCTTGTACGACAGGCGAACGTAGCCGAACCGGCCGGGCACGTCGTAGGTCGTGGGATCGTAGTTGTTGACGCTGCACGAGAAGCAGGCCGGCGGATCCTTGTCGAACAGGTTGTTGACGCCAACCGTCAGCGCCAGCCGGCGGTCGATCATCGTCGGCAGAAAGCTCACCTGCACGTCGGTGTAGAGCCGGTTGTTCAGCTTGTTGCCGTTGTCGGTTTCCCGCACGCTGGCAATGTAACGACCCGTTAGTGCGACATCGAGGTTGCCGAGCGACCAGTCGAGCGTCGCATTGCCCTTCCACCGCGGATAGGCCTGGTCGGGGCTGCCCCGCTCCGTTCCCTTGCGATCGATGACGACGAAGCCGTTCGACGCGGTCAGCACATACTTCAGCAGGTGGCTGGCGTTGGCCGAGATGCCGAAGCGGCCAATCGACGACGGCGACGACCGGTAGTTCAGCGTCGCGTCGATCGACTTGGTCCGGATGCTGTCGAGGTTGCCGAGGGTCCCGTCGATCTCGTTGATGAAGCCGTTGGCCGTGCGCTTTACGAGTGCACAGCTGGCCGCATCGCCGAGCAGCGCGCAGTTGTTCAGCGTCACGTTCGGATCGACCGCGCCGATGGCGTTGGTCAGCTTGATGTCCGAATAGTTGACCTCGACGTTGAAGTTGCTGCCGTTGCGGCGCGCCCACTGCGGCGCGAAGACGACGCCGGTGGTGAAGTTGCGCGACTTCTCCGGACGCAGGTTGCGATTGCCCTGAGTGATCACCGGCAACTGGCCGCCCTGATCCTCGGCATAGCTACCGTTGGAGGGGACGCCATTGGCGATGCAGTTGGCACGGACGGTCGCGTTGGTCGGGAACAGGCCGCCCGCCGCACTGGTGCAGGGGTCGTTGGCGGGAAGGTCGAAGCGCGACCGACCGCCGAACAGTTCACCCAGGCTCGGCGCCCGGAAGCCGGTCGAGTAGGCACCGCGGAGGAGCAGGTCCTGCACCGGCTTCCACAGGCCGGTCACCGTGTAGGTGGTGGCGCCGCCGCTGATCGAATATTTGGAATGGCGCACCGCACCGTTCACTTCGAGCGCGTAGGCGAACGGCTGCTCCTTCAGAATCGGCACCCGCATTTCGCCGTAGATTTCATCGACGTTGTAGTGGCCGGACGCCGGCTGGGCCGGAATGTCCGCGCCGAGGCCGGCCGAGACGATGGGATCGGGCGTGAAGTACGCGCTCTGGTAGCGATGCTCGACACCAAGCGCGACACCGATCGGTCCGGCCGGCAGTTCGACAAGGTCGCCGGTGAGGTTCGCGGTGACGCCGGCGAGCTTCTGCTGGCTGCGATCATGTTCGGTGAACGCAATCCAGTTGAGCATGGCGGGGGTGATTGAGCCGGCGCCGCCGAACAGGTTCAGTGGAACGCACGCGCCCGTGCAGTTCGCGATGGGACCGATTGCCTGTGCCACGCGGTCGGCGCGGACGTTGCCGGTGAACGACTGCCGGGCCTTGTTGAGGCCGTAGATGGCGTTCACGTCCCAGAACCAGTCGTGACCGAACAGCGGCACCTTGCCGTCAATCGTGGCGTTGACCGAGTAGGTGTTGACCCGCTGGTTGAAGGTCCGCTGCCCGGCCTCGACCAGGCGGCGGGCGATGAAGCTGTAGGTTGGGGTACGACCGTTAGGCGTTCCGTTCGCATTAAGGCCGGATTCCAGCGTGGCTCCGAACGGATTGAACGGGTTAGTGGCATCGACCGACAAGGTGTCGAACAGGCTGCCCGCGCCGTTGCCCGCGTCCGGCCCGATGAACAGCGGTTCGAACGCCGCCTGATTCTGCGAGTTGCGGCGATTCCAGCTGGCGCGCAGGCGGAAGTGCGTGGCCGGGAAGATCTCCGACTTGGCGCTGATCCAGGCGCCGTAACGCTTGCTGGGCGTCAGTATGTACTGGAACGGTGCGAAGTTGAACCGGTCGGCCGTGGTGAACGGCCGCAGTTCCGCCAAGGTCGGCGTGTTGTCCGGCGGATTGCTGATGGTGAAGTTGCCGAACGGCAGGCCCGGCTGGGGTCCCGCGCTTCCGCGCGTGTCGAACCGGCCGTTGAGCGCCGCGCTGCTGCACCCGCCGCCGCCGTTGGAGCAGCTGGTCTGGCCCGGATTAGGGAATTGCGAGATGGAGCGGTTGGCCGAGCGAACGGCCTCCTGCTTCACGAAGGCGCCGCCCACCGCGAGCTGAACCGGCCCGCTGCTGCCATTGCCCCAGCTGGCCTGGTAATCCTGCGTCTTGCCGTCGCCATATTTGAGGAACTGGCCATATTGCGCGGACAGGCGCAGGCCTTTCTGCTGCGAGACGGTGATGACGTTGACCACGCCCGCGATCGCGTCCGAGCCGTAGAGCGGTGACGCGCCGGCCTGCAGAACCTCGATCCGGTCGATCATGTTGGCCGGAATGGTGTTGAGGTCGACGGTGGCGGGGATGCCGCTGGCGCTGGTCGCGTTGACGAAGCGCAGGCCGTCGACGAGCACCAGGGTGCGCTTGGCGCCGAGATAGCGCAGGTCGATCTCGGCCGAACCAGCGCCGACACCGCCGCCGTCAGGCGGGTTGCCGAGGTTACCGGAATTGTTGACCTTGGAGTTGAGGCCGCCGGCCGCACTCGGCAGTCGCTGCAGGACGTCGGCGACCGCGGAAAGGCCGGTCTTGGCGAGCGATTCCTGATCGAGGGTGACGACCGGTGAATCCTGCGCTAGCGGATCGCGTCGGATGCGGGAGCCCGTGACCACGATTTCCTGGCCGGGTGCGGTCGCCTCCGCCGCCGCCGATCCCGGCGGAACGGTTGGCTGCGCAACAGCGGCAGTGGCAGCAGTGGCCATGCAGGTGCTGGCAATCACGAAAGCGGCGCAACTCGCGCGCAGCTGGATCTCGCGTCGGTTCATCTGGTACCCCCCGAATGCTCGCCGATCTTTCGGCCCCGGGAGATATTGAACTGTTGCAAGCGCGCTTCACAGTGCTTTTGTGACGTCACCGCCACTCTTCGCTTCGTTGTTGCTTTTCCGTTACAATTGCGTGGGCGCGGGCTGGCCGAGGTAAGCGAGCCGCCGGACCTCGCGCCGGCCGCGGGTGACGGTGTCGAGGATCAGGCCGGCGAAAAAGCAGAGAACGGCGATGATCACCATGCCGGTGATGAGGATCGCGGTCGGGAAACGCGGCACCAGCCCGGTGTGCAGATAAGTGGTGACCAGCGGTACCGCGAGGACGAGCGCGGTGGCGAGCAGCACGGCGCCGATCGCGCCGTAAAACAGCGTGGGGCGCTCGACCCGGTAGAGAGTTCCGATGGTCCGCAGGATCCGCCAGCCGTCCGAATAGGTCGAGAGCTTGGAGGCCGAGCCTTCGGGCCGGGCGCCGTAGCGGGTGATGACCTCGCCCACCGGCATCCGCAGCTCCAACGCGTGGACGCTCATCTCGGTCTCGATCTCGAAGCCGGAGGACAGCACCGGAAAGCTCTTCACGAAGCGGCGGGAGAAGACGCGGTAGCCGCTGAAAATGTCGGTAAAGCTGCGCCCGAACAGGCCGGACAGCAGGCCGGTGAACAGCCTGTTCCCGAGAACATGGCCGCCGCGATAGGCATCGCTCACTTCATGCTGACGGGTGCCGACGACCATGTCGAGCTGCTCGGCCAGCAATTGCGTGACCATGGCCGGAGCGGAGGTCGGATCGTAGGTGAGGTCGCCGTCGGCCATGACATAGACGTCGGCGTCGATGTCGGCGAACATCCGGCGCACGACATGTCCCTTGCCCTGCTGGCGCTCGACCCGGACCACGGCGCCCGCTGCGCGAGCCACCTCCAGCGTGCGATCGGTGCTGTTATTGTCGTAAACGTAGACGGTGGCGTCCGGCAGCGCGGCGCGGAAGCCGGCGACCGTCTGCGCGATCGCCGCTTCCTCATTGTAGCAGGGCAGCAGGACGGCGATGCGCGCCTGAGCGGTCACCGCCTGTCCTGCTCCCGCTGCAATCAGACCGGTCAGGCTTCGGCCTTCTTGGTCTTCTTGGCGGCTGGCTTCTTGCCAGCGCCGTCCTTGACGGGCTCAGCCGGCTGCGGAGTGGCCGGTTCGGCTTCGACGGCGCCCTTGGCGGGCTTGGCCGGCTTGGGCTTCTTCGGCTTCACCGCTTCAGCGGCCTCATCGGCGGCGACCGGCGCGGTGTCAGCGACCACGGCTTCGGCAGCGTCAGTGCTGGCAGCCGCCTTCTTGCCCTTCTTGGGCTTGGCCGGAGCGGCCGAGTGGGCCTGGTCGTGGCCACAATTCGGACCGTGGACATGGCCTTCCTCGCTTTCGAGGTCGGCTTCGACCTCGGCGCGGGTCGAGGGACGATCGGTGATTTCCGCCTTGGAGAAGAGGAAGTCGACGACCTTGTCTTCGTAGAGCGGCGCGCGCAGCTGGGCGGCGGCCATCGGATTCTGCTGGACGAACTGGAAGAAACGCTCGCGCTCGGCCGGCTCATACTGCTGCGCCGCCTGCATCATGATGCGCTGCATTTCCTGCTGCGTTACGTCCACGCCGTTGGCCTGGCCGATCTCGCTCAGCAGGAGGCCGAGGCGGACCCGGCGCTCGGCGATCTTGCGATAATCGTCCTTGTCCTTCTCGATCTCGGCCTTGGCGGTCTCGGGATCGGCCTCGTGGCTGGCCTCATGCTCGAGCTGCTGGAGAATGTTCTGATATTCGGCGTCGACCATCGACGGCGGCACCTCGAAGCTGTGGGTGTCCGCCAGCTGGTCGAGCAGGCGGCGCTTCATGTGGGTCCGGGTGAGGCCGTTCAGCTCCTGAGTCTGCTGGTCGCGCAGCAAGCCCTTGAGCTGCTCGAGATCCTGCAGGCCGAGGTTCTTGGCGAACTCGTCGTTGAGCTCGACTTCAGTGGCGGTCTTCACTGCCTTGACGACAACGTCGAAGGTCGCGGCCTGACCCTTGAGGTTCTCGGCCGGATAATCGGCCGGGAAGGTCACGTTGAGGGTCTTGGAATCGCCAACCTTTACGCCGACCAACTGGTCCTCGAAGCCGGGGATCAGGCTGCCCGAGCCGATCTCGACCGCCATGTCGGTGCCCGTGCCGCCCTCGAAGGCGACGCCGTCGACCTTGCCGACGAAATCGATGACGACCTGGTCGCCGCTCGCCGCCTTCTTCTTGGCGCCCGCGTCAGTCCAGCTCTTCTGGCCCGAGGCGAGCTGCTGGAGCTGCGCGTCGACCTGAGTCTCGTCGGCCTCGAGCGTCAGCCGCTCGAGCTTGAGCCCGTCGATTTGCGGGGCCGGGACCTGCGGCAGGGTCTCTAGGTTCACCGTGACCTCGGCGTCCTTGCCCGGCTCATAGCCATCGGCGAGTTCGACCTGCGGCTGCATCGCCGGGCGCAGCTGATTGTCGTTCAGCAACTGCTGCACGCTTTCCTGAACGGCGGTCTCCAGCGCCTGACCCTGAAGCGCCTCGCCATGCATCTTGCGGATGAGGTTGGCGGGCACCTTGCCGGGACGGAAGCCCGGCATGCGGATGGTCGGGGCGAGCCGCTTGACCTCGGAGTCGACCTTGGCGTCGATCTCCTGGGCGGTGATCGTCAGCTTGTACGCCCGCTTCAGGCCTTCGTTCAGGGTCTCAACGCTCTGCATGACTTGGTCGCTATCCTATTGAATCTTCTGGTGGGTCCGTGTCCGGACGCTTCTGGTATTGCTCCGTCCGCGGCCGCCCTTCGGACGCCCTTGGAACTTCGCTACGCGAGCATCCCCCGGATGCTCGCTCGCGAAGTTGGTGCGCGCGGAGGGACTCGAACCCCCACATCTTGCGACAACAGGACCTAAACCTGCCGCGTCTACCAATTCCGCCACGCGCGCATCGGACCCGTGAGGCGGGGTGGCCTATAGCAAGGATGCGCAAAGGGGCAAGCGGAAGCGGTACGGCCAAGCAACCGTAAACGGTTGGCTTCGTTGCTGAGGGACAAGGAGTTCCAAGACCATGCAGCAGTTGCCGCCTTTTCCCGACGATGCCCCGGAATATAAGCCCGGCGAGCCAAGCAACCCCACGCCCGAGCCGGCGCAGCCGACCCCGCCGGGGCAGCCGACCGAAGTGCCGAGCGAGACTCCGGGCGTCGAGCCGCCGATCGACGTGCCGAGCCCGGGTGGTCCCGACATCAACCCCTCGCCGACGCCGATCTCGCCGGTCGGCTAGGTTCGCTCGGCACGCCCGACGAGTTGTCCAATGAGCGCGGCGGCGACCCAACCGATCGCCGCGCCGGCCAGCACGTCCGTCACGAAATGCTTCGAGCGGACCACCTGGGCAACCGCAGTCGCACCGGCCAGCGCCAGCGCCGGACCGGTCGCGATGGGGTATTGCCGCGCGACGGTGGCAGCCACCGCCAGCGCGCCGGCGCTGTGGCCTGACGGAAAGCTGTTGAAATCGCTTTCGTAGCGTTGTCCGTCCCGCAGCTCGTAACGCCCGCGGTGCGCGGCCGCGATGGGACGAGTGCGGTCCACCAGCTGCTTGACGATCCCGCGCAGCGCCGTGGCGAACAGGTGCGCCGCAAGCATCTCCGTGCCGGCGCGAAAGGATCGCAGGTCGCGCAAGAAGATGCCGGTGACCGCGAAGGCCGCCGTTGCGGCATAGAGGGGTTCCTGGTCGGACAGGTCAGTGGCGGCGCCAAGCGCCCGAATGAGGGGCGTTTCGGCAGCGGGGACGAGCTTTTCAGCAACGGCGAGGTCGGCTTCTTCGATGGGGCCGTTGGGATCGGTTGGGGGCAGATGCGGTGCGGTCATGGCTGCTCAACCTGTGGCAGGCAGCCTTGTTGCGGTTACTGACGCACGTGAGCGCTCGCGACCATCGTTTCGAAGTCAGGCAGCGCGGCATCGAAATAGTGCGAGCGGGCAGCGTCGAGCTGGATCAGGTACAGCTTGCCGTTGATCACTGCGCCGACCGACCTGCCCTTGCGCCACAACTCGTCGCTGTCGAGATGTTCGTAGTCCAATTGGAAACCGGGCGCGCCGAGGAAGGTGCGCGGGGCAAGGCCCAGCGTTCGCCACTCGATCGCGCCGCCCTCGATCCGGTAGAGGGTTTCCAGCAAGCCGGCGATCTCGGGCGCGGTCATGGTCGAGCGGAACAGCGGCACCTGGCGGTCCGCCTTGCGCGACTGACGGACGAGGCGCTTGTTGTTCGGCAGTCCGGAAACGAAGCTGATCCCGTCTAGATAAGGCCCGTTCAGCGTCCAGTCCTCCACCGCGCCGACATCGGTGAAGCTGCTTCGGCTGGCACGGTTCCATTCGCGCGGCGTCACCACGGTCATGCCGCCGTTACCGACTTCGATGACGCGGTTGGGGCGGACCAGGGAATAATAGCCGAGGCCGCCGAACCCTCCCGGCCCGCCAGCGCAGGCGGCAAGCGCCAGGGCGAGACCGGTGATCGTAAGACGGCGGAAGTGCATGGCGATCCTCAACTGGCCAGCATCTGGCGGACGAAGGGGGCGTCAGGCGCTGCCGGCGCGAGCGCAAGATAGCGCTGGAGCGCGGCCCGGCTCTCCTCGCGGTGGCCGGCCTTGGCAAGATAGATCCCATGCCAGCGCCAGGCATCGGCGGGCACGTCTGGGTAGCTGACGGCCGCGGCATAGCTCAAGGCGGCGCGCGCGTCGTAGGCAGCCGTGTTGCGGAGGCGCAGCGACTCGCCCTCATAGAAACGCAGCAGCCCGTTCCAGCCATCCTTCGCGAGGGTCTGGATGACGTATTGCGAGGCACCGGCGTCGTTCAGCTTGACCTGATCGTCGAGCAAGGTCGGGCGGATGCCCGCGATGGCGGCGAGGTAGCGCTCTCGGCCCCGGGCGTAGGTCTTGCCGGGGGCCGTCAGCTCGGCGGCGGAAGCGCGAAGATCGATCATCCGCTCGCGCGGTGCCGGGTGGTCGGCGAAGATGGAGTAACCCCGGTCGGGACGCTTGCGGCGGACGGCGGCACTGAGCTCGACCTCACCGATCAGCTGCTCCCAGGTTTCCGCCATCGACAGCGGCGCATAGCCGGCATCGTTGATCAGCTTGATGCCGAGCGCGTCGGCCTCGGCTTCGAGCTGGCGGTTGTAACGGAACAGGGTGATGATGGTGCCCAGCTGCGCCAGCTGGTCGAGGTTGCCGGTATAGTAACCGGCCGCGCCGCCCACCATGCCACCGAGCATGGACGCGAAGGAGTAGATGTCGGTCTTGCGGCGGGTGTCGCGCCATTGCCGCAGCTGGTGCTTGAGGAGGAAGTGGCTGCTTTCATGGGCGAGAACACCGGCCAATTGCGCCTCGTCCCGCATCCGCAGCAGCAGCCCGGTGAATACGACCGCGAATCCAGTCGGGAACATCATCGCGTTGAATTCGGGAATGCGCGCCAGATAGACACGCAGGTCGCTGGTGGCGGGGCCGCCGACCTTGCCGATCAGCCGCCGCAGGTAGGTGTTGAGCGCGGGGTCCGCGACCAGCAGGTTGGAGCCTGCGATCTCCTCTTCCACGCGGGTCATCTGCTGCCACATGCCCCGCTCATCCGGGTCCTGGGGGCGGTAGCCGGGGCCGACCAGCGGCATCAGGCTGGAGGGGAGGATGCGGGCGGGCGCAACGGTGCCGCCGAGAAGGGACGCCGCCCCTGCTCCAGCGAGCATCGTACGGCGGGTGAACGTGGTCATGGAGTTGCCCGCTGCGCGGCTTGCGCCCGGCGAACGTCGCGGCCTGGCTTCATCCGCCCGAGCAGGCGTTCGACCATCTGGGCGGCGCCGTCGGGCGTGCGCAGATCCCCCATCTTCACGCCCGCGACCTGGCTGCCGGCCTGGAGGACGTTGAACCAGACGACTTCGCCGGTCCTGAGGTCGACCAGGCTGGCATAAGCGAACTGGCCCGCGCCGCCGACGTTCGGGGCGCAGAAGCCGATGAAGCAGCCGGCGATGCCAAGCACCTGCAGGGCGACGCGCCCCTGGCTGGCGAAGCTGTCCTCCGCATGCAGGAACAGGGCATAGTCGTAGCCGGTGCGCTGGCCGAAGCGAACGGCGTCTTGCCCCAGCGTGTAGTCGAGCCCCCGCCGGCGCTTGGAGGGAAGCGTGACACCCGAATATTTGTGAAGGGCGATGGATTGATCGACCGCGGCATTGAGTCGCTCGAGCTCCGCGACTTGCTCGGCCGGGACGGTCGGGAGGCTGTCGCGTCGATCCAGGATCAGCGTCTGCCCGCCCCGCCCTTCCTGCTGCGTTCGAAGAGCGGCAATGACATTGGACCGCGCCTGTTCGGTCCAGTCGGCGCGCGGCTCGACCATGCCGCCGGTGGTCACCGCGCCCACCTCCACCTCGGGGCGAAGGACGATCAGCTTGTAGTTACCCTTGGGCGGGGCGAACTGGAGGTCGGCATATTGCTGGGTCTGGACGCAGCCGCTCAACGTCAGGCCGGCGGCGAGCAGTGGAACCAGCAGACGCATTCGGTTACTCCCTTTGCGGCCCAAAAATGCTACCACGCCAGACGGTTAGCGCAAGCGGCCGGAGTCCCCATCTGGACCGCTCATCGGCAGCGTACCCCCGCCGCGCCATCGAGACAGCGGCCGTCGATGGCCGGCGCGGTGAGCTTGAGGCCGATCATCGGCGCCAGCGTTGGAAGGATGTCGACCGTCTCGACCGCCTGCGGCCGGTCAGCCGGCGCCGCGCCACGTCGCCAGAAGATGATCGGCACGCGGCGGTCATAGTCCCAGACCGAGCCGTGCGTCGCCGTATAGCCGGGGGCCGGGCGGGCGACGGCGCTGACATATTGCTTCAGGACGACGTAGAAATCGCCCGACCGCTGCTGCTCGTAGGAGGCTCGGACGCGCTGGATGACGCTCCACTTGTCGGGCTGCCCGTGCGGCACCGGCACGCGCATTATCTCCGCTTTGGTGTAGACGGCATAGACCTGCGGGTGCGCCTTGTAGCGGGCGACGGCCGCCGCCAGCACACGGCGGGCGGTTGCGGGATCGAGCCGCTTGTCGAGCCACGCGTCGGCGCCGATGCCGTCGCCGACCAGCACCGGCTCCGTCCGACCGAATTGCGGCGCGAGCAACTTACCGACGGCGCTCGGCGCGAGTTCAGGATCCGCACGCTGTGCCTGGGTGACGCCCTGGTCGCGGAGCCGCTCAGGAATGTCGAGCCCACCATGGTCGGCAGTCAGGACCAGCGCGTAGTCGATGCCGGTGCGGTCCATCTGCGTGAGGAAGTCGCCAAGCTCCCGATCCAGCGCGAGGAGTTGCAGGCACATCTCCTGCCCGCGGTTGCCATAGGCATGGCCGACGTAATCGGTGGCGGACAGGCCGACGGACAGCACGTCCGGAGCCGGGCCCTTGCCGAGGCCGAGCTCACCGACCAGCGCCGCTGCGCCCGCAAGCACCGCTCCGTCGAAGTCCGGATGAGCACGGACAAAGCGCATGTCGCCAGCCGCCCGCTGGAGGTTGCCGTTGCCGACGGTCAGGGTCGGGGTGATCTGGTAGGGCTTGGCAAGGGCCGTACAGTTGGTCGGTGGGACCAGGTTTTCACTCGGCTGGGCAAGCCGGGCAGCGAATAGCTGGTTGAGAGCGGCGATGGTTCGGGGCGGCGTCTTCCCGGTGTCGGTGGTCCAGCTCTTGCCGTCCCAATACCAGCGCTGGTCGACATTGCGCCCGCCCATCATGATCGCAGCTCGGTCCTTGCCGGCGATGGCGACGTTTCGGCTTTGCGGACTGACGGCCTTGAGGCGATCACCGAGCGTCTGCACCCGCAGGTGGAGCGGGCTTACCTTGTAGTTGGTGAAGCTCGTTTCGGGCTGTGCCTCATCCTCGGCGCAGTAGACGTGCTTGTCGGCGCGCGCGGCACCCTGGTCGACCCAGTCATTGGCAATGATCCCGGTCTCCGACGGGTGGTCGCCGGTGAGAATGGTCGAGTGGCCCGGGCAAGTCTCGGTCGCGGCGTGGCTCTGGTAACCGTTGCGGAAGACGGTGCCTTCACGCGCCAACCGAGCGAAGCCGCCGGTGAATTCGGCCCGATAGCGGTCGAACAGGTCGGCCGCGAATTGATCGACGGAAATGGCGACGATCAGTTTGGGCTGGCCCCTGGGGGCGGCGGCGATGGCCGGAGCGGTGGCGAGAGCGGCGGCGGTGAAGAGGAGAAGCGAGCGCATGGCCGCCTTCGTAGTAGAAGGCGGCCATGCCGGTAAGCGGGTTGTTGGCCCGCGCCTACTTTTTCATCTTCACCAGGGTGACCAGGGTCGGGCTGGGGATCTCCTGCCCTGTGCGGCCATCGACGATCACGTCGCGATGGTAGGCCAGCACTCCCGGAATGGGCGCGACGCGGGTGACTGTCAGGCCGAAGTAGTTGTTCATCTTCGGACTGGCCTGGAGGGTCGCCTGAGCACTCGGCCAGGACGACAGGCTGGGCGGCAGGCCATAGTGCGTCTCCACCTTGGCGAATGCGGGAAGCGGCGGCTTTCCGTCGGCGACGCGGCGGGCGTTGATTTCCGCCAGCTTGGCGCGGGCGACGTCCTGCTGCTCGTCCCAGTGCGGCATGCTGGTCAGCGAGTTGCCCAGATCGGTGACGACCCCGGGCTTCACCTCGAAGCGCACCGAGCCAAGGCAGTAACAGGACCCCATCGCCGTGCCATTGGGCGCCAGCATCACGGGGCCATACCAGACATAGGTGCCCGGCTTGACCGCGCTCAAGTAGCTCACGCCCTGCTCATCCTTGGCAAAGGCGTTCATCGGCCCGAAGCTTTCCTGATCGCGAAGCTCGGCCGCTTCGATGCCCAGATTGCCCATGGTCGGCGCGACCGGGCGCTCGGGAACGGGCATCTGCTTGCTCTTCGCGAATTCGGATTGGACCTCCCACTCCTTCATCGCGCTGGTGTAGCGGCGCTGCGCCTTGGCCCAGGCCTTGTCGCGGTCCGCGTGATACTGGGTCCAGGTCTCCGCGTCCGGAACCCGCAGGAAGGTGCCGAACTGGCGCTCCGCACCCGAGATGAGGATGTAGCCCTGGTTGGGGTCGAGCGCGACCTTGCCCGACTGCACGTCCTTTTCGGAAATCGGCCTGGCCGGAGCGGTGAAAGGCGTGGCGCCCAGCAGGGCGGCGGTGATGGCGATGCGAAGACGGCTCACAGTCCGAGCTCCTTGCTGGTCGGCTTGGGTCCGGAGGCGACCAGCGCCTGCAGCGCCAGCGCGTGGAGCCGCACGGGCTCTCGCTTGCGGCCGTTCCCTTCCTCGAAATTGAAGGCGGTCCACAGGTCGCGAGTCAGGCCGTAGCGCTGGTAACCCTTGAACGACATGCAGTTGCGCAGGTTGGTGCGACGCTGCTCCCGCCGCGCGGCCGAGCCGAAGATGGCGTCGGCAATGGCCCCGCCGATCGCTCCGCCGACCACGCCGGCCATGCCGTACTGCGCGACAGCGCCTGCCATCGTGCTGGCATCGCCGCCCATGTAGATGCTGCTTCCGCTCGCCAGTGAATCGCACTCGCGGATGTCGGCGTAGGCTTCCTCGAAGCTGGTGTTGGCGCGGTGGAAGAAGAAATATTTGTCGAAGCCGGCTTCGGCTTCGGGCGTCGCGGTGAAGTCGAGCCGGGGTGCGACCAAGCCTTCGCGTGACGGAATGGTGAAATCGTCGTCGTCATCGGTCGCGGCCGGTGCCGCGGCGGTGGTCGGTGTAGCCGGTGCAGGCTGTGCAAGCGCCGCTGCAGGCGCAAGGAAAGTGCCCGCGAACAGCAGGCGACAGAACGTCGTACGCAAAGGAAAGTCCCCCTTTTCTCGGCAAGCCGAGCGTAAGCGGGCAACAGTTAAGCGTCAATTATCTCGGGCATTGCCGAAGATCAGCCGAGCCGGGCCTTGAGCCGTTCGTTGACGACGCCGGGATTAGCCTTGCCGCCCATCGCCTTCATGGTCTGGCCGACGAAGAAGCCGAACAGCTGGACCTTGCCGCCGCGATACTGCTCGACCTTGTCGGCGTTGGCGGCGAGGATCTTGTCGATCTCCGCATCGATGGCGCCGGTGTCGCTGGTCTGCTTCAAGCCTTCGCGCTCGACGATGGTGCCGGCGGGGTCGCCGGTCTCCAGCATCTTCTCGAAGACCGTCTTGGCAATGGAGCCGCTGATGGTGCCGTCGGCGACAAGGCCGAGCAGCTCGGCGGCGTGGGCGGGCGAGACTGGCGCCTCTGCGATCGACTCGCCGCGGCGATTGAGGGCGCCGAACAGCTCGGCGACGACCCAGTTGGACGCCTGCTTGGGATCGACGCTGTTGCTCAGCAACGTGTCGAACCAGCGAGCGGTCTCCACCTCGGCCGTCAGCACGCTGGCGTTGTAGGGAGAGATGCCCATCTGCTCGTAGCGGCGGCGCTTGGCGTCGGGCAGTTCGGGCAGCGACTTGCGGCAGTCATCGACGAACTCATCCGAAAGCTCGAGCGGGAGCAGGTCGGGGTCGGGGAAGTAGCGATAATCGTGCGCGTCTTCCTTGGAACGGAGCGTGCGGGTCTCACCCTTGTCCGGGTCCCACAGGCGGGTTTCCTGGACGATGCTGCCGCCCTGTTCAAGCACGTCGATCTGGCGGCGGGCTTCATGTTCGATCACCGCCTGGACGAAGCGCACCGAATTGACGTTCTTGGTCTCGGTCCGGGTGCCGAATTCCGCGCCCGGCTTGCGCACCGACACGTTGACGTCGGCGCGCATGGAGCCTTCCTCCATGTTGCCGTCGCAGCTTCCGACATAGCGGAGAATGGCTCGCAGCTTGCGCAGGTAAGCGCCTGCTTCTGCAGGAGAACGCATGTCGGGCTTGGACACGATTTCCATCAGCGCGACGCCCGAGCGATTGAGATCCACGTAGCTCATGGTCGGGTGCTGGTCGTGCATCAGCTTGCCCGCGTCCTGCTCGACATGGATGCGCTCGACGCCGATACGGCGGACGCTGGACTCGTCCTTCTCGTCCAGCAGGACCTCGATCGTCCCCTCGCCCACCAGCGGATGGTAGAGCTGGCTGATCTGGTAGCCCTGCGGAAGGTCGGCGTAGAAGTAGTTCTTGCGGTCGAAGCGCGACCATTTGTTGATCTGCGCGTCGAGCGCCAGGCCGGTGCGGACCGCCTGGCGGATGCACTCGCGGTTCGGCACCGGCAGCATGCCCGGCATGGCCGCGTCGACTAGGCTGACCTGGGTATTGGGTTCAGCCCCGAAGGCCGTCGCCGCGCCGGAGAAGAGCTTGGCGTTGGAGACGACCTGGGCGTGGACCTCGAGGCCGATCACGACCTCCCACTCTCCGGTGGCGCCCTTGAGGCGATAGGGTGCGTTCATACGACGCTCCGAGACATGGTTGGAATACTCACAGGCTGATCAGCATGTTTGCTCTTGAAACCCGTCGGGACAGCAAACTGCAGCCGAGTCACAGTCGAGTTTGCACGGTCACCAGCAGCTTCGGTGGACGCGCCTACGGATAGAATCTTGAGCGAGAAACCGCCCCTGGCGGACACGGTTCGCTCTGCCGAGACGGCAATGTCGAAGGAAACCTCCTTCGGCACGTTAAACGCGTGCGTGCCAGAACCGAACGGCGAAGTAAGCTGAGCTTCCTTCTGAACGTCAGCGATCCCTTCAATGATCGCCTTCAGAGAGCCTGAAATGAACGCTCTAAGCTCGCTGAAGTCATCCTTTGTGTCTTCGCTCACCACCACTTCTCCGGGCGGGCGCTGAAGCCCGCGCGTTCTTCGATTGCGAGGCCGGCGTTGAGGACGCCCTGCTCGTCGAGTTCATTGCCGATGAGGTGCAGGCCGAGCGGCAGGCCCTGGGCATCGAGACCGCCGGGCACGCTCATCGCCGGCAGGCCAGCAAGGCTGGCGGGAACGGCGAAGACGTCGTTCAGATACATCGCCAGCGGATCGCTCATCTTCTCGCCGATGCCGAAGGCGGCACTGGGCGCTGTCGGCGTGAGGATGAGGTCGCAATGCTCGAACGCCTCACGGAAGTCGCGCTTGATGAGGGCGCGGACCCGCTGAGCCTTGTTGAAGTAAGCGTCGTAGAAACCGGCGGACAGCACATAGGTGCCGATCATGATGCGGCGCTTGACCTCGGCGCCGAAGCCGGCGGCGCGGGTGGCGGCGTACATGCCCTCGAGCCCACCCTCGCCAGCCTCCCGGATGCCGTAGCGGACGCCGTCGTAGCGGGCGAGGTTGGACGAGGCTTCGGCCGGGGCGATGATGTAGTAGGTCGGCAACGCGTACTTGGTGTGCGGCAGGCTGATCTCGACCGGCTCGGCACCGGCGTCCCTGAGCCACTCAATCCCGCGATCCCACAGGGCGTTGATTTCTTCCGGCACTCCGTCGATGCGATATTCCTTGGGAATGCCGACGCGCTTACCCTTGAGATTACTCGACAATCCCGCTTCCCAATTGGGCACGGGCAAGTCGAGCGAGGTGGAGTCCTTCGGGTCGAAGCCGGCCATGGCTTCGAGCATGATGGCGCAGTCGCGGACCGTCCGGGCCATGGGACCTGCCTGGTCCAGCGAGCTGGCGAAGGAAACGATGCCCCAGCGTGAGCAGCGGCCATAGGTCGGCTTGATGCCGCTGATCCCGGTGAACGCGGCGGGCTGGCGGATCGAGCCGCCGGTGTCAGTGCCGGTGACGCCCGGCGCAATTCCGGCCGCGACCGCTGCCGCCGAACCGCCAGAGCTTCCGCCCGGGGTCAGCGCGGCATTGCCGCCGTCGCTGCGCTTCCACGGGCTGATGACTGGACCGTAGGCGCTGGTCTCGTTCGACGAGCCCATGGCGAATTCGTCCATGTTGAGCTTGCCGAGCATTCCGGCGCCCCCGCGGCGCAGGTTGCCGGTGACGGTGCTCTCGTAGGGCGGCTTGAAGCCCTTGAGGATGTTCGAGCCGGCAGTGGTGTCGGTGCCAGCCGTGGCGAACAGGTCCTTGATGCCGAGCGGAATGCCGGACAGCGGCATGAGCTCGTCACGCTGGCGGGCACTGTCGGCCGTGTCGGCGGCGGCAAGCGCGTCGTCGGGCGTCTCCACCGTGTAGGCGTTCAAGGCCTTGGCGGCGGCGACGGCGGCGTTGAAGCTGGTCGCGATGTCGCGGGCCGAGAAGGACCCGGCGCGAAAACCGTCGCGCAGCTCGGCGATGGTGAGGCTGGTGAGGTCCGTCACTATTCGATGACCTTGGGCACGGCGAAAAACCCGTGCTGCGCGTCGGGAGCGTTGAGCAGCACCGCATCACGGACGTTGCCGTCGTTGATGACGTCGTCACGGAGGCGCAGCTTCTGGTCGATCACGGCGGTCAGCGGCTCGACGCCGTCGGTGTTGACCTCCGCCAGCTGCTCGACCCAGCCGAGGATGTTGTTCAGTTCGGGCACGGTCGCCTCGACTTCCGCGTCGCTCATCTCGAGCCGCGCAAGTCGGGCGATGTGCCGCACGGTGGCGGTATCGACGGACATGGGCGGGCGTTAGCGAGCGCCCGCGCCAGCCGCAAGCCGCGCTTAGCGGCGGTGGCGGCGTTCCGCGCGCCACTGGGCGCGGCGCTGCTCCCAATAGCGTTGCTGGTCGACGTTCCAGCGAGTGGCGCGGCGCTGGCGGTCATAGACGATCACACCGGTGCCGGGGTAGTAATAGTCGTTGTACCAGCCCGCCCAGGGAGAGGCGTAACGGTAGGACGGATAATAGCCGTACCCGCCGCCATAGCCGCCGTAACCGCCATAGCGTCCGTAATAGCCGCCGGTGCCGATGCCCACGGACACACTGCTGTAACCACCGCCGTAGGGATCGTAGGTGGCGCAGCCGGACAGGGCGGCGGCGCCGGTCGCGGCAACGGCCGCGAGTAGCAGTCGGGAATGGGTCATGAGCATCGCTCCACGCACGTACCAGCCCACCCCGGCCTGTTGACCGTCGCCCCGAACCGCTGAATGGTCCGTGAATGCGAAACGGCCGGAAGGCTCCGACGACGAAAGTGGCAGCATGAAGGGTGTTTCAGCGCACAGCGAACTGCACATGGTCCAGCGCGCGGGATGGCTGCGGGCCGCGGTGCTCGGTGCGAACGACGGCCTCTGCTCCGTCAGCAGCCTGATCGTGGGCGTGGCTGCAGCGGATGCGAGCCGTGGCCCGGTGCTGGTTGCCGCGGTGGCCGCACTGGTCGCCGGGGCGATGTCCATGGCGGCGGGCGAATATGTCTCCGTCTCGTCGCAGGCGGACCTTGAGACGGCCGATCTGGCGCGTGAACAGGCCGAGATCGACAAGAACCCGGCGGCCGAGCGCAACGAACTCGCGCGGATCTACATGGGGCGCGGGGTCGACAAGGATACGGCGATGGCCGTGGCCGAGCAGATGATGGAGCATGACGCGATCGGCGCCCACGCTCGCGACGAGCTTGGCATCACCGAGCATATGACGGCCCGGCCATTGCAGGCGGCGCTCGCCTCCGCGCTGACCTTCACCATTGGCGGCGGCGCTCCCACCCTGGCGGCGGCGCTGAGTCCGGACGGCATGATCCTGCCAGTGGTGGGCGTCGCGACGGTCCTCTGCCTGATCCTGCTCGGAGCGCTGGGCGCCCGCGGCGGGGGCGCGCCGGTCTGGCGCGGAATCGTGCGGGTGACGTTCTGGGGCGTGCTGGCGATGCTGGTGACCGCCGGGGTCGGCCGGCTGTTCGGCGTGGTCACGGCCTGAGCCGTGGACCCACTTGCCACCCTCGAGCAGTTGGAGCCCGCCGCCCCGCTGGCCGAGGTGCTCGCCTTCTATGACAGCCTGCCGGCGGTCACCGCGGACGCGATGCTGGGACGCTGGAAGGGCGGCGAGATTGCGACCGGGCACCTTTACGATGGGCTGCTCAAGCCTTCCGGCTGGTGGGGCAAGGACTTCCGCGGCCCTGATGACGTCGACCCCTTGCTGTTCGAACGGCATGGCAAGTTGTTCGCGGGGAATCCGGCGCTGATCCCGCTGGGGCTGATCGAGCGCTTTCCCAAGCTTGCCAAGTCGGCACCTTCGGCGGCGCTGTTCCGGGCATTGTCGCCGCTGCTGCGGACGAGCAGGCCACGGGCGCGGCTGCGGCCCCTCACCTATCGCGGCGTCACCTCGGCGGCGATGATTTATGACGCGCATCCGATCGCCGATTGTTTTCGCAAGGTCAGCGAAGACGTGCTGATCGGGGCCATGGACATTCGCGGGCATGAGGCGCCGTACATGTTCACACTTCGGCGGGTTGCGGCCGCTTAGCTTGCGCCCTGCCCGGCCGGCCCCTACCTGCCGCCGGCATGTGCGTCCGCCGCTTCCTGCTCGCGATCTTCTTCCTGACCCTGCTGGTCGTCGCAGCGGCGTTCGGCATCTACCAGTACGGCAGTTCGGTGCTGATCAAGCAGGCCGAGCCCGAAGGGCATTTCCAGGCGCCCGTCGCGGCCAGCGGACCGGATTACATCCAGACCGCGAACTGGCTTGCGCTGCCCGACACGGTGCCGCCGGGGCCGGGTGACTGGCTCCCGAACGGATCGCCGCCGCCGGACAGCGCACGGCCGGTCAGCGTGTTCTACATCCATCCAACGACGTACCTGCAGAAGGACCGCTGGAACGCGCCGCTTGGCGATCGCGAAAGCCAGGACCGGGCCGCCCTGTTCGTGCGCAGCCAGGCAAGTGCGTTCAACGCCATCGGGCAGATCTACGCCCCGAAATATCGCCAGGCGGCGTTCGGCGCCTTTCTGTTGCGGAACGAGGATGCGGCCAAGGCACTCGACCTTGCCTATCAGGACGTGGCCCGCGCTTTCGACCGGTTCCTGGCCCAGGCACCGGAGGGGCCGATCATCCTTGCCGGGCATAGCCAGGGTGCGCTGCACCTGGCCCGGCTGCTGAAGGAGAAGGTGGCGGGCAAAGCGGTGGCAAGCCGGGTAGTCGCGGCTTACGTGGTCGGCTGGCCCGTGTCTGTGGCGGCGGACGTGCCGGCGATGGGCCTGCCCGCGTGCGAGCGGGCCGACCAGGCGGGCTGTATCCTCAGCTGGCTGAGCTTTGCCGAACCGGCCAACACCTCCCTCATTTCCGATTATTACGACGGCTCAACGGGGTTCAACGGGCAGGCTCGGCGGCGGCAGGACATGCTGTGCGTCAATCCGCTCACCGGCATCCGCAACGGAGCCGCGGCTCCGCAGGCCAACCAGGGGACGCTGGTGCCCAATGATGACACGATGACCAGCGGCTCGCTGCAACCGGGCGTCGTCGGCGCACATTGCTCCAAGGGGTTCCTGTTGCTCGAAGGCGATCTGCCCAAGATGGGTCCGTTCGTCCTGCCCGGGAATAACTACCACGTGTACGATTATGCCCTGTTCTGGGCGAACATCCGCGAGGATGCGCAACGACGGCTGGCGGCGTGGAAGAAGCGCTGATCACCGGAAGCGCGGCCGAGTTCGCCGCCGCCGTGCCGGGCGGACGGCTCGCCGGATTGGACGTCGGCACCAAGACTGTCGGGGTCGCCTTGTGCGATTCCGGTTGGAGCTTCGCCGGGCCGGTCGAGACGATCCGCCGCACCAAGTTCACCGCCGACCTCGCGGCCCTCAAAGCACTGCTGGAGCGGGGCGGAGTGGTTGGGCTGGTGGTCGGCCTGCCGCTCAACATGGACGGGACCGACAGTCCCCGAACCCAGTCGGTCCGCGCCTTCGCCCGCAATTGCCGGGTGCTGGGCCTGCCCATCCTGCTGTGGGACGAGCGCTGGTCGACGCAGGCCGTCGAGCGGGCGATGATCGCGGCCGACGTCAGCCGGGCCAAACGCGCCGAGGCGGTCGACAAGCTGGCCGCGGCACACATCCTGCAGGGCGCGATCGATGCGCTGGTCAATCTGCCGCGCGCAGATTAGCAGACGCTTTTGTGGACCTGCTCTCGATCGAATCCCTGTCCGATGGACAGATCGCCATCCTGCTCGACGCGGCGCAACTGTTCGCCGAGCGCACCGGTTCGAGCGAACGGCTGGCGGGCAAGGTCGTCTTCAACATCTTCTATGAAAACAGCACGCGCACGGCGATGAGCTTCGCCATGGCTGCGGCGCGGCTGGGCGCACAGACGGTGACGCTGTCGGTGGAGCATTCAAGCGTCAAGAAGGGTGAGACGCTAGCCGACACGGCCCTGACGCTCGATGCGATGCGGCCCGACGCAATCGTGATGCGGCACCGCGACAATCGTGCGCCGCACGAGGTGGCGGAGATCGTCAATTGCCCGGTCATCAACGCGGGTGACGGGACCAACGAGCATCCGACCCAGGCCCTGCTCGACGCCCTGACCCTGCGCCAGCATTTCGGAAGCCTGACAGGCAGAACGGTCGCGATCGTCGGCGATATTCGCCATAGCCGCGTGGCCCGGTCCAATGCCCGGCTGTTGCCGCGACTGGGCGTAACGGTGCGATTAGCCGGTCCGCCCGCGCTGATGCCGGACGACCTTCCCGGTGGCGGGGATATCGAACAGGCGATCTCAGGCGCCGACGCCGTGATGATGCTTCGGGTCCAGCGCGAGCGGATGGACGCAGACCTTGGCGACGCGCCCGGCGAATTCCTCAGCCGTTACGGGCTGACCGAGGAGCGGCTCGCGCTGGCGGCGCCCCATGCGGTGGTGCTTCACCCCGGCCCGATGAACCGGGGGGTGGAGATTGCCGACAGCGTCGCGGACGGGCCACGCTCATTGATCCGCCGCCAGGTGGCGAACGGCGTGGCCGTCCGCATGGCGGTGCTGGAGATGCTGCTGAAGGCCTAGCGGCTGGCGAAGCGGATCGGCGCATCGCCCGCGACGTTGCGGACGAAGCAGGCCGCACCCGCGTTCTTCAGACCCTGGCAGACCGAGCGCGCTTCGCTGGATGAGGCGAAACCCTGCAGGCTGAGGCGGTAGACCGGCCCGATCGGCGCGTTGAAGCGCGCCGTGGCCGGGACATAGCGGCCGAGCACGCCCTTGTGTGCACTCGACAGCTTGGCCCAGCCCGCCTGGAGCTTCGACGGCGAGCCGTAGGCACCAAGCTGCACCACAACGCCGCTACTGGCGAAACGGATCGCGGCGGTGCGGCGAAGTTCGCTGACCTTGGGCAGTGCGCCCGAAGGTCGTACCTGCTCGTGGCGGAGTGCGTCCAGATCATGCGCGAGGTCGGCGAGCGGCGCTGCCTGCTCGGGCGACGGTGCCGCTTCGGGCAGGGCAACGGTGACGGTGGTGGCTGCCATGGCGACCGGCGCGGAGGCGACAGGAGCGACCGGTGCCGCGAAGCCCGGATCGTTCATGACGGTGTTGCTGGCTGGCGCCGGGGCAATCGCCGGAGCGGGTTCCGCCGCGGCCACCTGGGTCGGTGCCGGAGCGGGTGTCGCGGCGGCCATGCGGACGCCGCCGTTGTCACGCAGCGCAAGCCGGACCGGCTGACCGGGATCGCTGGCGGCCGGCGTCACGCCGATCAGGGAGGCGACCTGGGTTGCGCCACTCTTCGGGGCGGCGAGCTTCATCCATTCGGCCATCCGCGCGTCGACCTGATCGGCCGGGACGTCCTGGGCGGCCACCACGCGGGCATTGTCCCAGTCGCCGGCCATGGCATGGGCGAGGGCGAGGTTCTGGCGGGTACGGGCATCGGCCTCGGGCCGGCGGGCAGCTTCGTCGAGCAGCGCGACGGCGTTACCGGGCTGGCCGGCAAGCGCCATCGCCAAGCCGACGTCGGCCGGATCGGCCGTGCCGCGCAACTGGTCGAGCATGCCAAGCGCCTCGCCATTCTTGCCCTGCGCGATTTCGGCGAGGACGAGCTTCATCGCAACCGGGATCTGGCCCGGAAGCAGGCTCAACGAGTCCTTGAAGGAAGTCTCGGCCGAGGCGAAGCGGCCCTGGGCGAGGTAGACGTTGCCAAGCAGGGTGCGGAAGCCGGCGTCGTCCGGGGTAGCCTCAACGGCGCGCTCGGCGAGGCGAACGGCTTCGTCCTTGTTGCCGGCCTGCAGCGCCGCAAGGGCGCGGGTGGCGAGACCGAGCTTTCCGAGGTCGGCAGGCTGGGCGAAGCCCCCGCTGACCTGCATCTGGCTGTGGGGGCTGGCGCAACCGGCGATCAGGCTGGCGGCGGCGACGGCAGTGAGCGCGGTGCTTGCGCGAAGCGTCTTCGACATGGCTTAGCCCCTTGGTTTCTACTTGTTCGCCCGCTCGAGCGGTGCCCGTTGGGCCATCGCTTCGAGTTCAGGCATGGACTCGAGCAGCTCATCGAGCGCGCGGGTAACGAGTTGCTGGGCAGACTTGCCCGTGACAGCGCAGGCCAGCCGCAGCTTGAGGTGGCGGGCCGGGTCGAGGCGGAGCGTGAACGCTGCCTTGCCCTTGGCAGAAGCTTCGGCGCGGACGCGGGGCCCGCTCGCCACATGCTGTGGCACGAACGAAGGCTTCGGCATGACCTGCATGACAGGTGCGGCCTGGGCGACCGGAGCGGGAACCTCGACCGGGGCCGTGGCTTCGACCGGTGCGGGCGCGGGCGCCGGCGCGGCGAAGACGGGAGCAGGCACCTCTGCGACCGGCTGGTCGAGCTCGAGCGCGTCCTCCTCCTCGTCGGATTTGGCCTCCTCCGGCTCCGAATGACGAGCGGTCGTCAGCGAACCGTAGCTCGCGGCGACCCGCTCTTCCTCGGCTTCTTCCTCGTCGCCTTCGTCCTCGGCACCGCCGTAGACGCCGAACCGCTCCTCGATCTCCGCCTGCTGGTCATGGACCGGCGAAATGGGAGTGAGGCCGGCGAGCGGCGTGCGGGAGATGGACGGCACTTCGCCGTCATCGCTGACCGGCGCCAGAACCGGCCGGGGCAGGTCATGCCCCATGTCGTTCCAGCCAAGATCGTCGAGATTGCCGCCCGCCTGGCCGAAGCCCTGGGGACGCATGGCAGGCCGCGCCGCGCCCTTGCGGGCGAGCAGGCCAGAGGAGAGGGACGCAAACGCCCGGGGTTCGCTCTTCACTGGAGCACCCTTCCCTTTCGCTTAACCGACGACACGGCGGCCGAAGCCACCAACGGGGCGAGGCGCCGCAGCAACCGCGCCCACCGGACCGGCCGCAGGGGCCGCGAACACGTTGCGGCGGAAGGCTTTATCCAGCCGCTCGTTGATATAATCCCACAGCTCGATCACCTCGCGGGCCGAACGGCCGTTGGGATCGACCTCCATCACCGTTCGGCCGTCGATCATCGAGGCCGCGAAATCGGTGCGGTGGTGAATGGTGACGGGCGCCACCGTGCCGTGCTGCGACAGTGCAACAGCCGCCTCGCTGGTAATCTTGGCCTTGGGGGTCGCCGCGTTGACGACGAACAGCAGCGGCTTGCCGGCGCGTTCGCAAAGGTCAACGGTGGCGCCCACGGCGCGCAGATCGTGCGGGCTCGGGCGGGTCGGGATGACGATCAGCTCGGCAACCGCGATGACGCTCTGGATGGCCATGGTGATGGCGGGCGGGGTGTCGATCACAGCCAAGCGGAAGCCCTGCTGGCGAAGCACCTCCAGGTCGGAGGCGAGACGGGCGACGGTGGTCTGCGCAAAAGCCGGCATGTCGGCCTCACGCTCGTTCCACCAATCCGCAAGACTACCCTGCGGATCGATGTCGATGAGGCAGACGGGCCCCTGCCCCGCCAGCTGTGCCTGCACCGCAAGATGTCCGGACAGGGTCGTCTTGCCCGAGCCCCCCTTCTGCGATGCCAAAGCCAGAACGCGCATCCCAATCCCCTTGCCTATTTGGCCGTGTTGTCGCTGGCATGCGCGCTTCAGACCTAAAATAAGGTTAAGACTGATGCGCGGCGCTCAACGTCGATGACGGGGCGGATTGGTCGGCGGCAGTGATAATGGGCGCCGTCGCGCGCGGGTTAGCGGCGGCTAGGCCTGCACCCACTCCGCGCGGCGAATGCCCTGTGCCCATAAAAGGGCGGTCAGGTCACCATGGTCGATGCGCGCGTCCGCCACCTGCCGCAGCTTGGGCTTGCCACGGTAGGCAATGCCGAGGCCCGCCTCGACAATCATGGGCGCATCGTTGGCGCCATCGCCGACCGCGAGCACGGCCGCCGGCTCGATCCCCATGTGGTTGCGGCGCTGGATAAGTGCCTCGCACTTCGCGGCGGCGTCGACGATCTCGCCGGTGACGAGGCCGGTCAGGTGGCCATGGATGCTGTCGAGGTGGTTGGCGCGAACTTCGTCGAAGCCAAGCTCGGCGGCGGTGGGATCGGCAAAATCGTGGAATCCGCCGGTGACGAGCAAGGTACCCGCGCCCCGTGCCTTCATGGTTTGAACCAGGATGCGTGCGCCCGGGTTGGGCCGGATGCGCTCTTCGCGGCAGCGCTGGATGCAGCCGGTACCAAGCCCATTCAGCGTCGCCACGCGCTGGTGAAGCGCGGTGGCGAAGTCGATCTCGCCCCGCATCGCGGCATCCGTGACGGCGGCGATCTCATCCTTCATTCCGGCATAGTCGGCGAGCTCGTCGATGCATTCCTGGCCAATCATGGTTGAATCCATGTCGGCGACGAGAAGGCGCTTCTGTCGGTGCTCGGCGGGCTGGATAACCACATCCATTCCCTTGAGCTCGCGCTCGAGCAGCAGGCGGATCTCCTGCAAGCGCTCAGGCGCCTCCTCGATGGTGATGTCGGCCGCATCGCCCTCGTCCAGCCAGCTCCACGTCTCCGCATTCACGCGGGCGGAGGCCAGCAGCCGCAGCGCCTCGTCGATTCTATCCTGATTGAGCGATCCGGCTGCTATCAGCGTGGCAATGAGCAAAGGACGTCCTCCTCTCGGCCTCATCGCCGGTCCGACCGCGTCGGGCAAGTCGGCACTTGCGCTCGCCTGGGCCGAACGGACGAACGCGGTGCTGATCAACGCAGATAGCGCCCAAATCTATGCAGGGCTCCGAATAATCAGCGCCGGACCGAGTGCGGATGAACTGGCCATGGCGGAGCACCGACTGTTCGCCTTCCGCGATCCCGCCGAGCCCTGCTCGGCTGCCGTGTGGGCGGCACTGGCCGCGGCGGCAGTGCGGGAAGTCTGGGCCGAAGGTCGGATGCCAATCCTGGTTGGCGGAACGGGGCTGTACCTGAGGACGCTGCTGGACGGAATTGCCCCGGTCCCGCCGATCGACCCGGAGGTGCGAGGCGAGGTGCGCCGGGCGGCGGTCGACGAGAACCACCTGCGGCTTACAAGGCTCGACCATGCGGCTGCGGCGCGGCTCCACCCTTCCGACACGACCAGGGTCGCGCGGGCGCTGGAAGTGGTGCTCTCGACCGGCCGACCACTTTCAGACTGGCAGGAGGCGCGTGAGGGTGGCCTTCGGGGCGAGGCAGACGTGCGGGGCGCGATCCTGCTGCCGCCACGCGAATGGCTTTACCAGCGCTGCGATGCACGCTTCGCCGCCATGCTCGATAGCGGCGCGATCCAGGAGGTGCGGGCACTGCTGGAACGTCAACTCGATCCCGCTCTTCCGGCCATGCGGATGATCGGGGTGCGCGAGGTCGCGGCGTACCTGCGGCGCGAACTGGAGCGCGAACAATGCGTCGCGGCCGGCGCGCAGGCCACTCGCAACTATGCCAAGCGGCAGTATACCTGGTTCCGGCATCAGTGGCTGGGGGACTTGGCAGCGGTGGAGGAAGCCTTGGACGGCGAGAAAGTTGGCTTGATGGCGGATCGCATGGCGTGCTGACCGACAAAGAACTCGACCCGGCGCCGCTGCACGACCGCATCGTCGCCATCATCGGATATGGCAATCAGGGCCGGGCACAGGCCCTGAACCTGCGCGACAGTGGGGTTGCGGTGCGAATCGGCCTGCGCCCCGGAAGCCCGAGCGAGGCCGAGGTGCGGGCAGCGGGGCTGGACGTCATGACGCCAGCTGACGCGGCTGACGGAGCGGACCTCGTGATGCTGCTCGCCCCCGACGAGAGACTGGCGGCCATTCATGACGAACTGGCCCCTGCCCTGAAGCGCGGCGCCGCGCTGGGGTTCAGCCACGGGCTCGCGATCCATTTCGGGCTGATTCGCCCTCGCGCCGATCTGGACGTGGTTATGGTTGCCCCCAAGGGGCCCGGAACGGCGCTGCGCAGCCTGTACGAGGAAGGGCGCGGGATGGTCGCGTTGGCGGCGGTGGCGCAGGACGCGACTGGCCGGGCATGGCCGCTGGCGCTGGCCTACGCCCAGGCGCTCGGCTGCGGCCGCGCGGGCGTGATCCGGTCCAGCTTCGAGGAGGAATGCGTCGCCGACCTGTTCAACGAAGGGGCGGTCGTCTGGGGCGCGGTGCCGCAAATCCTCGAGGCTGGGTTCGACACCTTGGTCGCCGCCGGGGTGCAGCCGGAGGTCGCCTACCTTGAATGCGTAAGCGAGCTGAAGCTGCTTGCCGGGTTGATCGAAGCCCGCGGGATCGCCGGGACGGCGGAGGCCATCAGCAATACGGCCGAGTTCGGGGCACTGATCGGCGGGCCGAAGGTCATCGACGCGTCGGTCAGGGCGCGGATGAACGAGGTGCTCGAAGAGGTGCAGTCAGGGGCGTTCGCCGCTGCGCTGGGGGAAGAGGCGGACGGCGACTACCCACGCTTGCGCGCGGCACGGAAGGCAGCGCGCGAGACGGCGCTGGAGGCAGCACGACTACGTCTGCGCGGCGAGAACTAGCCGACGACGTCGGGTAGCGGTTGCCGGTCACCGACGCTGGCGCGCTCGAGATAAACACGCTGAAGCTTGCGGTGTGCCTCACGTGCGACCGGGTCGCCGGTCGAAGCGGCGCGCTCTTCCTCCTCAGCGGCACGCCGGGCGAAATAGATGCGGCTGGCTTCCTCGATCATGGCGCGGCTCCCAGTTCGGTTCCGAGCCCTCGGGACTAGCACATCGCGCCCCGAAAGCGAAGGCTCGGGCTCACGCCGCGCTGGCGTGGCGCTCGGCAAATCCGCGGAATTCCGGCCGCAGAACGGGGTCCGTCACGCCTTCGACCAGCCGATCGATGTGCGCTGCAAGGCCTGAGCCGTCATGGTCGTAACCCATCTGCCAGTCGGGAAAACTGCGCTCCTCAATGGTTCGGCGGGACAGCTGAACAAGCGCGAAGTGGCGCTGGTCCGCTTCGATACGATCGTAGGCAGCAGTCAGCTGGGCGGTCGGGCCTTCGAGCACTTGCAGGAAGCGCCTGCCGCCAACCGCGAGCAGACCGGTCAGACCATCGCGCTGATTGTTGCGCCTCGATACGTCGAGGATCGCGTCAATCTCGCTTTGCGGCACCGAGGACGGCGATCGCGAGGTGCTGATGTAGATAAGCTGTTCCAACTGGCCCACTCCATTCCGGTTACCAGCCCCCCGTAGATGCGATTACCGAAGGGTGTTTAACGAAAAGTTGCTCGCTTCACCGCCGTCCGAATAATTTCTCGATATCGCCGTGGGCAAGCTTCACCCAGGTTGGCCGGCCGTGGTTGCATTGGCCGCTGTGGGGAGTGACCTCCATTTCGCGGAGGAGCGCATTCATTTCCGCGACGGAAAGTATCCGGCCGGCGCGAACGCTGTGGTGGCAGGCGAAGGTGGCCGCGACGAGGTCAAGCCGTTCCTTGAGCGCCTGAGGGCCGCCCAGCTCTGCGATTTCGGCCGCAAGGTCGCCAAGCAGACGCTTCAGGTCCGGCTGGCCAAGCGGCGCCGGCGTGGCGCGGACGAGGATGGCGTTGGTGCCGAACCGTTCGATCTCGAGGCCAAAGCCGGCAAGTTCACTGGCAGCGTCCTCGAGCCGGTCGCAATCGGGTTCGTCCAGTTCGACCACTTCGGGCAGAAGCAACGCTTGCCGCGCGACCCCGCCGTTGCTGGCCCCCCGCTTCAGACGTTCGAGCACGAGCCGTTCATGCGCGGCGTGCTGGTCGACGAGGACGAGGCCGTCCTCCGCTTCGGCGACGATGTAGGTGGCCGCGACCTGGCCGCGGGCGACGCCAAGTGGATGGCTCGGCACAGGCGCGCTTGCGGGCTCGGCCCTGGCGGCCGGAGCGGCGGTGAAGAGGCTCTGGGTTTCGCGGACGTGGGTGACTGACAGCGCGTCCGGCCATCCGTAGTCCGGTTGGCTCGGCTGATCCAGGCGCTCTGCGTGCTCACGCTCGCTACGCTCCGGCTGATCGAACTCGGTCGTCCAGTTGACCTCGGCGGCGGCCTGCATCCGGGCGGCGCTGCGATGGCCAGCCTCGTCGAGGGCGTGACGAAGGCCGCCGACGATGAGGCCGCGCACCGCCTGGGGGTCACGGAAGCGGACTTCGGTCTTGGCGGGGTGAACGTTGACGTCCACTTCCTCGAGCGGGAGCACCAGGAAGAGCGCGGCGATCGGATGGCGGTCGCGAGCAAGGACGTCGCTGTAGGCGGCCCTGAGGGCGCCGACCAGCAGACGGTCCTTCACCGGACGACCGTTGACGAACAGATACTGGTGATCGGCGGCGCCCCGATTGAAGGTCGGAAGCGAAACCACGCCACCCAGCGACAACGGTCCGCGCTGGAGGTCTATCGGCAGGCCGGCGCGCTCCAACTCCGGATCAAGCAGCGCTGCCACGCGCCCGGGCAAGGTGGACGGCTGCACCGAGAGTGTGCGGCGCCCGTCGTGCTCAAGGGTGAAGCCGACATCCGGTCTGCTCATGGCGAGGCGGCGGACGGTGTCGAGGCAGGCGGCATATTCGGCGCGCGGGGAGCGCAGGAACTTGCGGCGGGCGGGCACGCGGGCGAATAGTTCGTCGACCCGGACCCGGGTGCCGGGCGGGAGCGCCGCCGGCCCCTCCCCTGCGCGCTCGCCATGATCGATCGTGATTCGCCAGCCATCGTGCCCTGGGAGGCGGCTCTCCAGAGTGAAGCGGCTGACGCTGGCGATGGAAGGCAAGGCTTCGCCGCGAAAGCCGAAGCTCGCAACGGCCTCGATCCGCTCGTCGGGCAGCTTGGAGGTGGCGTGCCGCTCAAGCGCGAGGCTCATTTCGGCTGGATTCATGCCCGATCCGTCGTCCGTCACCTCGACGAGATCGAGCCCGCCAGCCGACAGGCGAATGTGAACGGTCCGCGCGCCCGCATCGAGTGCGTTCTCGACGAGCTCTTTCAGAGCGCTTGCGGGGCGCTCAACCACCTCGCCGGCGGCGATTCGATCCACAAGGTGAGAAGGCAGCCTTCTTATTGACATGGGTGGGGGTCTAGCCCAATCGGTTAAGGCGGGCGAGGGACTGTGACCGGACGCGATTTACCGGCAGTTACCTCATTGGGATTTAATCATTTTTCAGGAAGACGAGCGGGCATGTTCTGGACTCGGTGGTTCAAGTGGATGTCGCACGACATGGCGATCGATCTCGGGACGGCAAACACGCTCGTCTACGTGCGCGGTCGGGGGATCGTGCTGAACGAACCGTCGGTGGTCGCGATCGAGACCATCAACGGCGTTAAGAAGGTCAAGGCCGTCGGTGACGACGCCAAGCTGATGATGGGCAAAACGCCGGACCAGATCGAGGCGATCCGGCCGCTGCGTGACGGTGTGATCGCCGACATCGACGTGGCCGAGCAGATGATCAAGCACTTCATCCACAAGGTGCACGGCGGCAAGATGCGCGCCTGGCGCTTCCCGGAAATCGTGATCTGCGTGCCGTCGGGCTCCACCAGCGTCGAGCGCCGCGCGATCCGCGACGCCGCTTCCAACGCGGGCGCCTCGGCGGTCTACCTGATCGAGGAACCGATGGCGGCGGCAATCGGCGCGGATATGCCGGTGACCGAGCCGATCGGATCGATGGTGGTCGATATCGGCGGCGGCACGACGGAGGTCGCGGTGCTGTCCTTGCGCGGCCTGGCCTACACCACTTCGGTGCGCGTCGGCGGCGACAAGATGGACGAAGCGATCAGCTCCTACGTTCGCCGCAACCACAACCTTCTGATCGGCGAAGCCACGGCCGAGCGGATCAAGCAGGAAGTCGGCATCGCCAAGCCGCCGGTCGACGGCATTGGCAAGACGGTGCACATCAAGGGCCGCGACCTGGTGAACGGCGTGCCCAAGGAAATCAGCATCAACCAGGGCCAGATCGCCGAGGCGTTGTCGGAGCCCGTGGGCACCATCGTCGAGGGCGTCCGCATCGCGCTGGAGAACACCGCGCCGGAACTGGCGGCCGACATCTGCGACCAGGGCATCGTGCTGACCGGTGGCGGCGCGCTGCTGCAGGGCCTGGACGAAGTGCTGCGGGACGAAACCGGCCTGCCGGTCACCGTTGCCGAGGATCCGCTCACCTGCGTCGCGCTCGGAACCGGCCGCGCGCTCGAGGAAGAGCAGTTCCGCGGCGTCCTCCAGACCGCGTAAGAGGGGCTTGACGCGTGGCGCCGCCGAGGGGTGCGCGCCCGGGCTGGTCGCGGCGGGCGCAATATGGCCTGTTCTTCAGCTTCCTGGCGCTGGTTGCCGGGGCGCTGATCGGGCTCGCCCTGCTGGGGCTCTCCATCTTCGCACCGCGGGCCTACTCCGGCGTGCGAGGCGTGGCACTCGACGTGACCGCGCCGGTCAGCAATTCACTGCGCGCGGTCACGAGTACGGTCGGCGGGCTGTTCAGCGGCGCCGAGAACTACTGGGACGCCGCCCGGCAGAACGGCGGCCTCAAGGCCGAGCAGGCGGCACTCAGGCGGCAGATCATCCAAGCCCGGGCGATCCTCAACGAAAATACGCAGCTGAAGGCCGCGCTGCAGCTGCGGGAGCGGACCCCGGTGGCGGTCGCCAGCGGACGGATTGTCGGCTCCTCCTTCGAAAGCCAGCGGCGCTTCGCAGTGATCTCCGCGGGACGCACCGACGGTGTGCAGGTGGGAATGCCGGTACGCGCGGCGGACGGTTTGGTGGGACGGATCATCGAGGCGGGCGGGATGGCAAGCCGGGTGCTGCTGGTCTCGGACCGCGCCAACGTGGTGCCGGCAAGGCTCCTCCGGACCGGCCAGGCGGTGATCAGCACCGGGCGCGGCAACGGAACAATCGACGTCCGCCCGCTCGAGGTTGGCCGCAATCCGTTCAGGCGCGGCGACATCGTGGTCACCAGTGGCACGGGCGGTCTTTACCCACCCGGCGTGCCGATCGCGCGAGTGGTGAAGCTCGACGACGATGGTGCGATCGCGGTGCCCATGGCCGATCCCGCCGATGCCAGCTTCGCGCAGGTCGAGCGGCCGTATGAGGAGGCCGCGCTGGACACGGCCACCGAGACCAACGCGGCCATGAGCGAGGCGCGCTGATGGTTCGCTCGGCTCTTGCCGGCAAAAGCCAGATCGGGCGCGGTCCCAAGACGATCGCGCCGTTTGTCGCTCCGGCCAGCATCGCCGCCGCCAGCGCCATCGCGCTGTTGCCGATCGTTGCCCAAGTCGGCTGGGGACCGAGCTTCGGCTATTTGATGCTGATCGCCTGGCGGCTGCTGCGGTCGGACGCCTTCCCGGGCTGGTGGGCGGCACCGCTCGGCCTGTGGAACGACCTGGTCGTGGGTGAGCCGATCGGCCTGTCCGTGTTCCTCTGGACACTGTCGATGTTGCTGCTCGACCTGGCCGACCGCCGCACCATGTGGCGCGATTACTGGATCGAATGGCTGCTGGCCGCTGTGCTCCTGTTCATCAGCGCGGTTCTACGGTGGAAAGTCGATGCCCTGATGGGCGCTCCCAATGAGTTCCACGTGATCTGGTCGCCGCTGATCATCGCCATCCTCGCATTCCCGGTCGCGGCCTGGGCCGCGAGCCGCCTTGACCGCTGGAGGCTGGGCCGGTGAACGCGCCCATCCGCTTCACCGCGGTCCACCAGAACCTTACCTTCTCCCGGCGGATGGCCGTGGTTGGCGGAGCGCAGGTGCTGGTTGGCGGCGCACTGGTGGGACGGCTGGGCTGGCTCGCCGTCAAGGAAAACCAGAAGTATAACCTGCTGTCCGAGAGCAACCGGGTCCAGCTGATCATCGTACCGCCCCGGCGCGGGTGGATCGTCGATCGCCACGGCAAGCCGATTGCCATCAACCGCTCGAACTTCCGGGTCGACCTCATTCCCGACCAGGTGAAGGACGTTCCTGCCACCGTCGCCGTGCTGACGAACCTGCTCGCGCTGACCCCCGACGAGGTCGATCGGATTAACCGCGACATCAAGGCCGCCGTGGGATTCCAGCCGGTGCAGGTGGCCGAGAACGTTCCTTATGAGCGCTATGCGGCGGTGACGGTGCGGCTGCCGGAGCTCCCGGGCGTGCAGCCGATGCGTGGTTTCTCGCGCTTCTACCCCACCGGTCCGGCCGTGGCGCACCTGGTCGGCTATGTCGGAACGCCCTCTGCCGAGGACTATAAGAAGACCAAGGACCCGCTGTTCCTGACGCCCGGGTTCAAGATCGGCAAGCAGGGGCTGGAGAAAACGCTCGAGCCCTACATGCGCGGAAAGCCGGGCGGGCAGCGGATCGAGGTCACCGCCAGCGGCAAGCTGGTCAAGGAACTGGACCCCAAGCCCGACCAGAGCGGAAGCACGGTGGCACTGACCATCGACGCAGGCCTGCAGGAATATGCGGCGCGGCGGATGGGCGACAATTCGGGCGCACTGGTGGCGCTGGATGTCGATACGGGTGACGTGCTGGCGTTCGTCTCCATGCCCGCGTTCGATCCGAACAACTTTTCAAGCGGGATCGGGCGGACCGAGTGGCGGATGCTCTCGGAGGACGATCACAAGCCGCTCATCAACAAGGTCAGCCAGGGACTTTATCCCTCTGGATCGACGATCAAGCCGGCCATGGCGCTCGCCTTCCTGAAACAGGGGATTGATCCCAAGCAAAGGGTATTCTGCCCGGGCGGCCTGCGTATCGGCAACCGCTTCTTCAGCTGTGACGCCAAGCATGGCTCGATGGACATGCACTCGGCGATCGAGCGCAGCTGCAACACCTATTTCTGGTCGATGGGGCTTCGGACGGACCCCGAGCTCACCACCGAGATGGTGAACTACTTGGGCTATGGGCAGAACTTCCCACAGATGCCGGTCAACCAGCGCTTCGGCACCATGCCGAGCCCCAAGTGGCTTGAGCAGAAGTACAAGCGCAAGTGGCAGGGCTTCGACAGCGCCAACACCTCGATCGGACAGGGCTATGTGCTGATCAACCCGCTCCAGCTGGCGGTCATGCCGGGTCGGCTGGGTGGCGGGAAACTGATCCAGCCGCGCTTGCTGATGGGCGCTCCCAAGCCGCCCATTGCGCCGGTCGCCGTCGACCCCCAGCATCTCGCTATCGTTCGGGACGCGATGTCGGCGGTGGTGAACGGCAGCGGCACCGCCGTTGCGTCCAAGCTGCAGATCCCCGGCGTGCTGATGGCCGGCAAGACGGGCACCGCGCAGGTGTACAAGCTTACCCAGCGCAAAGTCGCCAATTCGAACTGGGCCCTTCGCGACCACGCCCTGTTCATCGCCTTCGCCCCGGCCGACAAGCCGAAATATGCGATCGGCTGCATCATCGAGCATGGCGGCTTCGGCGCGTCCGTGGCGGCACCGATCGTGCGTGACAGCATGACCTACCTGTTCGATCAGCAAAAGGCCTGGGCGACCCTTGCGCCGATGGAGCAGGAATGGGGCGGCTCCCTGGCCGAGCGCAATGCCCGCCGCTCCGCCGCGTTCAAGGCGGCGGCGCAAAGCGCGGCGCAGCTCAAGGCTGCCGCCGCGAAGGCCGATGATGGGCAAGCCGGCGCATGATCCTTTCCTCGATCATCCCGCAACCGCTCGCCCGGCTGCCGTGGAAGCTCCTGTTCCTGATCGTCGCCATCGGTCTGTTCGGGCTGGTAAACCTCTACTCGGCGGCCGGCGGTTCGATCCAGCCGTGGGCGCTCAAGCAGGGCATGGCCATCGCGCTGTTCCTCGGAATGGCGGTCGCCCTGAGCAACGTGCGGGAGGAGCGGATCAAGCCGCTGGTGATGCCGATCTATGGCGCGATCGTCATTGCACTGGTGCTGACGGATGCCATGGGCATCGTCGGCAAGGGGGCGCAGCGCTGGCTCGACCTCGGCATTATCCGCCTTCAGCCGTCCGAGTTCATGAAGCCGACGATCGCCCTTATGCTGGCGCGCTTCTACGAACTTCTGCCGGCCGGCGACATCCGCAGCTTCCGCGCAATCTGGCCGGCCGCCGCGTTGATCGGCGTGCCGGCACTGCTGATCATCGCTCAGCCCGACCTTGGCACGGGCCTGATGGTGGTGTTCGCGGGTGTCACCGTGATGTTCCTGGCGGGGCTTCCGCTGCGCTGGTTCCTGATTCCGGGCGCGGCGATCGCGGCAGCGATCATCCCGATCTATGAGTTCCTGCTACACGGTTACCAGAAGAAACGGATCGACATCTTCCTCGATCCGGAGAGCGACCCCATGGGCGCCGGCTATCACATCACGCAGAGCAAGATCGCGATCGGTTCGGGCGGAGTGTTCGGCAAGGGCTTCATGCAGGGTAGCCAGAGCCACCTGCAATATCTTCCCGAGGGCCACACCGACTTCGCCTTTGCCACTCTCACCGAGGAGTGGGGCATGGTCGGCGGCACGGCGATCATCATCGCCTATCTGTTCGTCCTGAGGTGGGCGATGAAAGTGGCCGCAAACGCCCCTACCCGCTTTGGTCAGCTGAGCTGTGCGGGGCTGACGATGGTGCTGTTCTCCTACTTTGCCATCAACCTGCTGATGGTCATGGGCCTTGCACCCGTTGTCGGCATTCCCCTGCCCCTGATCAGCTATGGCGGCTCGGCCGTGATGACGGTGATGATCTGCATCGGCCTGCTGATGAGCTTCGAACGGCAGCAACGATCCCGGAGCAGTTCGGCATTGAGCTGAAAAGCGGTTGCAATGCCGTCGGGTGCCGGATAAAGGCCCGTCCGCGCCCTGCTGCGGCACCGGCGCATTGCCCTTGCAGGCATGGACGCATAGCTCAGTTGGTAGAGCAGCTGACTCTTAATCAGCGGGTCCTAGGTTCGAGCCCTAGTGCGTCCACCATTTTTTCTAAGTACAACAGACAATTAGAGGCTGGCCTTTGGCGCTGCACCAGTTTCGCGCGGCGGGCTCTAGCGTATTTCTAGCCAACTGGGCTTCTTAAGCGTCGCCGCATTCAGAGGCTGCCCGAAGCAACCTCCAAGCACCTCTGTACTTCTCAAGCCAACCCGCGCCGTGACCTGCAAGGTCAAGATGTGCGTAGCTGGGTAACAGTCGTCGCATTTCCCCGTCCTTGTGCGGTCGCCCGCCTCGACCGGGGCGAGCTAGCCAAGTGCGATGAGCGAGAGCCAGCGTGTCGGCCACCACGTTGCTCGGGATGACATAGGTGGTCGGGGCATCGTCCGCTTCGTTGCCGAAATCCACGAAGCAGTAGAACAGCGATTCGCCTCTTATCTGCTCGTGCTTGGCTTTCATGTGCCAACCACCATCGGAACCGAGATTGCGGCGCGTCTTCACCTGAAGAGCGCAAGCGCGTTCGCCGACATCGTCGGTGACTACAATGTCAGCCAAGGGAACGCCTACGGGCGCGAGCGCAGCTATAAATCCGCGTCGAAGCAGCTGCGACATTACGTAGTGCTCACCAGCAGCGCCAAGAAGCGAGGACGGGGACACTTTATCCGGTTCGTCCCTAACCGACCAGACGCAACGTAGGCTGGCGGCCCTCGACCGGGAGCGCAATATTGCTCAAATCCACCACCGCGCCGTGCTGCCGAAATACCTGGGCGAACTTGGCTTTGTTCTTGCCCCAATAGATCGCGGCGCACGCCATCGGGGCGCCCTTCCCGTCGTCGCGCCCTTCGACCAGGAATCGCAAGCGGGTATCGTAGAGGAAGCAAATCGAGGCGGCGGTGGGCCAAACATAGCGCTTCCAGTGGAGTGTATTCGCCGCAATCGGCACCAGCGCGATCACCTCGGACCCAAAATCCTCGTGGGCGTCAGAGCATTTATGCAGCCAATGAATGATCCGCGTCCCGCGTTCTTGATCAGAACCGTACGGCGGGTTCACGTAGATCGTTGGGAAGTCCCACTTGTGGTGAAGTCCATCGCTATGAGGGAGCTTCCACTCGGTCTTGGCGGCAACTTTCGACCATTGGTTAGAGCAAGGATCCAGTTCAATCTCGCCCAGAACCTCCCGAACCGCCTGAACGTACTTGAGAGGCGTGCACCAGTCTCTGGAATTGCCAATTACTGTGCGGCCAGCGGTCATACGATAGAGCTCCACGAGCGGATTAAAGCAGGGTCGGCCGCCATGAAGCGAGCGCGTTTGAGCCTTGTAATGTGGGCCGCCCGAATGAAGCAACCGGAAGGTTGGCCTTGCACGGCTGTTCGCGAGATGCTCAATCGACCCCATGGCCAGCCTTTTTGACGAAGACATTCCCGTCGAACCCGAGGTCGTTGACGACCTCCATCAAGATCAACCGGATTACGTCCATCTTTCGGACGTTTTTAAATATATCTCGCACTATCGTCGGGCAGGGCATCAAATCGGCCGCAAGGTCGGCGACATGCTTGAGGTGCTGACTCTTGCTGCTCTGTACATGGACGAGCACGCGAAGGCTCGTTTGGTATTAGAGCCGAAGCTGGTCGGCTTCTCGGGCGCGGGCCACAAGGTCGAATTTGGATTGTTTCATCTCGACGATGACGGCGAGCCTGAAACCGAAATGAGCAAATTAGCCGGCTTCGTAGAGTGTAAGAAAGTCGGCGTCGAGCAGACAATCGATGGCGCATTCAAGCGCTCCTTCAAGAAGGCGAGCCGAATCTCGTACGGCACCACTATCGACGTAAAGTTCGCGCCCAAGTGGGCAAAGACAGTCGCTTTCAAGATCAAGTTTGACCAGGTGGATGGCCAGACGCGTGTTCGCGCGAGGTCTAATGGCACCGCTTGTCACGAGGCCTTCGTAGGCGATGGTGAACGCATCATCCTTGGCTTGACGGTGGAGGGAGAGCCATTCTTCCTCGGCAACGACCAGAGCTTGCGGGACATCCCTCAATCCATTCGAGCGTGCCGTATCCTCGAGATTACCGACCACACAGACGAGGGGGTTTTCTGTCTGTTGAACACCTGCCTCGCAGGCCCGCAGACGCCGGAGAAAGCAAAACAAGCCTCATTCGTTGCACTCGACGTTCGCAAGGGCATGTTCGGGCAATTCGACAAGCGGCCCAACGAGGCCGAGTGCGTGAGTGTTTTGGTAATGACGGAGTTTTCCCACTGGGAACCCAAAAGCGTGAACATGGTCAAGGCGTCGATCGATTATAATCTCGTTGTGGATGACAGTCTGATCATCACGGCCATGGAAGCATTCGAAAATGAGATTGGCGACGAATTTCTCAACTACATTAGCAAAGAGACCTTCTTGAACGACGAGGACGTGCAAGCGCTTGCTACCGAGCTAGTCGGAGACGGACGCATCTTCCGCGATATTGAGGACGGGGCGTACAAGCGCATCACTATGACCGATGAGGGCCTGCTAATCATCGCTTAAGCATAACGAAGGAACCTCGCGATCTGCTCTCCTAACGGCACGTGGAGCGCCCCGCGCCAACGGGCGCGAGGCGCTGCATGTTACACGTGCGTGAATCTCTTATGCGGTGCCGGAGCGCAAAATGCCCGTGCGGCCGGGGTACTGAGCCTTCGGATTCTGCCGCCACCAGAACTCCACTTCGACCGGCACCCGCAGTTTCTTCGCGATGCGGTCGATCTCCTTCCACGCATCTGACGCGGACTGTCCTTGCACCGAGATGCCGAGGTCAGGATGATACTTGAACCCCTCCTCGTCGTACCGCTCGACCTTAGCGGGGATGCCAAGCTCGCGAACCAGCTTCTCTCCCTGAACACCTGTAGCTTTTACCTCAGCAATCATCTTGAGCAGGATCGCGGACCACCGAGGGCTGTTAACTGCCTTTCCGTTGATTGAGGCGGAAAGCGGCTTCGTGAATGCGAGACCGGGAGCGGTTTCGAACTCCATAGCGCCCTTGCCGCTCATGGTGACCACCGTTTCCGGCTCGTCGTCCCGCTCCATGCCGAGCTGTTCCATGACCTCCTTTACAAGGCGGTCGATGGTCTCGCTCGGCGTCTTGGTCTTAAACCACGTTTTCAGCGTACTCAGATCAGCAAACGTACCATCGTTGACCCTCACGACAGGCATCATGGCATCCTCCACATCGACTCGATGAGCAGATATGTTACATGGCGTGTGAGTTTAGGCAAGATAAAAGGTAACATATTTCCTGGGATCATCGCAGATTTATCGATCCCAAGTTCCGTCGTTCTCCCAAGCTCGGAGGGCCGCAACGATGTCGACCATATCCAGGCGGTCCAAATTCCCGGCCTCAATCTCAGTCCAGACGATCTCAGCAAAGCAGTCGAATGTGCCGAACCAAAGCACAATCGGTGACGTGCGAGGCATAGCTGCTCGCTCCAAGCGCAAAATCCGCTTCTGCAAGGCGCGCAGGCTGCTCATGGTTCGCTAATTGAGCGCTCCCATCTTCCCGAGCAGGTCCAGCGCTAGTTCTCGGTCCTCTTGCGAACCGCACTCGCGCAGCACGTCCATGCAGTTCCTCACGGCCTGCGCTCGAAACTCGGTGTCCACGCTTTCAAGCGGGTGCGGAGCGGCGGGGCGGATGCCGAGATAGTTCATCAACTCACCGCCTGTCATTGGCAGCACCTTCACTTGGCAGCGCTGACTCTCCGCCAGCCGCTCCGCTGCTACGCGCCACCGGGCATGATCAGCCGCGTGCTGGATCGTCGCCCGCTGCCCATCGATGAGGACAAGGAGGAACAGGTCGTGGGGACCCGGTTCCGGGCACATGGCGCGGTAAGGAGGGCGCCAAGAGCTTAGGTCAGTCATCGGTGGGGTATCCTCGCCCTCGGGGGTATGGTTGTTATGCCGGCACCGGCGGATCGCATCGCCGACCTTTTCACTTTTTGTCCAAATTGTGCGGTAGCGTTCACCCGAGCCGCGCCTTCTCCAGAGCGGCGATCCGCGCCTCCAGCTGCTCAGTCGCTCGCACATCCGCCAGCGCCTTGATCGACTCGATGATGAGCCTGCCAACGTCGGGCGCGACCGCACCGGCTGCAATCGCGTCGAGTACCTTAGAGACCTGCTCGCTGATTGGCGCACCGGCATCAAACTCGAAACAGACCTTTTCGGCCTGCGCCTTGATCGACGGCATCACTTTGGACAGGACGATGCTCGCGGCGTTAGTGTCGCCCTCCAACGCCTTGCCGACGAGCACCGCCACGATGGTGCGCATCTCATCCAGCATCTGCTGTGTCGCGAGCAGCCGCTTGTCTGGAATGCCCGCGGGACGACCATTCGGGTTCGGTGACGGGCAACCTGTTGTCCATGCGGGGTTCCCCGGCCCACGCGATTTGACCATGGGCGGCGGCGCGGTTGGCGGCGTAGGCTTCCAGCCCTCCAACCATCGCGGTTGAACTTTGCTCATAAGACCAGTCCACCAAATTGATTGGATCAATTTGCGGGGAGAGCGAAGCGCTGGTCGGCCGACGCTTTCTTTTTGCGAATTGCACTGGCCGTGCTTCGCCCGACGACGATCCTGCGTCCGCTCCGATCTTCTCGGGTCTCCTCAATGACCCCAACCGCGTTATGCCACTCCTTCAGCATAAGCGGGCCGGTGCGCTCGACGTATTCGTGAGCGGCGCTCACTGCTCGGAGGCGCTTGGCGACGAGTGGATTGACCTTCTCCTGCCAAAGACGGGTAAACTCCCGATGCATCTCTTCATTCAGCCCTGAGAGATACGCGGGTGCGCCAAAGAGGCTTGAGCACGTCACCTCGTCGCCCGCTCGAATGGCTGCTTGTACTGCGGACACCCGCTCAGATTGCGGCAGGCTCTTGAAGTGCGAGCGTATCTCGCCTGACACCATCTGGCTGGCCTTAGCGATGATCGGGGCTGACAGCTCCTTTTCGTACTGAGCAATGTTGTTGGCGAGCGTACTGGCTATCTGGTCCCACTGCTTCGTCACGGTGCTCATCCGCGCCGAGGCGTAGTCATCTACCTTTAAGAGCGCGGCAGCGGGCGTAAGCGTCGGGTCGGTCGCTGCCGCCGCTTTCGCGTCATGGATTGCTGCAAGGTTCTCGGTAGTCGTTCGAAGAAGCCGTTCGGTGCCGTTCAAAACGGCGCGAACTTCTTCCTCCTCATACCCTGGCAAATTGGCAATCGCGCCGGGGTGAAGATCCAGCGGAATACGGGTGTCAACTTCATCGACCATTGTACGCTCCCAAGCGGCTAAGCATGGGCTAAAGCGTAGGGAAGCCGGTTGTAGGTCCGCAACGATTATTTTGTTATTACAATTGCTTAGGTCAGCTCAGATGCCTTCGGCCAACTAATACCCTGTTTGACGGTCGCGCAGATGGCGGGCTCACTTTGCATGATGGATTGGGGCGGCTACTGCGCAAGCACGGAGGCGGCAGCTAGCCACACGCATCCACTCCGGCGCTCATGAGCAACGCGCCAATGCCCCCCCCCCAGCCAGTTACCACACCGACCAGACCCCCTAGGAATTGGTGCGTTTCCCCTAAGGGGCTAACGCAGCAACGCACTGGTCGCGTTGCGTGCATGCCCTTGCCCCAGGGGCGTTCAACACACCCTAACGCCCCTACAACGCGCCAATGCACCAAAGCCCATTCACGTGGTCATTGGAACGTCGAGGGGGCGGAGAAAGCTGGAAGCTCCTCCGCGCCCGGTGCGCTGGACCTTCTCGTTCACAACGAGCCCATTCGCCAATAGATGTTGAAGCGTAAGTCGGGTCTGCTTCTGCTGTATGGGACTGATAGCTTCCAAGGTTCTGCCCGTGTGCCGCGTTCCCTTCAGGTACTCATCCTTGAGCAGCTGTAATATCAATTCCGCGTTCTTTTTCATCATAGCTGCAATCGCCTCTTCGGGAGCAGCGGCTTCGAAATAGTCGAATACGAAGCCTTGGCGTTTGATGTAGAGGTGTGGTTGTGGTTCACACCACGTCATCTTGGGCCGAGCGAGAACGAACCCGCTGTCCTTGGGGCCGAGAATATCACCCGTCTTACTGGTCCACTCGCCCGGTTGCAGGCGCTGAAGAACGTGTATCATTCGCGCGCCATCGGCGAGCGCGCTTCCGCCGCGACCGCTATACTGGTCGAGACTTTCATCCCGAGCATTCGCCTTGCCGGTGTGGTGAACATAAATCACACCGCAGCCCACCGCGTTCCTGATCCGACGCCCTGCTTCAATGAGCCCCTGCTCCGCGTCATTGATTCGGCTCTCGCCAACCCCGAAGGACACCATCGGATCAAAAATGAGCAATGAGGGGCAACGAAGTCCAACCTCAACAATCAGACGGTCGAGCTGTTTGCTGGGCATCACCACATCCTTCTCGACGGTCGTCAGCTTGAGACCTCGTCCAGACACATCGGTGATGATCACGCCTTCGCGGATTGCCGCCTTCTGCTCATCCGTCAGGTTCAACTGGTGGCACATGAAGCGCAGGCGAGCGATGAGCGTCTCCCTACTGTCCTCTGCCGTGATGATGATGACTGGTCCGGGGGCGCGCACCTCCAGTCCGAACAGGTCCAGTCCCAGGATGAGGTGAATGATCTGAAACAGGAGAAGCGTGGTCTTCCCAGTTCCTCCCGGAGCGATAAAGACGCCCACGTCCTCGTAGAACCATCGGTCGATGATCGTACGCGGCTTCGGGGTGGCGGTGTTCCACTCGGTCAACGTGATGGGATCACCCAGTTGGAGTGAGTGAGCACGCTCTTCGCGCCTGTCCATTTCGTCAAAGAACGCTGCGGCGAACGTCACTGGGTCCGCGTGACCGGAGGGGACGCTAAGGTCTCGGTTCTTGCTCGCTTGCATGGCCGCGAGAGTCCTGTTCCACTCCTCGGAAGACATCGGTGTGGTGGAGAGATCAGTCACAGCGCCGCCCTCCGGGTAAGACGTCAATTCGAGGCAGCGCGGTCGCATCCGGCCCCTCTTCATCGCGCGCGAATTTTGCGAGTTTGCGTTCAGCTTGCGGAACTCTCAGGAGGCCGGGTAAATTAATGCTGTTCACGTTGATCCTTTCGGCGGCAGGGTCGGACCCAACCGGCTCTGCCGCTACTTGTGAGGGATTAGGCGGAGAGCTGCTCAGAAGGGGCAGGACGGGTCGTCTGCCCCGAACAACTGGCTGGTGCTCTGGCGAGCACCGGAGGCGAGCCAGCGGAGCACATCCAGCTCAGCGTACCAGACGCGACGGGTGCCGGGCGGGCTGAAATAGCGCGGGCCTTCGCCACGCAAGCGATACTGATCCATCGTGTTCGGATGGATGCCAAGGATCGCGGCAACCTCTTTGCTATCGAGGGGGCGGCGCTTGGGGGAATAGGCGAACAGCTCGCATAGCTGCTCGAAAGTCATCTCACTCACAGCAGGTCACTCCTGCAATCCAGCGTGGACCGCGAGTGACCCGGAGCGGAGGTGGGGTAAACGGTTCGGAGGCCGAACTCGATATGACACGCCCCGCGCTGGATGGAGCGTGATTGCCCTAGCTTAGCAGAAAAATTGAGCCGCGCTCGGATAAAATGCGCTGGGGCGCTGGGTTCAAAAAATAGTAGGGCCGGGGGTGGCGCCGGAGAAACCCCGCTTCGATTCAAAAAAGCGTAGGAGGGGTGGCACCCACTGACGGCCCTAAGGTGCGGCACCCGCGCTGATGCGGGGTCTCCCTCGCTACGGGGCCGCTACAGCCCCGATCGCTACCCCTTCGCCCCTACCCCGGCGGCAACCCCGGCTCGGGGCTGTACGCGAGGCTACGCGGCCCCAGCGGCATGGAGTTGCACGACGTTCTTGCTGGCGGCGATAGCCGCTTGCTGCTCGATCCAGTCGCCTATCTTTTGGACTTCCGGTTGGAGCCAATCGAGACGCGCCAGGTCGAGGTAGTTGCGGGCGGTGATGTCCTCTTGCGCGGGCTTGTGGCCGGTCAGTAGGTCGGTGCGGAACTTCTCAATCAGACACTCGCGCATGGCGTAGTTCGTGAAAGAGCGCCGCATGTCGTGGAGCGACAGGTGCTTCCCAACGATCTTGCTAATCATTTCCATCGGGGCGCGAGCGTCCCGTATGTGACCAGCCTTGGACCATGAGGGGAATACGAACTCGCTGACTGTCTTACCCTCGGCAATGTCCGCATCGACTACCGCGCGTCGCGCCTTGAGCAGCGCGACCGCTTGCGAGGACAGAGGCATCTGCAAATCCTCGCCGCGCTTGCGCTCCGTAATTCGCCACCAGCAGTTGGAGGGGTCGTGGTCATCAATGTTGACGTTCGCCCACCGGAGAGTTGCGCCCTCATCGCGACGGCAACCCGTCAACAGCGCCCAAAGGGCTAAATCTATACCGGCGAGTGCGTCCCGGTTCTTCGGGTTCTCGCGAGCAGCTTGTAGCGCGTTCCACACCTCGCCGACCTTGCGGCGGTCGATGTAGCGCTCCGTCCGCGACCCGAGCGTTGCCCAGTGATCTTTCAACACTTCCACGGGATTACGGAGCAGCAGCGGCGAGCCGTCAGCGCGGCGGTATTGGCGGCTAGCGAAATTGCAAAGGATGCGCAGCGTCACCATTGAGGCGTTGGCGCTGGCTGGCGCGCCGCGCTTACCGTCCAGCCCCTTCTCTACCATTTCGCGGTGACGCTTTCGAACGTCGTCCTCGGTGATCGCAACGATTGGCTTGTTCTTCCACGAAGCGAACACCTTCTCGACGTGGCGCTTCATTTCCGCCTTGCTGCTCTCCTTGAGCTTGCCGGGTCGCTCTACATACGCGTCGCACACCTGCTGGAGCGTGACCTTCATCGCCTCGTCGGCTCGCTTGCTATTGCGCGGGTCGATCCCCTCGCGCATGTCCTGCAAGACCTTCTGTGCCTTCTTCCGAGCGGCGTCTTCGGTGAGCACGCCATAGGGTCCAAGGGTAAATTGGATCGGCTTGCCCTGTACCCGGCCCATCGCGATGAAGACGCGCTTGCCCAGTGACGATACGCGGAGGCCATAGCCTTTCACGCTGTCGTCCCAATGGACGGCATAGCCCGAAGCGGGCGGCTGAACCTTGTTCACAAAGGTCTTTGTGATCTTCGCCATGCTGTTCTCCGGCGCTAGAATTCAGCGTATTTCTAGCAAGGAGCTTACAGCTAAGACAAAGCACCACAAAAAAGCAACGGCATAAACTGCTGATTTCCTGTGATTCTACAAGCTAGAATAAGTTGTCGCTAACTAGCACAAGAGCCTGATTCCCAAACTCTTAATCAGCGGGTCCTAGGTTCGAGCCCTAGTGCGTCCACCATTTTGCCTAGCAATGTTAGCGGTTTAGCGGCCATCGTTCTTTAGCGAAGATTTTGGTCGCTGCACTTAGGTAATGATTTAGGTATCCGTACTCGCACCAAGACACCAGAACAGGCTCGTTTTTGCCCCCGGGCCCAACTCGGCCCTCAGGCCGCGGCTCGGAAGCGGGCATTCTCTGAGACGCAATCGCGTTGTGTCTGCGAAGACCCATTTGCAGCCACTCACGACCGCTTCGCGACGGCCCGAAAGCGGACGTTCGTTCACTTCTGTCTTGAAGCCTAAAGTGGCTGCAATCAGACTGTTTGCTTGACGGCCGATCAGGCGACCCCGTCAGTAGCCTACCCCGGTAATTCTAGCTTACTCCTGGAAACGGCTATTGAGTTCTCTCGCAATGCTACTGTCGCCGACGGAATGTACCGGGGCTTTCCCCCGTCGCTCTGCGGAATGCGCGAGTGAAGCTCGATTGCGATGAGAAGCAGCATGCATACGCGATTTCTGCGAGCGCCATCTGACCTGAAGCAAGCAGGTCCTTTGCTCGGGCAAGGCGCCGCTTGCTGAGGTACCGGCCCGGCGGAACGCCAGTGCGATTCTTGAAGAGGCGAATAAAATGGAACGGGCTGAGGCACGCAACCGCAGCCAGATCGTCTACGCCGATGTCGCTGTCGAGGTTCGTCTCAACGAATTCCAGAACGCGTCGGAAGCGGTCGTCATCCAAGGCTTGACTGAGATGGAGGGATCGCACCTGAGCGGCAGCCCCCGGTGTGCAAGTCTGGGCCAAACGGGCTACGAGCGAAACGGCGAGTGACTCAACTAGCACGCGTCCTGCCGATGTCGGCTCTTGAAGCTCCTCCAGCATGGTAAACGCGATCTGCCTGATTAGCGTGTCTCTAACGTCGGATAGGTAAAGCACGTGCGCTGCATCAACGCTGGCGCCGCCCCGAACTTCAGACAGCTCGCGGAAGCGGTGCGCGGGGAGATAGATGTGAAAGCACTCATGCCACTCGTGTAACCGAATTTGTTCCTCGCGAACTCCAGTTGGGCATGTCCAGACTGTGCCTCGAGCGACCCTAGTGGATTGCACTTCACCATTACCGCAGCGGCTGACCACGGCGTCGGGGTGGCAGCGCGTTGCAACCCCGATCTCCGTCTGCACGAGATCGAACGGCGGCAGCTCGGACGCAGGGTGATGGCGGAGTTCAGCCGCCACACCGGTCCAACTGCATGAAACAGACGTGGCAAGCACATCCTCAGGCCCATACTTCTCAGTGCCGTGGCCAATAAGGTCCATGCCGGTCTCCTGGGAGCGACCTCCCCGGCCATCGCAGCAGCTGATCCGAATTCAGCAATTTGGGTCAACGACGAGGCAGGACCGGGACATACATCATTGCCCGTGCCCCAGTAAACGAACCGGCAATTGTCAGCCGAATTCTGAAGGGGAAAGCATGGTCCAGGTACCCGACAAGCCGCTCGTTCCAAACAATTCGCTGATCACTCCGGGGCCGGAAGAGGGCCGAGCACTTGCGATCATGCTTGCTCGCCATTCAGTCCACGCCATGCAGCGGGAACTCGAAGTTCTGCAGAATGGGCGTGCACAGTACGCCCACGATCCATTCGGCCTCATCGCCGCGAGTCACGTCATTGCGGTCGAGTTTGCAACCATAGCTGCTGCCAACAACTACTGGCGCTCGGCGGCAAGCCAGTGAGTAGCACCGCAACCCCTTGGCAGCAGGCGGAACCGTCCGTCGACCGGATCAATCGAAGTGGTCGCCAGCCAGTTCTGTTCATCCACGGCTTGTGGCTGCTGCCCTCTAGTTGGAGCCGGTGGGCTAGCGTCTTCGAGGACGCAGGGTTCGAGACCTACGCGCCAGCATGGCCAGGAGACGATATCACGGCGGAGGCAGCACGGGCCGACCTAGGGCGACCCAGCGAAACCCTTGAAGAAGTAGTCAACCATCTGGCGCACCTCATCGGAGCGCTCGACCGCAAGCCGTTCCTGGTCGGCCATTCGTTCGGCGGCCTCATCGCCCAGCTGCTCGCCGATCGTGGGCTATCCGCAGCAACTGTTGCGATCTCACCTCCGGCTTTCCGAGGTATCCTCCCGCTTCCGATCTCCGCGCTTCGATCCGCTTCTCCGGTACTCAGCAATCCCGCCAACCGACACCATGTCGTGATGCTCACGTTCGAGCAGTTCCGTTACTCGTTCGCGAACGCGCTTGAGGAAACGGAAGCTCGGCAGCTCTACGGTGAATTCGTTGTTCCTGCTCCAGGCGGACCTCTGTTCGAGGCGGCGTTCGCCAACATCAATCCTTGGACGGATGATCGGCTGGATCCGACAAGAGCGGATCGTGGACCCTTACTCCTGCTCGCCGGCGAAAACGATCATGTGGTTCCGCCCAACATCGTAGAGGCCGAATACTCACACCAGAGACGCAACCGGAGCCCCACGGAACTGCGCGTGGTACCTGGAAGAGGACACTCACTCACAATCGATAATGGTTGGAAGGACGTTGCCGATGCGGCCGTGGAGTTCCTGCTCCGCTTCAGTGATGAAGCCAGACGAGATCTTCCGAGATCAAAAGGGCTCCTCTCGTGATCTTCCTCATGACAGGAATGCTCAAAGCTGGGGTCCGCGCAATCTCGCAGGACATCCAGCAGCTAACCAACGACTTCATCGGTCAGCCCTTGGTGGCGATCCGAACGGCGGGCGAGTTACTCAACGATGCTGGGGATCGCGTAGGTATGATGTTGCTGGTCGAGCTCGACGACCGCGCCGCTGCCGACCAGTTCATGAGAGACAGTCCCTACTTCCAAGCTGACCTGTACGAAGACGTGCGGATCTTCGATTTCAGACCGGAAGTCGGCTGGTGAAGTAGGTTTGAGCCTGCTCGCATGTGGAGATGCTTTGTGACTCTTGAACCGCCGCGCATGGACCTTTCGCGCATTGCGCCGGACGCATATCGGAAGCTTGCTCAGCTCGAGAGTATAATTGCCCCGCACATCGAACCTAAGCTTCTACATTTGCTCAAGCTGCGGGCCTCCCAGATCAATGGTTGCGCTTACTGCATCGCCATGCACACTCATGAAGCACTGCAGGACGGCGAGTCCCCGATTAGGCTGACTTCACTCGATGCGTGGGAAGAGTCCGATCGATTCGAGGAGCGCGAACGCGTCCTGCTGAGGTGGGTGGATGAAGTGACGCTGATTGCCACCACCCGCGCCTCGGCTGGTGCCTTTGCTGACTTGAAGTCTCACTTCGACGAGAGTGAAATAGGTTGGCTCACAATGGCTATTGTCACGATCAATAGCTGGAACAGGGTCGCGATTGCCTCGAGGGCGCAGTACCGCACGACCGAGAGGAAGGCCCAGCTTTCCAACTGAAAAAGCTCTTGCCGATTGTACTGAATTTGGAGAGTCCCATCTTCATCTGACGGTAAGCCGCAGGACGGCTCTCAGGCAAGGGAGGGTAAGGCTCGGACGCTAGTTGAGCAAAGTCTCGCGTCTGCGAAGACCCACACTCAGGCATTCAGGTCCGGATCTCTGCTGCTCCAAAGCCGACGTTCGTTCAGGCGCGGCTGAAGTCCGGAACTGGCCGGAAGCAGGCCGTCCGCTTCTGGGCGCCAGGCCAATTTTCCGGACGGTCGTTCAGCGAAGCTGCGTGCGTTCGCTCCCACCGAACCCGGAGATTCAATCGAAGTGAAATGCGCACCATGGCGCGAACATGGACGATGCCCAGTTTAGAAGTTGGCGGGTGTCTCTCTCGTTCCTCGCTAATGTTGTCGCCGAATTGCGCGGCTGAACGGTGATTTGCGGCGATATGTCGCCGAATGTCACTTGGACGGGTGATTCGACAATTCTGCGCAAATTAGGCGAAGGCTCAGCACACTTCGGCGAAAGTGGACGGCTTGAAGTAAAGTTCGTCGCGGAAGATCGAAACGACGATGAGGATGCCGTTCTGACCTGTCATCTCCTTTGTCACGGGCAGGGATGCTCGTGGCGACAGGAGGACAACATGGAAGCTCGGAACATTGCGTGCGTCTTCGCTGCAGGATTCATCGGTATTGGTCTTACCGCCAGCGCGACCCATGCTTTCGCAAGGCCGCCCCGCGAAGCTGTCGTAACGGCTCCGCGGGTCGATCGTGACCTGGAACGCCGGGTTAGCTACGCGGATCTCAACCTCGCTTATCGGAACGACCAGAAGCAACTTCAGGGTCGGATTTGGAGGACCGCAGACTCACTCTGCTTCGATCTGAATGGCAACAACGGAACGGCTGAATGCACCGATTTCGCCGTGCACAGCACGGACGATCAGGTAGCGCGAGCCATCCAACGAGCCAAGGATCAGATGGCTGGGCTTCCGGTCGGTCCTGCAATCGCGATCTCAATGGCGGTTAGTGGACAGTGAGAAAAGGGGCGGCGCAAGCCGCCCCTTCCTCTACGCGAAAACCGTGGATGTGAGACGCTGGCCTCGATGCCTGCCAAGGGCAACGCCCATCTGGCAATTTATTGCCGCTCTATTCAGCGCTGCAAGACAGAGCAGACCGAAATGCCGCCGTTACTCTTGGTATTGCCAGAAGATGAGACCGAAATATGGTCTGCGGCGTGATGGGCAGCACGAGCCATGTGAGATCGACGAAATTGGTCGTCCAATTACGACCTTATTCCGTCGTGCCTTACTTTAGAGCCAAAGCTATTTGACCTTTCGAACGCCGAAGTCCGACGCACAGGCCGGAGGAGCGTCGTCAATCCGGTTGGGGGCCCCTGCTTCGATCACGGCTGTTGCGTAAGCAACGGCGCCTGCTGCGCTGGTACCGACATGCATTGTATCGCCCTCGGTGAATGTCGAGCCATTTGGCGATCCAACACCGTACTGCTTGGTTTCGCATCTTCCGTTTATCACCCGGGTGACGTCGACCAAGCCTGACGCAACTTGGACAATGACCATGCCTGGGTGATGGTGCCAGCCGGAATTGCCGGTGGCTCCCCAAGTCAGCTTCACCTCATAGGTGTCAGTTGGGTCTTTGGTCTGAAACTTGATCCGCTCGCTATTGATAAGCGCTGTCTCCTTGAAATGTGCTGCGACGAGGAGTTGCCCCGACCAATTCGATGGAGGCGAGGCCGATGCTCTCGTAATCGCGAGTCCGGATGCGGCAACGGCCGCCACGCACGTTAGACGCAGGAAAGAATACATAAGATCCTCCTGTTGCTGGGTGTGCTGCCCAGCAGAAGGCTATCATTAATTTCACACATAACAAAGGTTGTTCAAAAAATGTTATTCGAACTTAAGGTGCGTGATTGAACGAAAAGCGGTCCTGAACCGTAGAGGTGACGTCTGAGCAGGTGATTGGGGCCTGACACCATCCTCGACGGTAACGACGCGAAACCGTCTCAAGACCTTACTTGGCGCAAAGCCGATGCACCTCGGCGCAGAAGGCTTTGCGGACATCACCCTTGAAGTCGAGTTGTCCAACGCTCTTCATGGTGGCCTGGATCACCGTTGGCGTGACCGACCGGTATCTCGTCGCCACGGGCGACGAATTGAAGCGCACCAGCGCTTTCAGGTCAGCCATACTCAGCTGCCGCGCATAGGCCTCGCCGGTCGCAGCCATCAGGCGCTCATAACCACGGCGGTATACCCGCTCTGCTGTCGCCCTCAGCCGAACCTGCTCCCCAACTGAAAGGTGCGGGTCTTCTGCTACAAGCTCGTCGATTTCTTTAGCCTTCACCAGAGGCAATATCGACGCGAGCATTCCATGCTCGGCCAAGAGGCGTCCAAGTCTGATTGCACTAGGGGATGGTGGGGTCGCGGCGGCCGCCAAAGCCAGGATGAAGATTGCCATCAGCTTCCCTTCTTTCAGCCAGGAAACTCGCAGCCGTTCAACCTGTCAATAAGAGGTGGCGTCGCGCGGTCCCGTGAATGTCGGAAAGGCAGCTGAACAGTCGGTGTCCGCTTTCCTCGTTGCAGACATTCCGGTGAGCCAGGTCATACTGGCCAAAAAACGGCAGGATCTGGCCGAAAGCGGACTAACTGCTATCGGGCGCGCCATTTCTCGTTCCGGACGTTTGCTCAATTCGGTGCCAAGCATCGGCCGCGAAGATGCGGCTCAGGTGAGCCGTTCGAAGGTCAGCGTGCGCGCCGCCGGGTCGGCCGCGGCGAGGCGGACGCGGAGCCGAGTGCCGGGCTCGACCGCGTGCGCCACTACGCGTGCGACGATTGGCTCGGCTTCAAGTTGGATTCTTGCCCCTCGTTCATCCTCATCGGTCACCACTGCGTCGAACGCTTCGCCCTCGCGCCCCTGCAACGTAACCGCTTCGGCAAGGTCGATCACCGCGCGCTCGATCGCCGCGCTTTGGGCATCGGCGCGGGCCATGATTTTGGGCAGGCGCGCGAAGGCGGCCCTCAAGTCGTCGGAAACCGGCTGGCCATTGGCCACCGCGAGCGCGGCCATCACTACGTACCGATCGGCAAGGCGACGCAGCGGGGCGGTGGCATGAACGTAGGTCGCCGCCATCGCCGAATGCCACGGGATCTCGCCGGGGTTATAGGGCTGATACGATGCCCCCTCTCCCGCGCGGCGCACTGCGAGCATCATTGCCGCCTCGGCATGATCGGCAGGGTCGAGCGCCCGCTCATATTCCTTGAGGCTGGTCGTGGCGGGCCAGTCGAGATGGAGCGCCTTGGCGGTCTGGCGCAGGCGGCCGACGGCAAGATCATCGGGTTCGGCCATCACACGGAACAGGCCGGCGTGCGCCGCCAGCAAGGCATCGGCGATGGCAAGGTTGGCCGCGAGCGACAGAGCGGCGTTACGGCTCTCGGACATGAACCGCGGGCGGAAGGAAAGCGTATAGCAGCCTTCGCCCGCGGCGGCGACTTCCTGCTCAGGCGGGTCGACGCGCGACGCCCCGCGTGCTGCTTCGGCCGACACGATCCGCCGCGACAGTTCGGCGAACCCGGCGGGAAGATCGGCCTCGTTCACCGCATCATAGGCAAGCTTGGCACGGCTGCGGATCAGAGCACGCTCGGCGCTGTCGAGGCTCGCCTTGCCCGCGGGGTCGATCCGCACCGCGAACACGACCGCCGGGCGCGGCCCGTCGGGGAGCAGGCTGGCGGCAGCTTCGCTCAGCGCGGGCGGGTAAAGCCCCGCCTTGCCATCGGGGAGGTACAGCGTCGTCCCCCTCCGCCACGCCTCGACGTCGATGACCCCGCCATCGTCGACGAACCAGGAGACGTCAGCGATCGCGTAGTAAAGGATGAGGTCATCGCCCGCGGCCTCGATCGCAAACGCTTGGTCGAGGTCGGTCGAGGTTGCCGGGTCGAGCGTGACGAACGCCTCGCTCGTGCGGTCCCGATGCGCGTTTGGGGCTCGCCTAGCAGCTTCGGCGGCGGCGGCGAGGACCTCGGTCGGGAAGCCGTCGGGCACCTGATACTGCAGCCTGATCGCGGCCAGCCCGGCCGTGAGCGCGTGTCGCGGATCTTGGATCGCCTTCATCGCGCTTGCCTACACGAACCAACGCCCGAAGAAAGAACTCGCACGGGGTCATGAAGGCCATCGCGGCCACTTGAGTACCGATGCGGTCGCCTCTTTCTGGATTGGCTCCGGGCTCACGCCCAGCTCGCCCGGTGGTGAGCGAGGATCTTCCTCTCAGGGCACGGCGGCGCGGCCCTTCGCCCCACCTTACGGCTCACCAAAATTGCGGCCCTCCTGATGTTCGTTCTTGGCCTTAGGCGGACGGTCCGCTTTTAGGCGATAGGCAGCAAGTCTCGTCGTTCGTTCCACTGACTTGCGGATGACCGCATACGACCCATTGCGGACATCCACACTGCGCGGCGCTGCAGGATGCAACGCCAAAGCTCTGCAGTTACACGGCGCTATGGAGTTGGGGCTAACCTTCGCCGCCGTGCTTGGCGTTACATTCCTGCTGAGCCGCACCTTGGGCAGGCGCCTAACGGAAATTAGCAGAGCGACCGCCGTGGTTTGCTGTGCCTTGGCGGTCCCGGGATTGCTGGTGCTTGCAGCCTTCATCGTCGAAGCGACTGGCATCGACAAAGGACGAATGAATGACGCTTGGTCATTCGACTTGATATTTGAGGTCATGGCAGTTCTCTTCCTGCCCTTCACCTTCTTGGTAAGCTTGGTTTCGGTACCTCAAGACGAGTTGTAATTATGACATCGCCCGAAAACAGATGCGCCTCTGCGAGCACCGGTCCATGTCCGCTTCCGACCCGGAACGGACGTTCAAACCGACGCTTGGCTTGGCCTGATCTCATGCGCCTGCGAGCTTCGCGAGTCTGTTGACCGCACTTTCGATGGTCCGGAGCCGTTCCTCCAGGGTCACCTTTTCGCTACTACGAACGCTGACGCTCGTGAGAACTCGGCCAAGCAAGGGTGCCGCTTCGCGCAGGCTATCCTGCTCGTCAGTCCCGTAAAAACTACCGTCAGGACGCGGACCAAGCAGGAGCCAGCGCGCACAGCCATCTCCGGACGAGAGCCCGACGCGCATGGGAAATAGCGGATCGGACCTATCGCAATCCAGTCTCGCACCGTTGCTCGTCAGCACGCGTCCAACCGTCCATCCCGTCACCTCCTCGGCGTTCACTCCCCGAGCAGCCAACAGGCGCTCGTCCGCGAGTATGGCGCCGTAGCTGGCACGGACCGCTGTCAGCACCAGCGTAACCATGTTGTCTGCCACCATTTCGAGTGATGAGCTGTCACGCCAGTCGTCGGCATGCTCCTTGAGGTCTCGTCCTAGCTGGGTCAGCCGCCGTTGGAAGCGGCGCTCTGCCCAGCCGTGAACCCGATTGTGCATCGGCACGACGATGACGGCCGCCAAGCCTGCAGCGACACCGCCAGCTACTCCCGTAGAACCGCCAAACCAATGCTCTCCGCTAATCTCGAGCCCATGCTCAAGCCCGGCGAAGAGGCCCAAAAAGATAATGGTTAGAACGCCATAAGCTGCCGATCGGCTGAGCAGTGCATCCACGTCGTAGAGCCGGTAGCGCAACACGGATACAATCACCCCCAGCAAGATGCAGCCGAAGCCGGCCGAGTCGAGAAAGATGCGGCAGAGCTCAAGAAGTACGGCAGTGGCGTCGGTGCGCGACCGGTCGCTCGAAAGCACGGCCAGCAAGCTGGCCAACGCCAGAGGTGGAATTGACCAGATAAAACCAAGTACCGCCCAGCGAATCTGCTGGCGCGCCCGCCCGTCGGGCAGTTGGTTGTAACGCTGCACAGCCGCCGCAGCGATGGCTAAAATAATCGCGAGGTCAAACAGGTTCATGAGCCTGCCGAAGACTTCCGGCAGAAGGGTGTCAGCAACAATCAGGCATGCTGAAACGCCTGCTGCCCACAAGGTCCAACGAGGGCGGAACTCACCATCCGGGAAGACGAACAGTCCGGTGAAGAGTGCGAGCGCTCCTGCAGTGGCAAGGCTGTCGTGAAGCAGGGTCGAGCTCCCCGTCAGCCAAAATTGCCAAGTCTCGGGCCCCGTAGCGACGAGCAAAACCAGGCCAATCGCCAGCAGAGCAGCAAGCGTGCTTGATCGTGCGGCGCGAAAAAGCAGCACACCACCGGCCAACATCAAGAGGTCCAGCGATGCGCGGAGCGCGGTCTCGAGGGTCAGCTCCTGATTGGAGGTCATGCCTGTTCCGACAAACGCTTCGTCGAGGTTCCGGGCAGTCCTTGTGAGCCGATGATCGCGCAAGGTGCCCTGCGGCGATCGTGTGGTTAGTACCACGGTCTGGTTCTCAGGGCCAACGAGGTGGCTCTCGAGAACTGCTCGATCACTGAGCAGTGACGAAACGTTGCGACCGTCAACAGCGACGATCCTGAGGCCTCGCACTATGCCGGCCCGTTGCGCTTCCTTTGTTAGCGGATCACTGAGGCGCAGCTCACCGTTGTCCGTGTACCAGCCGAGGCCTAGGCGGGAGAATGGCCGCACCTCGTGCATACGGTAGTCGCGGTATTGACCGACGGCTAGCGCGACGAGGGCAAGCGCGAAGCTTGCAAACCAGATGATCCGAAAAAGCGTGAGCGCTCGTCGGCCAAGCGGGGGTAAAGCCACCGTTCGCGATTGCGATTGCGATTGCGATTGACCTCCGCGCTGCGCGTCCATTCCGTCCCCCCAGGGCACATGAATAGGGCGGCTTTCTCCCACACTTGCAAGCGAATTACACGCCAGCAACAACTTGATCGCGCCGTGGATCGAGGGTTCGCTTGCCACCCTCGCAGCCGTTCAGAGCCAGGCGCACTTAACCGCTCATCTTGGCCGAAAGCAGACCGTCTGATTTTGGCTCAAAGGCGGTCAAAGCAGCCGGTGGTTCATCTACGCTGTCGATGAGCAGATGCGACCTATTGACGGCCTCGCCCGCGAAGATTCCCTCTATGGAGATGTTGAGTTTCTGCCCAAGGCAGAGAGTTGTTTGCAGACCGGCAGGTGGGGAAGCTTCGCTAGGCCCTGTGATCGCACTCTGGCCGGCGTGAGATCGGCTGCCGCCCTGAGCAAAGCGACCCCTTTTGCGAGCAATGCTCGCCCCGCATCGGGAAGACCTGTTCAGCTGCCGCTCTGAATGATGCCTCGTCGTCGGCAACAGTGCTCGGGAGGTCCAAGCCGGCGGCTTTAAGAACCCTTCGGTCCACGATGGTTGATTGGTAGGCCGACATGTACTCAGGAACTGTCTCGTCGCCGTAACCCAGCACAATCGCTTCGCAAACCGGGTGCTGCGCGGAGAATGGCACTCGCCGCAGCCACAGGCTCACGCCAGCCTACGGTATAGCCTGAGCTCGCGCGACCTCTGCCAACAGCTTCCAGAACAATCTTCGGAAATCCATGCAGGCCGCGCACGCGATGCCATTTGGAATTCTCATGGCGATGTGGAATTCCGTCCGGCCCTTGCGAGCCTTGCTTGATCGCCGTCAATTTCTGGAGCGCGGATTTGCCGTGAGTGGTTGCGGCCAGTCTGAAAGGTGGATCCAACTATGCACCTCTTTCGCAGCTGGCTGGTCGCGCTCTCTTCCGTGTCCACCTGCGTCGCGTCGCCAGCATTCGCTAGTAACGCGAACGGCACAAATCAGCAGGCCCCTGCCGTTGACCCTTCACTGAAGATCACCGTTGAGCCAGTCGGGCTGGTCGCTGGCGGCAAGCGCGCGGGCCTATTGTCGGCGCAGCAGGTCGAGCTGGACCTGGCAATCGACTGGGGCAAGATCGCGCAGCTGGACGGCCTGACCAGTCACGTCACGCTAGTGAACCGGACTGGCTTCGACGCCAGCAAACGACTGATTGGCGATAATGTGCTGCAGAGCCAGGCCGTCTACGGTGGCACCTTCCACAAGCCCATCCATCTGGTGCAAGCCTATTTCGAGGACAAGCTCGATGGCGGCCGATGGGATCTCGCCGCCGGCCGCTTGCCCGTGGGCGAGGCGTTCGCCTCCTCACCGCTTTACTGCGGCTTCATGAACACCGCTCTGTGTGGCTACCCCCATGCGCTCGCGGCCAAGCAGGGCTTCTCGACGTTTCCGAACTCAACCTGGGGAGCGCGGGCAAAATTCTCTCCTGGCAAGTCCGTCTATGCGCAGGCGGGGGCCTATCAGGTGCGGCCGCAAGCTGGCGGGCCTTGGGGTTTGAATTGGGGCTGGTCAGGGACCACCGGCACCTATCTTCCGGTCGAAATCGGCTGGGAACCGACGTTGCGTGGAGGCCGTCTGCCGGGCCATTACAAAATTGGCGTTGGCTACGACACGTCCTCGTACAAGGACAATTTCCAAGACGCGACAGGCGCTGCGTTTGCTCTGAGTGGTCGCCAGCCCGCGAAACGCCACGGTCGCTACTCGGCATATGTGCTCGCCGACCAGATGCTTGCCCGTCACGGTGAGGGGGACCAGAACGGCCTGATTATCATGGGCGGGTACGTCCACTCGCGTCCGGCGAATTCGGAGATTTCCAGCTTCGGCTTCGTGGGCTTGGCCGATCAAGGTCTGGTCGCCAGCAGGCCTAAGGACACTGCGGGGCTGCTGTTTGCCTATGCGAAGGTCAGCTCGCCCGCGGTGCGGACGGAGCGCATCGAGGAAAGCTTGGGCGAGCCCCTGTTGTTCGACGCCAACGGCGTACAGTCGCACGAAGCATTGATTGAAGCGCGCTATGACGTGGTTTTGAACAAGCAGGTCGATGTGATGCCCGACGTGCAATATGTCATTCGCCCAGGGGCGACACGGTATCAGCGGAACGCGCTGCTCGCCGGTGCGCTGCTGACGATCAAGCTCTAAGTTCAGGGGCGACCGCCCGACCTACCACAGGCATCTAAAAGGATGTTGTTACAGTGGCTTACAGCCAGAACTTGCGCGTGGTCAATTCTGGTTTCCTGCGGGTATTAAAGCCGCGGTTGCTGGTTTAGCTCGGACATCGGGGTGGCGCGCCAAAGGACGGTGCGTTGATGAAGACAAGTTTGAAAAGGCATTCAGGGCTGAGCCGTGGGCGTATCGCTGGAAGCGCTGCGATTGCCCTGATATTCCCGGCCGTGGCCGCTTATGCCGCGTACAACATCTATACCGGGGCGACCGGAAGGCCGGTCCAGCAACAGCTGCGTTCGATCACAGGCGCAGCCGCCGATTACGCCCCCAACGACCCTGCCGGTGAGTGGCGATCGCCCGCGCGCGATTACGCGAATACTCGCTATAGTCCGCTCGCGCAGATCAACCGAAGCAATGTCGCACGCCTGAAGGTCGCCTGGAGCTTCTCGGACGGCACGCTCTACGGACACGAAGGGGCACCGCTGGTCGTGGGCAACACGATGTACGTCGTGTCGCCCTACCCCAATGTTGCCTATGCGCTGGACCTTTCCAAACCCGGCGCGCCGATCAAGTGGAGCTATGATGCGAAGACCTCGCCGATCGCGATCGGCAAGGCTTGCTGCGATGCGGTGCTGCGCGGCTGGGCCTATGCCGACGGCAAGCTGATCTTCAACCTGCTCGATGCGCATACGGTGGCGGTCGATGCCAATACCGGCAAGGAACTATGGCGCACCAAGATGGCCAACGTCGAGCATGGCGTGACCATGACGATGGCCGCCTTCGTGGCCGGCAACAAAGTATTCGTCGGCAATTCGGGCGGCGAAATGGGTGTCAGCGGCTGGCTCGCCGCGCTTGATCTCAACAGCGGAAAGGAGCTGTGGCGCGCCTACGGAATCGGCAATGATCAGCAAGCGCGATTGGGCTCCGACTTTCAGCCTTTTTACTCCTGGATGCGGGGCAAGGACTTGGGCGTGCGCACGTGGCCGGCCGGCATGTGGAAGACCGGCGCTGCGGCGACCTGGGGGTTCGTATCCTACGATCCCAAGACGAATCTGCTCTATTACGGCACCAGCAATCCGGGGCCCCGCGTTCCATCTCAACGCCCCGGTGATAATCTTTGGACCAGCGCCGTATTCGCCCGTGACGCCAACAGCGGCATGGCCAAGTGGGCCTATCAATATACGCCGCACGACGAGTGGGACTATGACGGCGTCAACGAGCACATGCTGCTCAACATTCCATGGCAGGGACAACGCCGAGACGTTCTTGTCCACTTCGATCGCAATGGCTTTGCGTACACGATCGACCGTCGCTCGGGCCAGGTGCTGGTTGCTGATCAATATGCTTATCAGAACTGGTCCAATGGCGTGGACCTCCGCACCGGACGGCCCATCGTCAAACCCGAGATGGAGCCCAAACCAGGCCAGACGCTGAAGCGGGTATGCCCGCCCGACATCGGCACCAAGGATTGGCAGCCGTCGGCGTTCAACCCGCACACCGGGCTAGTTTACACGGGCATCTTCAACATCTGCATGGACCTGACCGACCATGTGGTCTCGTACATTGCGGGCACGCCCTACGACGGCATGGAGATGAAGCGCTATCCAGCCGACGGCAAGCACTGGGGCGGCTTCATCGCCTGGGATCCGGTGCGCGGGCGCAAGCTGTGGGAAATTCCCGAAAAGTTCATGGTGATGAGCGGCACGTTGTCGACTGCCGGCGACGTTCTATTCTACGGCACCGTCGACGGCTGGTTCCGGGCGGTCGACGCATGGACTGGCAAGGTGCTGTGGTCGCAAAAACTGTCGTCGGGCATCATTGGCCAGCCGATGACCTATACTGGTCCGGACGGCCGTCAATACGTCGCGATCTACACGGGCGTGGGTGGGGCCGCGATGGTCTCAGCCGACACGCCGGGCTTCCCCGCTCGGGGCGGCGCGCTCTACGTTTTCTCACTGGACGGGCAGTCACCGGGTAGCGGTGCCGGAATGCTGGAGACGGAGGCGAACGCCGCCGCCAGCCAGGCTGACGTCACCCAGAAAGGGCGGCACTGATCATGAGTCCGTCGGGTCGCACGATTGCTGCAGCGGTGGTCGCCGCACTTGTCGCCGGAGGCGCCACGGCGTGGGTCATGCAAACTCGCGCGCCAGGCTCTGAACGCTCCGTCACGCTGCAGTCGACCACACCGCTCCCGCCCGAAGGGGCCGCCGCACTGGTACCACTCGGGGACTTGGCAGGCAGCGCTGAGACCACGCTCCCAGCCAGCCTTGCCAATCCACTCAAGCAAGACGCGTCGGCAGTGAACGAGGGCAAGCGATTGTTCGCGCAGATGAACTGCGCCGGCTGCCACGGCTACACCGCAAAGGGCGGCATGGGTCCGGACCTGACCGACACGCACTGGCGCTACGGCGGCACGCCCGTCCAGATCTACAAGTCAATCTTTGAGGGCCGTCCCCAGGGCATGCCGGCTTGGGGGCGCGCGCTGCCTTCTCACTCCATCTGGCAGCTAACCAGCTATATCGAGAGCCTGGGCGGAAGTTTCCCGGCCGATGCCTACCATGCCGGGCAACAGGGGGACCTGGCCGGCCAAGCCAGCGCTGCGGAGTCAGGCGAACCGCCCGCGGATAATGGCGGGAACCACAAGCCGGCGGCCGGCAGCGGCTCACAATCACAGCAATCGGGCAAGTCGAGTGGGGCCGGCGGGAGCCACCCATGATCCGCGCCCGTTGGATCCTTTCCTGTCCTGCGCTCGCACTGACCGGGTGCGCGTCCTTGCCCTTATCCTATCTGGACTCCACAGCGCCGGTCGGTGGCCGCATTGCGCAGCTCGGTTGGGGGATGCTGATCATCTCCGTCGTGGTGGTGCTGATCATCGCGGGTCTGCTCGTCGCGGCGATCTGGCGCGGGTCAACGGAAGTCGACGGGCGCGAGCTTGCGGTTCGGCGCGATACCGGTGGCATGCGCTGGATTTACGTTGGAGTCGGAATCTCGAGCGCGGTGCTAGCGATTTCCGCTATTTGGACGCTGCTGACGCTCAAGGCGGTGGCGCAGCCTGCCAGCGGCGCGGCACCGTTGACGATTGGCATCGTTGCGCACCAATGGTGGTGGCAGGCCGACTACCGACCGTCACAAGCGCAAGGCAACTTCACGACAGCGAATGAAGTCCACATCCCGGTCGGTGTTCCCGTCCGCTTTGAACTTCGGTCCGCCGACGTGATCCACAGCTTTTGGGTCCCCAAGCTTGCTGGGAAGACCGATGTCATTCCTGGCAGGACGAACTCCATGTGGGTCGAAGCCCGGCAGCCGGGCATCTATCGTGGACAGTGCGCGGAATACTGCGGCATCGAACATGCGCTGATGTCCTTCAGGGTCATTGCGGAGCCCATCGACCGATTTCGTTCCTGGCAAGCGGCGGAGCTTTCCGGCCGATCGCCTCAGCAGGGAAGTGCCAGTGCGCAGGGCGCAGCCATCTTCGCGGCGCACTGTGGTGCTTGTCACGCGATGCGCGGCACCGAGGCCGGCGGCGCTTATGGGCCCGATCTCACCAACCTGGGCAGCCGGACCACACTGGCTGCCGGCATGATCCAGAACACGCCGCGCAATCTCGCTTACTGGATACGTCATGCGCAGGAGGTGAAGCCCGGCGCGCGCATGCCGAACGTGCCGCTGAGTGACGCTGATGTGGCGAAACTCGTGCCGTACCTGGAGGCTCGTTGATCATGGCCACCGTTCCCGTACCGGCACCGGAACAGGAAAAGCTCGTCCGCACATGGGAAACTGCGCCCGGTGTGTACGGCTGGTGCGCCACCGTCGATCACAAGCAGATCGGCATCCGCTATCTGGTAACCTCGATTGTATTCCTGCTGCTCGGCGGAGTGGAGGCGCTGACTCTCCGCATTCAGCTCGCGCAACCCAACCTGAAGTTCCTCGCGCCCGAGCAGTACGATCAGCTCTTCTCGATGCACGGCGTGACGATGATCTTCCTGTACGCCCTGCCAGTGCTTTCCGGCTTCAGCAACTATCTGTGGCCGCTCATGCTCGGCTCGCGCGACATGGCGTTTCCGCGCCTGAATGCGCTGTCCTACTGGCTCTACCTCTTCAGCGGCATATTTCTCTACGTCGGCCTGCCGCTCGGCCAGGCACCAAACGGCGGCTGGTTCAATTACGTCCCCTACACCAGCAGCGAATATGATCCCGGCATCAACATCGACATCTTCGCGCTCGGGCTGATCTTCCTCGGCATTTCAACCGTGGTTGGATCGGCCAATTTCGTGGTGACACTGCTGCGCACGCGCGCGCCGGGCATGTCGATCAACCGTATGCCGATCCTGGTGTGGGGCACAATGACGGCATCGGTCGCGAACCTCTTCGCCGTGCCGGCGCTCAGCCTCGCCTGCTTCATGCTGTGGCTGGATCGGAACTTCGGAACCAGCTTCTTCGCGGTTCGTGGCGGCGGGCAGCCACTGCTGTGGCAGCACCTATTCTGGTCGTTTGGCCACCCGTGGGTCTATGCGCTCGTGCTGCCTTCGATGGGTATCGTCTCCGACGCCCTGCCGGTATTCTGCCGGCGTCCGCTGGTCGGCTATACGGCGGTAGCCTTGGCCACCGTCACGACCATGGTGATCGGCTTCGGCGTGTGGGTCCACCATATGTTCGCAACTGGCCTGCCCACCATGGCGATCTCATTCTTCAGCGCCGCCAGCATCATCATCGCCGTTCCCAGCGCAATCGCTGTGTTCGCCTGGATTGCGACGATCTGGACCGGACGGCCGGTGTTCAAGGTGCCGTTTCTCTATTTCGCCGGATTTATCCTGTTGTTCGTGATCGGCGGTGTCTCTGGCTTCATGACGGCCTCAGCCGCGCTCGACTGGCAGCTTACCGATACCTACTTTGTCGTTGCCCACCTCCATTACGTGCTGCTCGGCATCAACCTGTTCCCGGTGCTTGGTGGCTTGGTCTACTGGTTTCCGAAGTTCAGTGGCCGGATGATGGACGAGCGGCTCGGCCGGTGGGCCTTCTGGATCATGTTCATCGGCTTCAACCTTGCGTTCTTCCCCATGCACATCGTCGGCCTGGAAGGGATGCCGCGCCGCATCTACACCTACCCCGCCGATCTCGGCGTAGGCGGCTGGAACCTCCTGATCACCATCGGCGCCTTCATGCTTGCGTCGGGCATTCTCCTGTTTCTCTATAATCTCGTGCGGAGCCTTTCAGTGGGCGAAGTTGCCGGTCCGAACCCGTGGGACGCACCGACGCTGGAATGGTCGACCTCATCGCCGCCGCCGCCCCAAAATTTCGACATCATCCCGATCATCGCCAGTCGTCACCCACTGTGGGAAGACCGGCTTGAGGACGTCGAGGACCGCTCTCAACTCACCACCGGCTATCTCCTCGATCACGGTCGTGAAACCATCGGAACCACGCCTCTGGATGCAGAGCCCAACGTGATCCTGCGCATGCCGGGTGACAGCCTTCTCCCCCTCTGCCTGGCCGTGGCGACCAGCGTGCTGTTCTTCGCATTACTCAGCAAGCTTTGGTTGATCGCAGGCCTCGGTTTCGCAGCCGCTCTGGTGACGCTGATCTTGTGGTTTGCGCCCGAACCCCTCGCCGACCCCGAACATCCGAGGCTCTATGCCTGACGCAATCATCGCCAAGGACACACTCCCCGTAAATGGACCCGGCCGGTTGTCGACCGGCTGGTGGGGAATGCTCTGCCTGATCTCCACCGAAGGCATTCTCTTCGCTTACCTGATCTTCAGCTATGCCTATCTCGGCGTGCAGGCATCTGGCTCCTGGCCTCCTGGTGGCGCGCCGCCGCTCTCGCTCGCCCTCCCGAACACTATCCTGCTACTCGCCAGCAGCGTGGTGCTCGAGGTGGGCGCCCGCCGGTTCCGCAGCGGCCGCGACCGCTCCACGGTGCCGGTGCTCTTGCTGACCGCCTTGATGGGGGCGGTGTTCGTGATCGTGCAGTGGGAGGAATGGGGCCGCAAGGAGTTTGGCTTCACCGACGGCGCCTACAGCAGCATCTATTTCACGTTGACCGGCTTTCACCTCGCCCACGTGGTCGCCGGCATCCTCGCCTTGTTGGTGCTCGCCTTTTGGGGTTGGCAGCAGCGGCTTACCCGCGGCGGCCTACACCTCGCGCTGGGCCGCATGTACTGGCACTTCGTGGATGTCGTATGGCTCGTCGTATTCCTGACCATCTACATCGTCCCGCAACAGCCATGACCGGAACGACGCCACAGCCACAGCCCTCCGGGCACCCGGCGCCGGAGCGGGATCGCGTTTCCACCCTGCGACTGTTGGGAGCGCTGCTTCTCGCGCCAGGAGCTTGGTTGGTGCAGTTGCTCGGCTCTTACCTCTTCTCGGCCAATGCGTGCGCCCGAGCCGATGATGGCCGAATGCCGGAAGTGGTGCCGAGCCTGTGGCTGCTCCTGCTGCTGCTCAACGTCGTCTGCATCGCGGCAGCCATTTGCGGCATGATGCTGGCGCTCCGCTCGTGGCGCAAAACGCGCCACGAAGGACGCGGCGGTGGCCACCACCTGCTGGACGTGGGCGAAGGCCGGACCCGTTTCAGCGCCCTGTCCGCCGCCATCGTGAGCGGAATCTTTCTATTCGCCATTCTGGCCGAATTTGGCGCCTTGCTCATCCTGCAGCGCTGCGCTCCAGGGTATTGGCTGTGAAGTGGTGCTGGTCAGCAGCAGCGCTTATTCTCTGCTCGTCTTCGCTCGCTGCGCACGGCAATGAGGCAGGCCATCAAGGCGTCAGCCTCAATAATCTCATCATTGTCACGCTGCTCATTGGCCTTCTGGCTGCCTTCGTTGTGGGCTGGCGAGGGATGCCGATGCGCAGGAGGGGAAACAAGCCGGTCGAGCCTTGGCGGGCGGGCCTGTTCGTTGGTGCGCTGGTGGTACTCGGGATGGTCCTCTTGCCACCGTTCGACGAACTCGCCGACAAGCATTTTTCGGCACACATGGCGCAGCACCTCGCCTTGCTGGTCGTTGCGCCCCCCATGCTCGCCGCTTCCCAGGCCCATCTCGTCCTGCTGCGCGCCTTTCCGGTGCCACTCCGACGCCAGGTAGGCCGCGCAACTGCTCGAACGCCCGGGCTGCGTTTCGCCGCCGATCACAGTTCCACCATATGGTTCGTCTGCCTGAGTTCGATTGGCGTGCTCTGGTTCTGGCACCTGCCCGCGATCTACGATTACGCTCGCCGCCACGAAGTCGTGCACGATCTCGAACACCTGGTTTTTCTCATAACCGAGCTCGCTTTCTGGCGCGTCATCCTGTTTCGCCGCGAACGGCAGCTAAGTCGCGCTGCAGCCGCCCTCATCTTGGTCGGCATGAGCGTCCAAGGTGGGCTGCTTGCCGCCATCATCACGCTGGCCGGACATCCGCTTTACCTGAGCTACGGCGCCGGCGGAGAGGCCTTGTCGGATCAGGCGGTTGGCGGAGTGATGATGTGGGTGCTTGCCGGAACGGTTTACCTTGGCGCCTTCGCTGCGCTGTTTGCGGCGGCGCTTGCCAAGTCCCCCAAGCCCGTACGCCGAAGCAAAGCCTAGAGCGCGAACACTCCCAACTCACGTTCATCGCGGGCGATGTAAGGATCGGGCCCACAGAAGCGCTCTATCTGCTCCCGGTCGCGGACAAAGATCATCCGGCCCCGGAGATACAACCCATGTTCGGCCACGTTCTGCAGCACTCGTGACAATGTTTCAGGGGTGATGCCGAGCCGCGATGAAAGGTGGCGCTTCGAAATAGGCAGGAACGCCGGGCTGGTGTGCGGCTGAAGATCCGCAAGCCGCAGCAGAAATGCACCCACGCGCTGGGCCGCCGTACGCGTACTCGCGTCCAGCGTGTTGCGAACGCTCATGCGCCACTGGCCCGAGGTCACGGACAGGAGATTGAACGACAGTCGCGCGGACTGGCTCATCGCACCGAGAATTACGTCCGCGGGAAATCCGCATATCTTCGTTCTCGTCAGCGCTCGCGCCGACAACAGGCAGGGTTCGTCGAACAAGGCTGCTCCCGGCAGCAGCAGGTCGTGCGCGGCCAGCAAGAGAACACCGAATTCGCGAGTGCCTTCAATCCGGCTGAGGTCGACCAAACCACGGCTGATAATCATCAAACGGGTCAGTGGATTGTCTTGCTCAAAGATGAGTTCACCGGGCTTGAACCATAGCGAGGTGCAATTGGCGATAAGCGAATCGGCGAGCCCCGCTTCAACACCTTCGAAGAGGTGGAACCCGCGAAGCTCGTCGAAATCGTTCTCGGCCGCGTCGGCGGCAGAATGCTCCGTTGAGGTCATCGATAGAACCAGGAGTGGGTCAAACGCGGGCACTCACTCTCAGCAACGTAGCAGACAAGCAGTGATTGGCCAGACACTTGCCCAACGTTTCGATGCCCTCTCTCCATCGCCGCAGAGGCGGGAGAGTTCTTGCGGTCTCTGCCCTCAGCCACGCCGCTCAGAAAGCTGAGCAGCTTGCACCCACCACCCGTTGATGCGTGCTGCAGCATCGCCATGCTGACTTGCGGCATTATTCGCGTAGGTTGCAATCTGCTGTTCGAGCACGCGCACGTCCGCCATGTCGGCTGCGGGTGCGAGTTTGCCATAGTCGGTGAGGGCCCGGGACGCAGCCTGCAGCTCTGCTTTCACTTGGGGCCAGTTGCCTTGCGCCGCAGCGATCGCTGCAAGCGAGAGATTCTGCCGAGCCTTGACCAGCGGCATTCGCGTCGTGGAGCTCTCCAACACGATGCTTTGCTGCAACGTCTTAAGGCTGGCATCGGCTGCGTGGACATCGCCGCGTCCGAGGGCGTCTCTCGCGGCGGTCAACTGCTTGCGAGCAACACTGGTGTCGAGCAGGATCTCGCTGTAGCCGCCGGCGACCGCCCGAACCGCGACCGGCGCCGTCCGACTCTTCGTCGCGTCTTCCTTCCTGGCGTCCTCCAAAGCCCCGATGAAGCTTTCTTGTGAAACTTCGGAAAAGATTGGGACAAGTGGGACACCGCCGGTTCGGACGAGTTCATCAAGGGCCGAAACAATGTTAATCCTCGCGGTTGCGACGTCTTTTCTGGCCAAGGCTGTTCGCGCCATCTGCGTCGCCGCCAAGACGCGAACGGCTGCGTTTGATCGCTCCACCGCGCGATCGTGGATTGGCTGGGCAGCCTGTCGTGGAGCAGGTGTGGGACGCTCGGCTGCCTCGGCCTTGTCGCTCTTTGCACAAGACACAATGGACAGACTTCCCAGGCTCAGCGCGACCGCCGCGCAGAGAGTATCAAAGACACGTGGCATCGTATCCTCCGATTGCATGCTGATGGTAATGGGCACGGGCGCAGCCGCTCCGCACCCCAAATAACCGGAAGGCTCGGATGCCGTTCCGGGCTTTGACCAACGTCAATTTTTTCCCGGAGTCGACTCTCCCCGCGCGGTGAGCGAGGAAGGTCACGAACGCTCGTCTTGGATGGGTTCGGCAGTCACTCGGGAAACCAGTGCCCGACGGAACAGTTGTCAGCAGATGGAACTACTGGTCCTTACGGCGCTCTGCGTACTCGTCCTGAGCGCCATTCACCTCACCGCTCCGATGATGCGCTTCCTGGAGGGGACGCCGCGCAGCATCTGGCTTTCGATCGCCGGTGGCGTCTCGGTCGCCTACGTTTTCGTTCACTTCCTTCCGGAGCTTGCGAGCGGGCAAAAGGACATCGCGGCTGAACTGCGTTCAGTCGATTTCGCCGAGCGCCATGTCTATCTGATCGCGCTGGCGGGGCTCCTCACCTTCTATGGTCTCGACCGCCTCGCCAAAGCCGATCGCTCCCGCCATGCCGGTCGACCGGTATCCGATGGTCGCGGCGCCAAGCGTCGCGACGCGCCTCCTGCCAGCTCGGGCGTGTTCTGGATCCACATGGCGAGCTTCGGGGTCTACAACGCCATTATTGGCTACCTGCTGCTGCACCGCGAGAAGATGACGCTGGGCAGCCTATTGTTTTTCGCCGTCGCAATGGCCCTGCATTTCTTGGTGACGGATTACGGATTGAACGAAGATCACAAGTCCCTCTTTCGGTCCCTTGGCCGCTGGATTCTGGCGGGCACGCTTGCACTTGGCTGGCTGATCGGCGCGCTGACGGAAGTGGGAAAGCCCGTCATTGCCGCACTGACTGCCTTTTTGGGTGGTGGCGTGGTCCTGAACGTACTCAAAGAGGAAGTGCCAAGCGAACAGCAGAGCCGCTTCTGGGCCTTCGCTGCCGGGGCGTCGGCGTATTCCCTCCTTTTGCTGACGCTCTGAAGGCCCGAATTCTGAACCAAAACTTCTCTTAGCAGGCATCGAGCTTATGTCCGCAATGGTCTGTAAGTGGACACATGCTGCTTAGCTGATCCAATGTCTGCTTACTGGCATCGCAGCTGCAGCCCTAAGCGTCCGAGAAGGGCGCTAAGCCGACGTACTGACGGCCTGAACGAACGGCGGCTTTGGCTTGGCCACGCCCAATAGCGGTTCTTCCGCTTCCCACCAAAGCAAACTCGATCCAACGCTAAAGAGAGGTTCGTTTATGGCATCGTCTTCTTTCGCTTGGACCGCAGACGTTCGGCGCTTAGCTGCTCTTCGAGAGAGGAGCCGTGTGAGCTAAATTGAGTCATCCTTTAGCGTCCGTCTTTGTAGATTAACGGCGATGGAAATTTAACCGGCAAAACACGAATGCAGCTAAGTGGTTGGTTTTGTTTGTAGAACAACGAACTCTTAATCAGCGGGTCCTAGGTTCGAGCCCTAGTGCGTCCACCATTTCTCCTTCAGCTCCTCACAATTCGCGCGGAACGGTCTGCCTGACTGGTCTCGTAGATGGGCTGCGAACGCCTTGAAGGAGCTCACCCCAACATCGGGTCCTTTTTGTTCGCTGCTATCGACCCTTAGAAGCTGCCCTTCACGCTTAGCGCGAATATCGGTCCGATCAGTTGGTCGTGGCTTTGCCGGAACAGCAACGGGGAGGTGTTGCGACGACCGTCGTAGACGAAGCGTTCCTGCCGGTGGCGGGCGTTCAGCAGGTTGGCCACGGCAAACCGCACCGTCAGCCCCGCCACATCCTTGTTCTCGATGAAGGTCTCGTCGAACCATGGCCCCTCCCACGTGCGACTGACCTCCGTCAAATAGTAATAGGGCACGTAATGGCTGTGGGATACTTCCGAGCCATAGGCCCAGTCACTGTGCGGAATGTCGTGGCGGAAGGAGATGTCGGCCCAGCGATTGCGGTTGCCGCTGATCGGTCGCAGTGCGCCTGTCAGCGGATCGCGAACGCGGGTGCGTTCAAGCCCGACGGTCACGTCCAGCTTGGCGCCATGCCAGCCGATCGGGTCGAAGTTGATGGTGCTGACGCTCTCGAAGCCGATCCGCTTCGCACTCGGCAAATTCCCCACGCCCTGCCCGTCGGGGCCGATCGGGATGATGTCCACGATGTCGGTGATCCGGTGCGCGTAGAGGCGCAACCGGGTGTTGCCCCATGCGCCGAGCGTGCGGCCAGCCTCCAGCTCCAGCTGCCAGCTTTGCGGCGGGACAAGCAGGGCATTGCCGTTGTTGTTGCGATCGTCGCTCAGCCGCGGCTGATCAAGGAAATCGTAGAAGCTGATCTGACCGATCTTGCGGTTGAGCTTCAGGCTGACGTCCCACGACTTCGTCGGCCGCCAGCCGACCGTCACGCTGCCCTTGGGTCGGAAGAACTTGCGCGGGGGAAGCTGGCCGCCGACCAGCTCCAGCCGCGACACTTCGGCGCCGCCGACCAGCTGCACGTCCAGCTTGGGTGAGAGTGCCCGGCCGAAAGTGACGAGGCCCTCGTAGCGCCGCTCGCGCACCGTGCCGCTGCCGTCGGCCAGCGGCTGCTCGATAAAGGTGCCGCTGTCGTCGAGAACGAAAAAGCGGCCGTCCTGGGCAAGGCTATTGTAGGCCCGCTCCAGCGAGAATTGGAGCGTGTTCTTGCCCAGCTTCCATCCATATTCGGCGCGGCCGACCGTCTCACGAATGCGGACGTCGCGATTGAACCGCAGGCCTTCGTCGGGCCGACCGCTGTCGAAACTGGTGATCTGCGTCGTAATCGTCGGCTCATGCTCGAAATGCGTGAGGCCGATGAGCTTGAGCCGGCCGGGCCCGAGCGCGAAGCTGTAGTCGCCGTTGGCTTCGCTGATGTAGCCGTTGCGCCGCTGCCGTGTGATCCGCCGCCGATCGTCGCGGTCCAGCCTGTTGCGCCGGTCCTTGAACTGGGAACGCGCCCAGTAAGGCTCGTAAGAGACGATCAGATTGCCTTCCGACGAGCCGGGCCCGTCGAGCTTGGTCGTCAGCGAAAATTTCGGTCCCGTGAAGTCGGACCAGAGCACCTCGTGCCGGCGCTCGACCACCTGTCCGGACGGGTCGATGATCTCGATCGGGCCACCGAAAGCGCCACGCCCGGACTCCGTGTTCACCGCCAGCGTGTAATCCAGCGGGCCGGCATGATCGTTGTAGCTGATCGACCCGCTATCCCAGCGCGGATGGGCGTAGTGAGCGCGGATATCCGGCTTCCATTCGAACTGACCATGCGCCTTGCGAACGGCCTTGACGGCCACATTGGCGACCTGCCCGGTCAGTCCGGCAATCCCGAGCTGCGCCGCGTCGAGGATTTCGATCCGCTCGACGTCCGAGGCGTTGATCTTGCCCAGCTCGGCGATGGCGCCGCCCGACTTGTTGGCGACCCGCTGCCCGTTGAGCAGCACATTCTCCGACGCTTGCCCAAGGCCACGCTCCTGGCTTGCCTCGTGGATGGTGAAACCGGGAACCTGCACCAGCATGTCGAGTGCTGTGCGGGGCGCGAAACGAGCGAAATCGGCCGGCACGAAGGTCGTCTTGCCTGCCAGCGAGGTCACCAGCGGCGCGTTGGGCGCGGTCTGGGCAGAGGCAAGAGCCGGAATGAATGCAGCCGTGCAGAACAGGCCGAGGCGGGTGATGGACGGCATGCGATACGCTCCGGTGAACAGATCGAAGAGGGACTGGCGCCGGGTCGGGATCAGCGGTCGCGATCGACCAGGCCGAGCGCCTTGGCCTCGACCAGCTTGTTCACCTTGACAGTGCCGTGGACCCGCCGGAAGCGAGCATAGTCAGCGGGAGTGACACCCAGCGCGCGCATCTGCGCGACTTCCGAGCTGCGGAACGGCGTATAACCAGCGGAACGAAGCTGGGCGAGATAGTCGGGCGACACGCCCAGCGCCTTCAGCTGCACGATCTCCCTCGGCGGGATACGGCCGAAGCCGGCGCGGACCAGCGCGTCGACATATTCAGGGGTGACGCCGAGCGCCTTAAATGCGGTGAGGTCGCTCAGGTGGTCGGGACGGTAACCCCGCCGATCCAGCTCGCGGATGTAGGCGGGCGTGACTCCAAGCGCCGCAAGGCCGGCCAGGTCATTGCCGGTGGCGCCGACATATCCCGCCTGGCGGACCGCCAGCACGAGGTCACGGGTGACGTTGAGGAGCATCATGCCCAACAGTTCGCGGCGATTGTCAGTGCGCACTCCGGACTGGCGGAGCATGGCCGTGAAACGCTGATCGGCCGAAAACAGGCAGCGCCCGGAGCCACGCCCCTCCCCGCCACTTCCGCCGCAGTCGAGCCGCCCGGCGTCGCGGACCAGGGCGAAGCGCAGCGGCCGGGAGCCGGGGCCGAGCAGCTGCTGCGGCGCCAGGCCGATCAGGTCGCGGGCGGGCATGGTGGAGCTGGTGTCGACCGAGTGCCGGTCCCGGCCTCCATCCGCCTCGTCGACACGAAGACGGACCTGGCCATTATTTCCCGGCGACAGGGAGAGGGCGAAACGCAACTCGCCGATCTCGGCTGCGAAACCCGCACTCGAGATGCTGATGAAGGCCAGCAGCAGGCTGCCGATGAATAGTAAGAAGCGAACCATGGCTAATCTCCTTGGATCGAAGGGTTGAGGCAAAGCGGTCCCGCTCACCCCCGAAAGGGTGTTCAAATCGAGCGGTTCTCAGGGTCGTGAGGGAGGCGGAGCTGCCCTAGTTGCCGGGCTCTGGCGCCGGTGCTTCCGGCGGCTCGGGGGGTTCAGGGTCCGCCGCATCCGCCGCATCGCCGCGCGTCCACTTCGGAGGACGGGGCGGTTTGGCCGGTCTTACCTTGACCTTGGCCAGCGACTGCGCCGCCACGCCAAGCGCCTTATATTCGACGAGCTGCTGAGGGGTCAGCCCGGTGCGCCCCTGCGCTCGCAGCTGACGGGCGTAGCTTGCATCGACGCCCATGGCGCGCATGCTGGTGAGATCGTGCAGCGCAAGGCCGCGATAGCCTTCCCGGGCCAGCTCGGCGACGTAAGCGGGCGATACGCCGACTGCTCGCGCGCCGGTCAGGTCGCCTGCATCGCGCGCCTGATAACCCGCAGCCATCATCGCCCGCAGCCAGTTCGGCGTGACCCCGACCGCCTGCATTCCCATCAGATCGTCGGAGTCGAGGCGAAGCGATGGCGCTGCCGCGCGGATCTGCGCGGCGTAGCCTGGATCGACCCTTCCCGCCCGGGCCGCGGCGGCTTGGGCCACCGCCTCAGCACGAGCCTCGATCGCGGCTTCGTTGGCGCGGCCGGCCGCCTCCATGGCCCGCTCCTGCGCTCCAGCGGCAAGCTGGCGGCGAGCGTCGGCGAGCGCTTCATCGGCGTCGCGGCGAGCCTCGGCCTGCTGCTTGTTAGCGAAGGCAGCGGCCACCTGCGTCGTGACGACGGCGGAGGTCACTTGAGTAGCCTGGGCCACCGACGAGGCCACCACGGCCGGCAACGATTCAGCGGGTGCGGCGACTCGGTAAGCGCTGCGGCCCGTATGACTGGCGACGGAAGGGACCAGCGTCAGCGCGGCCAGCGGCGCCGCCGCTGCGACCACGCCGAGCGCCAGGCCAGCGGCGAAGCCGCGTGCAACCGGCGTACGCGGCAGGCTAGAGTCCAGCACGCGCCGAACCCGTCGTGAGAGGCTGTTGCGGGCCGGCGCGACGCCGTGCGACGCGAGCAGGATGCCGCGGCACTCGTGGCGGGCGACACCCACGAGCAGCTGCGCATAATCGGTGTTGGCCACATTCGCGGCGAGCACCGCGTCGTCCGCCGTTTCCTCACGCAGCTGGTGCGCTTCGCGCGCCAGCAGCCACACGAGCGGGTTGAACCAGAACAGCGCTGTGACGATCCGTGCCAGCAGCAGCTTGGCCCAGTCGAGCCCCCGGACGTGCGCCAGCTCATGCGCGATGATCGCCTCTGCGTCGCTGTGCGCGGCGATCGCTTCGTCGTTGATCAGAATGACCGGCCGAAGCACGCCCCAGCTGATCGGCGACTTGAGATCACCGCTGCTAAGCAAGGCCGTGCCGTGCTTGAACTCCATGCGGCGCTGCGCATGGGCGAGCGCGCTGATCCAGCTCGGCTCCACCAGCACACTCGCGCGAGCTCTCAGAGTGAGCAGTCGCAAGACGGCGAGTATGGTGACGACCAGCAGCGCGGTGGCGGGCAGTCCATAAAGCAGCGGCCACAGGTTGGTGATGTCGAACGCCGGCATGGCGGAAGGCACCGCGCCGGCTGCCGTGGCAATAGGTCCAACCGAGGACACGGCAGGTGCCGTTACGAGGGGCTCCGCGACCGGCGCCAAGACCGGCGCGCTCACCACCAGTTGCGGCAGGAACAACGAGCCCAGCGGCATGATCAGCAGCGCCAGCAGCCCGAAGTGGGCGACCATGTTGCGCTCGGCGGCCGAGCGGTCTTGCAACAGCCCCAACAGGCCCAGGGTTAATCCGGCGATCAGCAGCGACTTGAGCGCGAACGGAATGAACAGCGCGACCATCCTACTTACCCTTCGCCTTGCGCGCCTCGGCGATCATCCGCTCAAGCGCATCGAGTTCCTGGTCGTCGATCCGGTCCGACATGCCGAGCAGCGCACTGGCGGCACTGGTCGGTGAACCGTTGAAGAACACCCGCACCACTTCGGAAAGCGCCGATTTGCGAGCGGTCTGGTCGGACTGGGCCGGAGCGTATAGGTAGCCGCGCTCGCTTTCGCCGCGCCGAACCGCGCCCTTGTCCTCCAGCCGGCGGAGCATGGTGCGCACGGCCGAGCCGCTCAGCGGCTCCGGCAGGGCTTCCACGACCTCAGCTGCGGTCATTGCCCCGCGCTGGTAAAGAAGGTCGACAATCTGCCGTTCTTTGGGTGGCAAGCGGTTCAGCACGACTCGCAAACTCCTTAGCTACATTTGTAGCGTACGCCACAATTGTAGCGCGTGCAAGCCTCTTGCGAAGCGAAGGTCTGGATCGGCTCAAGCGGACTCGGCCAGGAAGCCGAATGAGCGATCGCTATTCAGCGGTGCTCACCTGAAAGCAGACGGCCTGCATTCCGCTCGATACAGATGTTGGCGTGGTTTGAAGCCGGCCTCAGCATCGAAACCAACCTGTGTGCAGATTCTAAGTAGTCACAGATGAAATGTGACTAATCTCGGGCCCAGCAATTACCGGACTTCCCCATCCGTATCCGGTCCAGGGCGCGATCCAGATATTAAGTCCGTCGTGACCGCCGGAGCGGTTCGACGGGATGTACAGGCGCATGTCGTACGGATCGGAGATGGGGCAGCCATCGTTTCAAGACGTGTTCAGCTGCTTGCTCGAAGTGAGCAGGGACTCCGCGTTAATCGCAGGCCCCCAGTCAGCCGACTGGCCTAAGTACCGACCAAGGACCAAAGGTCCATATAGGTGCGCCTCCGGAACGATCCTACGCTCGGTTCGAGCAGGGTGGAGGAACTTCATGGATCACCTAACTTCCGGCCAATACCTACTGGTCTACAACGCTTTCTCGTTCACGCTGGCGACGATGGCGGCAGCGACCTTGTTTCTGTGGCTCAGTCGGCCACAAGTCGCTCCAGAATACCGCACCGCGCTACTCATCTCCGGTCTCGTCACGGCCATTGCAGCCTATCACTACTGGCGCATTTTCGAGAGTTGGAACGCTGCCTATACGTTGCGCGGCGGCCTCGTCACCGAAACCGGGTTCGGTTTCAATGACGCCTACCGTTACGTCGACTGGCTGTTGACGGTTCCTCTGCTGCTCCTTGAATTGGTGCTGATCATGCGCCTCTCCGAAGAGGCGACTTTCAAGAAGGCGAGCCGGCTCGGACTTGCGGCGGCCCTCATGATCATCCTTGGCTATCCAGGCGAGATCGCGGCGGACAATGGCACCAGGGCGTTGTGGGGCACCCTTTCCACCATCCCCTTCCTTTACATTGTCTACGAACTGTTCGTCGGCCTTGGCGAGGCGGTGAAGCGGCAACCGGAAGGTGCGCGAAACCTTGTGAATGTCGCCCGCTGGCTCACCTTCATGTCATGGGGCTTCTACCCCATCGTCTACATGATCCCATACACCTCGTTCTCGGGAGCGGCCGTGGAGACCGGTGTCCAGATCGGCTACACCATCGCGGACCTGATCGCGAAGGCTGGGGTCGGCGTGCTTATCTACCTCATCGCTCGGCGGAAGAGCGCAAGCGAGGGGTATAAAGTCCTTTGATCGCGGGTTCGGCGGGGCTCCCTCGGGGCGCCCCGCCGACGGCCGAGCAGGATGCCTGGCACATGGCTTCAGTCCCCGCCCGCCCAATCCTCGCGATGACAGCGATGGTCCTGCTGGCACCGGCGCTGGGTATCGACCTTTCGGGGGCGACAGCTACCTGCATTCTGTGTGCTGCGCTGCTGCTGGTCGGGCTGCCGCACGGCACGCTCGATATCGAGCGGATTCGCGCTGCGACCCGCCAAGCTCACGGCGGGATGATCGGTCTGCTGGCACTCTACGTCGCGCTCGCCGGGATCATGTTCTTTTTCTGGCAGGTCGCACCGCTACTCGCGCTCGCAGTCTTCCTTGCGACGGCGACTGTTCACTTCAGCGAGGACTGGCGCTCGATGGGTGAGCCTCTGCTGGGCGGAGCCATGGCCCTTTCCCTCCTGACCGCACCAGCCCTGCTCCATGGTGCCGAGCTTACAGCCATCTTCACGGCGGTGACGGGAATGCGATCGGCGGGTCTGGTGACCGATGGTCTACTGATGAGTGCCCCTATCGCCCTGCTGATTGCACTCGTCGGCATCTTCGATCTCGCCCGGCGCGGCGAACATGCGCTGGCTGCAGTGGCGATTGCCCTGATCTCCTCGATGGTCCTTGCCCCACCGCTGGTGGGGTTCGCATTGTTCTTCTGTCTCTTCCATTCGCCGCTCCATCTTCGTGAAGCGTTCAGGGAAGTGACCCTGACACCCCTCCGCCGAGCAATGATCGTCTCGCTGCTGACGGGAGCCGCCCTTGGCATTGCTGCCGTTCTGTCCCGGATCGAGTGGCGGGGAACGCTGCCGGCCAGCTGGCTGGCAGCGACGTTCATGACCTTGTCGATCCTCACCATCCCGCACATGCTTGCCCCCGTGCTCACCGACGGCCTTCTGATGAGAAGGAGCCGTCAGCAAAGGTGTCTGGATCGAAGCTGCTGAAGGGCGGCCCAAATGCCTCATCGGCGATCAGGTTCAATGTCGGCTTCCTAACCCATGACGGACTCGGGCAAAAGTCTGAGCACCCCCTTAGCAGCCCTTCAAACAGACCCACCCGAATGGCGGCAAGTGGCCAACAGCGACCATCCAGCATGTGGGCAAGGGCCCGAACTAGATTTGCGTCCCACCAAGTGCAGCCGGAAAGCTGCCTCTCAAGCCCTGAGTAAGAAAGCTCAGGTAAGCGCTGCGAATGCCCAGACTTACTCTGTTGCTTGGTGCAGCCCTGCTGGTGCTGAACCTCTGGACCGTGGCCTGCTTCTGGCACGATAAACGGCGAGCAATTGCAGGGGAGCGTCGGATACCGGAGCGGGACCTTCTATGCCTGGCGCTGCTTGGCGGATCTCCCGGCGCATTGGTGGCGCGTCAAATCTTCCGTCACAAGACGCGCAAGGAGCCCTTTTCCACCCAGCTTTTCGTTATCGTCGCCTTGCAACTCGGCGTTGCCCTTGGGATGTTTATCGCCCTCGCATAAAGAGCCCACGTCGCTAGGCCGTTTACCGTGCCTGCGGGTGGTCAGGCCTGCGCTCGGGAGGACCGGCAATGGCCCCAAGCGGCATCAACTCACGCTGAGAAAGCGCCTCAAACCCCTCCCGCAAGCTCGCGGATTGTCAGCGCGAGCCCACAGGATAGCTGTCGGCGCTGTTACGCGAGACCGAGCCGTTGGCCACGGCTGCTCCGAGCAAGAGGATTCCGGCAAGTGCGGTGCTGCCATTGATGTGCCGGATTTCGTTCCGTACCCGCCGTTCAACACCGTCGACGTGATCGACGAGCCAGGCTCCGCATAGTCGACCGGACCGACAGGAGACTGGCCATAGTTCGAGTAGGATGCCCAAACATCTCTCCTGGCGAGCTGGCCGAATGCCGCCACTGTATAGACGTTCGCGCCATTCGCCCGAGCCGGCAAGTAATTGCTCGCATTTTGCGTGTCGTTGCCCGCGGCGATCGTGACTCGAATACTGGTTTGCCCAAGCCCGACCACAGCGGAGTCGAGCGAGTCGAGTGCAACCGTCTCCAGACTGAGATTGGCGACGTCGCCGGGGCTCGCAGTCGTCCCCACCTGGCCGGCGAGGAAGTCGATGGCGGCGATGACCCCGGAATCCGCGCCGTTGCCGGACGCATCCAGCACGCGCAGTGAGACGAGGGTCGCACCGCCGCTCGCATCCCCGCGCGTGGCGCGAGTGTGGCGACGGTCATGCCCATCGGCATCAGCATGAGCGCAAATAGCGCCAGCAGACGGATGAGTTTCTCGGTCACGTCACGCAGATTGGCCTTGATAAGAGAGCCCGCAATAATGTGCGTCAGATTGGTCAGCCCACTTGCTGATCGTGCGGGGGCTGCACATACCGGCGCCTTCACTTGGGGTCGGCGAATGCTTCGCAAATTGCTCTTCATGCTCATGGTTTTGGCGGGCGCGAGTTCCGCGTCGGCGGAAGGGCAGCCGCACCTGTTGCTGCGGCCCGATGCGGTATTTGATGCCGTCGGCACCGCGCCGCATCGCGGGTGGCAAGTGCTGGTCAGCGGCGACCGGATCGAGGCGGTCGGACCGGCGCTGACCGTACCGGTCGGCACGCGGGTCATCGACCTGCCCGGCGCAACCCTCATTCCCGGCATGATCGAGGGTCATGGCCACCTGTTCCTCCACCCGTACAATGAGGCAAAGTGGGATGCGCAGGTGCTGAACGAGCCGCTGGCGCTGCGGACGGCGCGGGCGGTGATGAACGCCCGCGCGACCTTGCTTGCTGGCTTCACCACCGAACGTGACCTCGGCACCGAGGGAGCCGGCTACGCCGACGTCGGGCTGCGCCAGGCGATCGACCAGGGCATCGTGTCGGGTCCGCATCTGCTCGTCGCGACGCGGGCCATCGTGGCCAAGGGTGCTTATGGTCCCAAAGGCTTCGAACCCGGTGTCGCGATCCCGCAGGGAGCCGAGGAGGCTAGTGGCGTCGAAGGGATCGTCGCCGCCGTTCGCAGCCAGATCGCGGCCGGTGCGGACGTGATCAAGCTGTACGGCGACTACCGCTGGCGCTCCGGGGAAGACAGCCGACCAACCTTCTCGCAGGCCGAAATGGCGGCGGCGGTTTCCGCGGCGCACGACGCCGGCCGGCTGGTTGCGGTGCACACGGTGACTCCCGAAGGCATGCGCCGGGCGATCTCAGCAGGCGCGGACACCATCGAGCATGGCTATGGCGGGACCGCCGAGATCTTTGCCGCGATGAAGGCGCGCGGAATGACGCTGTGCCCGACGCTGACCGCGGCGGACGCGGTGTCACGCTATGCCGGGTGGAACGGGTCCGAGCCGGCTCCGGCATCGGTGGCGACCAGCCGCCGCTCGTTCGTGCTGGCGCGAAAATCTGGCGTGCGTATCTGCGCCGGCGGAGACGTGGGCGTGTTCGCGCATGGCGACAATGCGCGCGAGCTGGAGCTGATGGTGGCGGATGGAATGCCGGCGACCGAGGTCATGCTGGCGGTGACGTCCGTCAATGCTCGCGCCTTCGGGTTGACCGATCGCGGCCGGATTCAACCGGGCCTTCGCGCCGACCTGGTGGCGGTCGCGGGTGATCCCACGACCGATATTGCCGCGACAAGGCGCGTGCGGTTGGTGATCAAGGATGGGCAAATCGTCAGGGACGACGCCGCGGTTCACTCGCCGGGACGATAACGCCGCTCGACATGACTGGTGAGTTCGTCGGGGTAGAAGTAGACCGGCCGAAGCGCACCACTGGCGTAGCGGCCAGCCTGGTCGTTGAAGTGCGGCGACCCGAGATGACCGCTCTCCCCGCCGGCGGTGACCGCCACCGCCCGCACGCGCGGCCCAAACTCGACCACCGACACGAAACTGTTGCCCGACGTGCCGTACCAGCGAATGGTCCCCGGCTTAGGCGCTGATCCGAATGACGCCAGCGAACCATAGATGGCCGAGGCGAACGGTACAGGAATGCTTGGCTGCGCATCGCTGAACGGGTGGTCGATCCTGCTCGACACGCGCTGAAAGCGGTTCACCTCGCCCCAGGGCATCGCCCAGCGGCCGTACTCGCGCACAAGGCGGGCCTTGGCCTGTTCAAGCGCGTCGAGCTTTTGCGCCGGACTTGTAGCGGTCGCAAGCCGGGCCATGCTGGCGTTGCGCGGTTCGTCGGGAATCTTGCTGAGCGCCGTTTGGAGCGCATCGCCCCAGAACATGGCCAAGGTCTGCGGTACGCTTTCCGCGCTCCAGCGGTAATCCCATGGCCGCAACGTCGCGATAAGGGGCGTGAGCTCGGCCCGGCGCCTATCACTTGCGGGTAGCGCGTCAAACGCGCGCAGCAGCGCCGGGATCATTTCGGCGAACCCTGGCTGATAGCTGTCGTAAGCCGCCGCGCGCAGTGCCTCGAGCGTCCAGCCGCGACGACCGCTCAGCAATTGCACGGCGTGGAGGCCGCGAAAGTTCTCGCCGACCGAATCCATATATCTGGGAAAGCGGCGCGGATCGGGACTGTTGGGCCCCGCTGCGCGATACGGCCAGGCGTTGGTGTTCTGCACCCAGCCATTCGCCGGATTGATGGCGTTGGGCAGCTCGGCCATCGCATGAAGCCCGCGCCAATCGGTCCGCGGATCACTCCCGTCGACGACCTTGCCATAATCAAAACGATTGTCGCGGCGAGGCACGAACTGCGGAAGGAGAAAGGCGATCTCGCCCGAGCGGGTCGCGACCAGCGTGTTGTTCGAGCTGTTGGCCTGCAGCTTCGCGACCTGCAGGAAACCGCTCAGGTCATGCGCCTTGGTCCGAAGGAAGCTCTGCTCCAGCGCGGGGACTGGCCGGTCCATCATTGCGAAGGCGACCCAGCGGCCGCCTTCCGCGCGCACGATCGGCCCGCGATGGGTGCGCCAGGTGTTGAAGGTGCGGCTGGCGAGGCGGCCGTCAGCGGTACGGTAGCGAATGGTGATCGGCCGCACGCCCAACGGCCGCCAGTGCTGGCCAAAGCGGTAGAGGCGCTGCTGCCCCTGCCCGCGCACGTCGACGGCGAACTCGTCGACGCTGTCCACCCCGCTTGAAGTGTGCATCCAACCAAGATCGGGGTTGAAGCCCTGGTAGATGAAGAACTGCCCCCAAGTCGCTGCGCCGTAAGCGTTGAGCCCTTCGCCGCTCGTGACCTGCTGCTCCGCGCGGAAGAAGAAGCTGGTATGCGGGTTGATCAGCAGCAGCGCATGGCCACTCGCCGTGAGGGTCGGCGCGATGGCTACGCCGTTGGAACCGCGCGGTTCACCGTCGTTGACCTGGGCCGCTGCAAGCGAAGTCAGTTCACCCGAGTAGAAACGCTGCAAATTCTTGAGGTCGATTCGTTCGATATCGCCGCCGATGCTACCCTCGGTGAAGCTCAGCGCCATCCACGGCTCGAAACGGGTGAGCACGCGCGGCTTCACTTCGGGGTGGCTGGCGAGATAGTAGTTCAGCCCAGACGCCCACGCTTGCACCAGCCGCTTCAGCCAAGGCGGGCTCGCCGCAAACCGCGCCTTTAGTTCAGGTTCACTGACGTAGAGCCGGGCCCGGAGATCCTGCCAAATCGCGCCCTCCCCTTCCGCTTCGGCGGTGCGGCCAAGAGCGGTGAGGTAATTGGCTTCGATCCGCGGAAAGTCATCCTCCGCCTGCGCGTACATCATCCCGAACACGGCATCGGCGTCGGTCGCAGCACGGACGTGGGCAACGCCCCAATCGTCGCGAGTGATGGTAACCCTCGCGGCTTCGTCGCGCCACTGCCGAACCTGCGGCGGCGAGGCGGCCGTGAGGATCAGCAATCCGAGGGCAAAGGCACGCACAGCCTTACCGCGCGCCGGGTTTCACGTAGCGGTCGAACCAAGCGATTGCGCGCTTGCTGACATCCGCAGCCTGGGTTGGAACGCAGTGGCCTGCGTCGGGGTAGATGACGAGGCTGGTCGGTACGCCCTGGCTCTTGAGGGCATTCCACCACTCGACCGACTGGGTCGGCGGCACCTCGATGTCGCGCTCACCGACGTAGATGAAGGTTGGCGTCCGGGCTTTCTTCACATGGTAGACCGCCGAGGCGTCCTCGTAGATCTTGGGATCGTCGTAGGCCGACTTGCCGAAGAAGGGCATCATCCAGGTGCTGATGCCATTGGTGCCGTAGTAGCTGATCCAGTTGGACAGGCCCGCGCCGGCGACGATAGCCTTGAAGCGATTGGTCTGCGTGTTGGCCCACATTGCCATGAAGCCGCCGTAGGAACAGCCGGTCAAACCAAGCCGCGCGTCGTCGATGGGCGCTACTTTCTCGACCGCGTCGATCCCCGTCAGGATGTCGAGCAGGTCGCCGCCGCCAAAGTCGCGCTTGTTGGCGGCGGTGAATGCCTCGCCCTGTCCGTAACTGCCGCGCGGATTGGGTAGGAACACATAATAGCCCGCGTCCTCGAGCGCGCTGCCCAGCCCCTTCTCGATGAAACGCGGGCTATTCGCCGCCGAGGGTCCGCCGTGGACCGAAACGATCATCGGCGCCTTGACGCGCGGGTCGGCCTTGAGCGGCGCAAGCAGCCAGCCCTGCACGGAGTAGCCCTCATTGCGCCAGGTGACGCTGCGCGCCTGCACCGCCGGCGGCGCCGCGTCATTCTCATGGGTGAGCTGGCGCGGAGCGCTGGCCGGCCCAGCGTAGATGGCGGGTGCGTGGGTGAAGTCCTGCACCACCGTCGCCAGAATGCCACCGGCCGCATCCCACGCGACCTTGCCGTCGCCCGCGGCGAGGCTGACCGGCATGGCGAACAGCGGTTGCGGCGCGCGGCCCGGCTCGATCGCCATGGCGCCCAACTTGTCGTTCTGCAGCGTCGTTGCCCGTAGCCCACCGCGGGTCCAAGCCAGGGAAGTAAAGGTGACCGGCTGGCCACTGGTCAGGTTGGTCGGGTTGCCACCCCCAAACGGCACCGTCCACACGTCGCCGCCGATCGAGCCGAAGTCGCTCATCAGTCCGCCGATGTAGGCGACCGAACGCCCATCGGGCGACACGCGTGGCATGTTGAGCTGGGTCGCGGGCCGGGCGATGTTGGTGATGGCCCCGCTCGCCGCATCGACCCGGTCGAGTGTCGCCACCCACCAGTTGGCATCACCGTTGCCCAGCGCGGACGTGACCACCAGCGCTCGGCCGTCGGGCGCCCAATCATATTCGTAGATGTAGCGGCCAGCGGGCGACAGCGGCGTTACGCTGGTCGCCGGCGCCTTGCCGACCGAGACGATCGCCAACCGCTGCTCGTCATTGGCGACGCCGATTTCCCCGACCTGGCGTGCACCTGCCTGGGTTGCGCCAGTCTCCTTGGTCGCGCCCAGCGTGATGAGGAGGGCGATGCGGGAGCCATCGGGTGAAAAGCGCGGGGTGGAGGCGAGGCCAGCGACCGTCGCCACCGGCCTGACGTTGCCAGCGCTCGCGAGGAAGAGCGTCGCCTTGCCGGCTTTCTGGTCACGGGCCAGAAAGGCCAGGTCGTCGCCGCTCGGGGCGTAGGTCAGGCCCGAGTAACTACAGGTGGCGCAAGGGTCGAACCGGTGCATCACCTTTCCGTCGCGGGCGGAGCGGATCACCACGGCGCTGTGCGGCGCTACGTCGCCTTCGATCGCGGCCAGTTCGGCCCCGGCCGGCGAGAGCGTCAGCCCGCCATAGCGGTGCAGAGCGGCGGCGGCCGGCGCGACGGAAACGGAGGCAAGCAACAGCGCGGCAATGAGACGCATCGGCAATCCTTCAACATGCGCCACCACGAACAAGCGCTGATCCTGCGGATATGGCGCGCAGGCGGTGCTGTCTACGCCCGACCACTGCCGGTTAACCGCAGTATGCTGAACCAAACTGAAGCGATCAGGAAAGCGCCAGTGCAAGCGCTGCGATACGGTCAAGGCAAGTTCGAAGCTGAGCGATGCCAGCCCAGCCATCGAACGTTGTCGCGCATAGGTCGGCGCAGCCCATCACAGGCGAATGCTAGCGACTGGGACCGCAAAGTCGGTAACTCCGTCCAGCGATTGCCTTGCCCAACGGTCGTGTAGCCTCTCAGCGTCGCACGTTCGTGAGACTCGCGACCTTGTCCTCCAGCTCGCCTATCCAAGGCCGGAAGTTCTTCCAGTCTTCCCGCGTGCTCTGATCGATC